>CAMOTC010000061.1 GCA_946625545.1 uncultured Clostridia bacterium | reverse complement strand
AGAGATCAAATTTATCCATACACGCCTCCTGAAACGTTATCCGTAATATATACGACGGGAGGGAAGGAAATATGATAGTGGGTTTGAAAGTAAATTGACCTATCGGTCGCAAATGCTGCCGCGCGTGAATAGCACGCCAAAGCGCGCATTGCGGGGTATGATTATCCCCATACGGCGATAGAGAATGGTGCAGAGACGAGACACGACACACTCAAAATAATGTAAAAAAGGATCTCGCTTTTCGCAAGATCCCATTATAGACTCAACGATCGACGGCGAAGAGTGCTGCTTAGGCAAACGCTCCGCGAGCGGACGGATGGGCGCGTACTCCTTGTACGTAACCATTCGGACGAGAAGCGGTAGAGCAGCATAAGTGCCGCTATCCGCCGCCGCTATTTTGATTTTTTCTTGAGAAGCCTCTCCGCCTCATACTCCGTCACCGTCACGAGTCTCGTCTTGATCAGACCCTTCTCCACGAGAGAGGCGGTCTCCTCATAGAGGTATTCCCCACGCACCTTGACGTAATCGACGGGATCGCCCGCCTGCAGGAGATAATTGCGCTCCATCTCCTCGATCAGTCGGAGCGCGCGCTTGAGTCCCTGCTCGCTCTTTACCCTCACCATCATCGGGGTTGAGGCGTACGCCTTGGTGTCGCCCTTATACTGCTGACGATAGATCGTCTGCTTATAGTTGTCGGGGTTCAAGGCAAAGAAGAGGCACAGCGTCTTTCCGCGTATGCGCGATTTCATGAGTGCGCGCGCGCCCTTTTTATAGCTATCGCCCGAGAAGCTCTCGCTGAGCTTGACCCCCTTATAGGAGAGGAGCTTCGCCTTGATCTCGGCGTAATAGTCCTTACGTTCGTCGTCGCCCTGCCGCATCTTTGCGGTAAAGCCTCTTATATACTTTTTCAAGGTGACGAACTTCCCTTCCGTCTTTTCCTTCGCATAGGACTCCATACCCGAGGGAGTCTCCTCTACGAGCTCGAAGGTCACGTCCTCTTCGTCCTCCTCGTCCACGGTCTCAAAGACGACGTCCTCGATCTCGTCCTCGCCTTCGTCCAGCTCAAAGACGACGTCCTCGATCGAATCTTCGGATCCTGCTGCGGTTTCCTCGACAGCTTCGACGGACTCATCTGCGGTCTCCGCGGCAGGCTCAATGGTGTCTTCGGCAGGCTCTTCTATGGGCTCCGCGATAGGCTCCTCTCTGAGCTCAAAGACGACCTCCTCGGGCTGATCCTCGGGGGTATCTTCCTTCTTTACCTCGATGACCTCTTTTCTCTCGAGGACGGCGACGGACTCGGTCTCGTCCAGATGACGTTCAAAACGCTTGATGAGTTTCTTTTCGATCAGGGCGTCGGTGGTCTCGTAAGGATAGAGCGCGACGTAGTCCACGCGCGGAGTTTCCTTTTGCGAGAATGCCGCCGCATCCATCATCTCGTCGATGAGTTTCTTCGCCTTTCTGAGACCGAGGTCGCTCCTGACCTTCACCATCATCGGGGTCTTTTCATAGGTCTTTTTACCCGAGACGTCCACGTGGTGATAGATCCTATCCTCGTATGCAGTCGGATCGAGGGCGTAGTAGAGAGTCAAGGTCTTTCCCCTGACCTTCGCGACGAGATATGTCTTGCGGCCGAGATAAAAGCTGTCCGCCTTCCAGGAAGCGCGCGGCTTCAAGCCGAAGGAGATCAGGTAATTCTTGATCTCGTCGTAATAGGTCTTCGCCCCTTCGTTCTGTATGATGCGAGAGATAAAGCTCCTGTCGTACTTGACCTCGATCACGAGTCCGTCCGAAGCGAGCTCAAAGACGGTGTCCGGCATGTCCTCGTCATTCGTTTCGTCCTCGATCTCCCCTTCCTCGTCGCACGCGTCCTCGGCGGGCGCAGGCTCGATGGGCGCCTCTTCTATGGCGATGGGAGCAGGCTCTGCGGGAGTCTCGATCACCTCCTCCGACCCTTCCTCGCTTTGGGCAGGTATAACGGGGAGCGTCTCCTCGACGGGAGCTTCCTCTTGGGGTTTCTTTTTCGGCGCGCGCTTTTTCGTGCCGCCGATCTCCTCGAGGATCTTCTCCTCCTCCGCCTCGCTCTTTAGGGCGGATGCGACGGCTTTCTTGGCGTCTGCCTCGCTCATCTCGCTCTCCGAGACCTTGATCATTTTTTTCTTGATCAGAGACTCGTCCTTTTGGGCGGGGAGAGAGGCGACGTAGTCTGCGCGGGTCGGAAACTCGAGCGTATAGATACAGCGCGTCGTGAACGCCTCGGCGATCATTCGGCGGGCGATCTTTACCTCCGCATTCGTGCGAACAGGGAGGAGCATCGGCGTAGAGGCATACTCCCTCTTTTCGGAGAAATCGGCGTGCGGGTAGTCCTTTTGGCTATACAGAGCGGGAGAGAGAGCGGCGAGAACGCAGAGCGAGCCGCCCAGGTAGATCAGTTTGACGATGGTCTCGTTGCCCACGACGAAGCTCTCGGCGCCCCAGGCGGAGCGCGCCTTGACTCGCTCGAAGGACATGCAATAATTCTTGATCTCGTCGTAAAAGCGCTTCGCCTTCTCGTTCTGAATGATGCGGGACAGGAAACTCCTGTCGTATTTCACGACCTTGACCTTGCCGTTCTTCGGCTTGCCCTTGATCTGTATGAGGTCTGTTTTCATCGGGAAAGTATCCATTTCCGCCCCCTATCTTGGTATATAAAAATTATAATATACCTTAAATCAAAAATGCAAGGAAGCGCAATAAAAAAAGCCTAAAATAGGCTTTCGGGCGCAATAATCATAATATCCTCATAGGAAAGGCGTGTTTCATCGCCGCATCCGTCATTGCCTTGAATACGTCGTCCGAATAGCCGAATGCCGCTTTGACCTTCTCCCACTCGCGCAATACGGAAGTATCCGACACCGTCATATTGTCCGAGCACAACGCCACGGGGACGCCCGCCTCGAGGAAATGCCTCAGGGGGTGCTTCTCTATGCTCTCCGCAGCGCCCGTCTGCACGTTGCTCGTGGGGCACACTTCGAGGAGGATATCGTCTTTTATTATGCGGTCGATAAGGTCTTTACTCTTCAAAGCGGTGCCGTGTCCGATACGATAGGCGCCCATATCGAGAGCCGCACGAATGCTGTCCTCGCCCGCCGCTTCACCTGCGTGTACCGTGATCCCCACGCCGAGGCGGGAGGCGATGGAAAAGATATCTTTATAATTTTCGGTCGGATACAAGGCTTCCGCTCCCGCGAGGTCCACGCCCACGACGCCGTAGCCGCCTGTCCAATCCGCAGCGAGCTCCACCGTACGGATATTCTCTTCGCGGCTCCTTCCGCGCATGCAACAGAGGACGAGATTGTAAGGGGAGTCATCCTTTAAAAGTCCCTTGACAGCCCCTATGAGTATCTCTTCCTGCGTAGCCCCCTTCGCGGTGTGTAGGACGGGGGCGAAGCGGATCTCCGCATAGGTATATCCCATCGCTTTCAAGCGAGAGGACAGCGCACGCACCGCGTACTCCACGCACTCCGCGCTCTGCATGACGGAGAGCGGCAGATCGAATTTAGTCAGGTAGTCGTTCAAAGTCCCCCTGCCGTCAAAAGTCAGAAGGGATCGTAGTTCATTGTGCTCGTAAGTGGGAAGCTCCACCCCCGAAAGGCGGGATAATTCAACTATCTCCGCGGGGGTCAAAGAACCGTCGAGATGCAGGTGTAAGTCTATCATAGCGCGTGCTCGGCGATGATCTCGCCCGTCAACGAATAGAGCTTGATCTCTTTTTCATCGAGGAGGAGAAAACTCGGCTTTGTACCCCCTTTCGGAAGGCTCGTGGAGCCGGGATTTGCGACGAGGACGCCCCCTCTCTCCACGATAAAGCCCGTATGATAGTGACCGTAGAGCAGGAGATCGACCTTGCCCTTCGGGAGATGATCGACGTCGTACCTGTCGCCGTGCGTCGCGTATATCGTCTTGCCGCCGAGGAAAAGCCATGCCTCCTTCGCCATCTCAAAGTCCGAGACGGTGAGGTCCACGTCGCTGTCGCAGTTGCCGCGTACGGCGATGATGCGATGGGCGTTTTGGTTGAGAAGTTCCGCCACGCCGCGGGGATCGTAGCCCTCGGGCAGAGGATTTCTCGCGCCGTGATAGTATAGATCGCCGAGGAGTAGGAGTTTCTCCGCACCGAGCCTGTCCACCGCCGTCATCAAAGCGTATGCGGCGCTCAGGGAGCCGTGAATGTCCGAAGCGACCAAGATCTTCATTTCGCCACCTTCTCTTTGAGAGCGTCGAGCGCCTCGAGATAGCCGAGGAAGCCCTTCCCCGTCACTCTGAGGAAGGCGTACTCCGAGACGTAGCTGACCTTTCTGTACTCTTCGCGCGCGTCCACGTCGGTCAGATGCACCTCCACGGTGGGTATCTGCACCGCCTTGAGAGCGTCCAATATCGCCACCGAGGTATGGGTATAGGCGCCGGGGTTGATGACGATGCCGTCGTACCTCGCGAGAGCGCGCTGGATATACTCCACGATCTCCCCCTCGTAATTGGACTGTACGCAGGTCACCTTGACCCCGATCTCCTTCGCGTGCGCCTTGATCTCCGCGACTAAGGACTTATAGTCCTTCTTGCCGTAGAGGGCGGGCTCGCGAATGCCGAGCATATTCAGATTGACGCCGTTGATCACGAGTATTTTCATAACTTTTTTACCTCACGAGCGATCTCATTCACCACGCTCTCGATATCCTTATCATTCTCCACCGTCACCTCTGCGAGGCTCCTGTAGATGGGTTCGCGTTCGCGATACAGAGATGCGATCTTTCCCCCTTGGCTGAGCGGTCTCCCCTCGTCGGTCAGAGCGTCCAGTGCACGGCGGATCCATACGACCACGCCGTTCTGCCGAAGATTCAGCCTGTTTCTTTCTTTCAGCACGGCGCCCCCGCCGGTCGCGATCACGAGACGATGCTCTTTCGTTATATCGGCGATGACCTCGCTCTCATACAGACGAAAGACGGTCTCTCCCTGCTTGGCAAAGATCGTGGGGATCTCTCCGTGCTTCTTCACGATCTCCTCGTCCACGTCCACAAAGCGCCTGCCGAGGAGGGACGCGAGTGCGCGCCCGATGGTGGTCTTGCCGCAAGCGGGCATTCCGACCAAGACGACGTTTCTATCCTCTGCGAGGATCTCACGCACAAGGCGATCCACCTCCTCGCGAGGAGGGAGAGTGCCGTGAAAGATCTCCGCGGTGTACGCTGCCTGTCCGACCAGCATATCGAGTCCCGTGGCGACAGGGAGTCCCCTGTCCTCCGCGGCGAGCGCGAGGCGGGTCTTGAAGGGATTGTAGATGACCTCCTGCACCCCTTCGAGCGCGGGGAATAGAGAGAGGTCGATCAAGGTGTCTTCATTTGCGGGATAGGTGCCGACAGGCGTCGTATTGATGATATACGCGGCGTCCGCGTGACGGGCGATATTCGTATAATTATCCTCGCCCGAGCGCGAGATCTTGACGATCCCCCCCGCGCCGTTTTCGCGTGCGAGGTACTCCGCCGTTTCGGAAGTATTGCCACTGCCAAGGATCAGGACCTTCTTTCCGCGGAGAGAGACATTCGTCCTCGCGAGGGCGTACTCCATACCGCGGATATCCATATTGTAGCCTTTGAGCTTCGCTCCGTCGCGGACTACGAGGTTCACGACGCCGAGCGCCTTCGCCTCCTCCGAGATCTCGTCAAGATAGGGGATCACAGCCTTTTTGTAGGGGATCGTGACGTTAAAAGCCTTGTAGCGACCCGAATGGATAAAAGCCGACAGTTCCTCGGGAGCGAGCTCCACGAGGTCGTAGTCGTAGCCGAGCTTATTATGCACGACTTTGGAATAGCTGTAATTCAGCCTTTTACCGATCAAGCAGTAGTCCGCCATTTCAGTTCCCCTCAAAGTAGCGCGCCACGTCCTCGATATCGATCTCGGTCAGACGGCAGTCGCCGATCCCCGCGATGGTGACGAGGGTCAGGGTGCGCCCTGCCTTCTTTTTATCCGCAGAGAAATAGGGAATGAGCTCCTCCACGGGATTCAGCTCCAAGCCGAGATCGTTCTCGAGGAGCAGTTCCTCTATCTTATAGTAATCCTCGTCGCTGAGCTCGCCGCGATCGTGCGCAAGACGAGACATCACCCTGACGCCGTATGCGACGGCGACGCCGTGCGGCACGACGTACTCTGTCAAGGTCTCCACCGCGTGCGCGACGGTATGGCCGAGGTTCAGGAGCTTTCTCTTCCCTTTCTCCCATTCGTCCTCCTCCACGATCCTTCTTTTCGCGTCCACGGAGAGGGCGATAAAGTCCTCGAGATTATCGCTCGTCAGTCCCGATGAGAGGATATCAAAGATCTCTCCCCCCTCGAGCACGGCGTACTTGACCCCTTCTCCGAGTCCGTTGCGGATCTCGTCGTAGGGAAGCGTCTTTATAAAATCGGTATCGAAGAGAACGAGTCGGGGCTGATAAAAGGCGCCCACGAGATTTTTCCCCTGCGGGAGATCCACCGCGGTCTTACCTCCGACGGAGGAGTCGATCGCCGCAAGGAGGCTGGTCGGCATATTGATAAAAGCGACGCCGCGCATATAGGTCGCGGCGGCAAATCCCGCCATATCTCCCACCACGCCGCCGCCGAGGGCGAGCACGGTATCGGTGCGGGTAAATCCTTCCTCCGCGAGGAGCGCGAGGATATCGCCGTAGGTGGAGAGATTCTTGGACTCCTCGCCCGCGTCAAAGGTAAAGATCGTAGGCTCGTATCCGTGATAGACCAGCTGATCCGCGACACCCTCCGCATAGAGAGGAGCGACGTTGGTATCCGAGACGATCATGACCTTGCCCGACCGACCGAGCTCCTGCATATATTCGCCGATCTTTGCGGACACGCCGCTGCCGATCACGACCTCGTAGGGAGTGGATGCGTTGACTGTGACACTTTTCATACCTTACTCTCCGTCTATCCTGCGCCTGAATGCGGCGCCCACCTCATAAACGTATCGGAGCGCCGACTCCAGAGACTCATCGGGCACGTCGTCGAAACGTACTTCAAAATTGAGATTTCCCTTGTATCCGATTTCCTTCAATCCCTGCACGAGGGTATCCATCGCCATATTGCCGAAATAGGGAGGGAGATGATCGTCCCTGTCTCCCGTATTATCGTGGAGATGGAGGGCGAGGAGCTTATCACCGATCGCCGTGACCGTCCCCGCGATGTCCTCCTTGGTGATATTCGCGTGTCCGCTGTCCAGGCACACGCCGTAACTATCTCCGAGGATATCCGCCGCGCGCCTGAGCTCCGCGCCCGAGGAATAGATCGTGGGCAGGAGGCGGAACCATCCGTCGCCGTGCTCCGTCACAAACATATTCTCGAGAAGCCCCGTGACCCCCGTATCCTTCAATATGGGGGTGAGCTTACGAAAGATCTCGATATTGAGATCAAAGCATTCCTCACGCCTGTAGTCGCGGATGCAGTCATTGAACTTCAAGGGATGGATGACCATTTGCTTACAGCCGAGGAGACTCGTCGCCTCCGCCGCCCTCTTATAGACCTCGAGGACCGCGGGAATGTCGCCCTTGTGCTCCTCGCGAAAGCCGAAAGGAGCGTGCGTCTGTCCGATCACGACGCCGACGTCCTCCGCCCTGCGCCTGATCTCCACGGCGCGTGCGGGATCTTTGCGCCCGCCTGCTATATCAAACTCGATATATTTCCCCTCCGCATAGAGGGAAAAGTCCATCGCGTTAAAGCCTACGCGGCTGATGAGAGCGAGGCTTTTCTCCACGCCCAAGCGATTTTTATATCCTATGCCCGCGACACTGATCTTTCTCATACTTTCATTATAGAAGATATACGTTATATAGTCAAGGACCTGCCGGAAAGCCGCCTCTCCCCGCCGAAAAAAATCTTCTTTTCCCCTGTATAACCTCGCGTTTATGGACCATAATCCCTGTGACGGAGGTAAAAAATGGAAAAGACAAATAAACCGAGAAATCAAAAATTCGTAACCTTTATCAGGAAAAATCTCTACTTAATACTTATGATCGTCTGCGTGATCGCCATCGCGACGATGGTCGCTGTCACCTACGCTCTCAAGCAAAAGAACGGCGAGGACGTCATCGACGTCTCCATCACCGAGACACCGACGCAGGAGATCCCCGTGACCAACGAGCCCGTTCAAACCGACCCGACGCCGACGACGACGGAGCCTGTCGCGGTCGCAGAGGAAGTGCTCTTTTCTCTCCCTCTCGACGGAGAGACCGTAGGAGTCTTTGCGAATGATACCCTCGTGTATAACGCTACGCTCAATCAATGGGCGACGCACGAAGCCTACGACGTCGCGGCAGAGGTGGGCACCGAGGTAAAGTGCGTGTATAGCGGCAAAGTGGAGAGTATCACGACGAGCGTGCTCAGAGGCACCGAGGTCGTCGTTCTGCACGAGAACGGTATGAAGACGGTCTATAGCCTGCTCGGCAGTGACGTCGCAGTCACCGTCGGACAGAGCGTAAAGAAAGGAGACTTGATCGGGCACGTCGCCGAGAC
>CAMOTC010000060.1 GCA_946625545.1 uncultured Clostridia bacterium | reverse complement strand
TGCGCCCCGAGGATGCGAAAAACTCCTTCTACGTGGAGAAGAGCAGCTCTTCTTCTGGCGGCGAATATCGCTGGGGTTCGACGATCCAGGTCAAGGGTAACGCCTACGTCGCAGGACACGTCTATGACTTCGCGCATCTCTTGCGCAATAATAAAGGTAATTTCACAAATACGAGCGACGCTCGCTTTAAGGGCAAATTCGAGAGTAACGGTAAGACGCTGAATATCTCGGGTACGGCGTGCTTCACCGAGATCCATGCGACGAATGCCTCTTCCACGACGACGATGAAGGGCTCTCTCACCGTGAACGTACTCCGCCTGAACGGCGCTTTCAAGATGGAGTCCACGAGTCATACCCTGACCGTAAAGGGGGATATGTACGTCGGCAATATGGCTACGCCTTTCTACTCCTCCGTGAGCGTCTTAGGCAACGTGCGTATCGAGGGCTCAAATAGCTCCTCTCCGCTCGATCCGCAGAGAAAGTTTGAGATCGAAGGCGATCTCTATATCGGCAAGAATAGTATCAAACTGAATAAGAGCTCCTACTCGCAGTACGTGAAGGGCACCGTCGAGATGGGCGGTGGCAATCTCACTCTCGCGGGCGGCGCCTACGTCGGCGGGGCAAAGACCTCGTCGGACAACTCTCTCATTATCGAGAACGGATGTCTCAAAGGAGACTTTGACGTCGGCTCCCTCTCTATCGCGGCGGGAAGTATCTGCTCCGATACGAAGTATGCTGACATCGTCGGTATCGTGAGAGGCACCTTCAAGCAGACGGGTGGTGCTTTGGGTGATAGCCTGAACTCCAATGGCGTCTATATGAAAGTGCAGGGCGCCGGTAAGGCAAATGACAGCGTCCCCGCCGTATGGATCAGCGGATCTTCCGGGAGTAAAGCCACGGGCTATGGTGTATTTATCGAAGCGACGAACGGCGGTGCGAAGGTGGAGGGCGGCTCCAATGTCTCATATACGCAGGGCGGCTTGATCACGAAGGCAGATACTTTGGTCGCAGGCGGCTTCGAATGCGGCATCTCGGTCAGCGAAGGTAATCTGACCATTGGCTCCGCTACGAATCCCAAGGACAGCTACCAGGTAGGCTGCAGTTACTATCCGAATACGGACGAGGAGGGTAATGCCGTCAAGACCGATGACAACTATCGCATTATCTATGCCAAAGGAAATATCGAGTGGCTGTATGATGACGCCCACGCGATGACTTCAAAGGGAAGATACGGCGGCTGGACCCATCTCACGGCGGAAGGATACGTCAAGATGGGGGACTCCAACCGTTATATCGGCGGTAGGTTCGATCAGATCTGCTCCAAAAACAGCTACGTCAATCTCTTTGTCTCAGAGGTTGGGGCTGTCGTTGCAAAGACGAATTCCTGGGTGCATACCTCCAAGGCTTTCGGTACGGGAACGGGCTCTTCCTGCGGTGCAAAGATCACCAATGGCGATCTCTATATTTACGGTAAGACCGGGAGAAAGGATGACAACAGAGGCGTCGCCAATGCCGAGCAGATCGGTGAGTACATCAGAGGCTATTTCCAGGTATCGGGATATATCCATATCGAGACGAATATCAATGCGGAAGGCGCTTCCTTCGGCTGTAAGGACGTCTATGGACTCGACCATATCCATAAGTACAATCATCTCCTCGACATCTCGCTCTCTCTGTCCGATCCTGCGATGAGCGGGGGATACTACGTGCTGAAGTATCCGATCAAGGGCAAGTTTACCTTGAATAGGTCGGGCAACCTGCGCTACGGCGGCAACGACGCCGCGGGGGATCCTCTCACGATCAAAGGAGAGATCTACGTGGCGGGCATCGTGGAGTTCAACGGCAGTACGGTGGATCTCGAGTGCTTTGGCGGCTTGCATTGTTTGAATGAGAGAGTGACTGTAAGGAGTGACTTCAGCGGTAACGTCGATCTCCCGAACGTGACCACTCTCGTAATGAACGCAGATATCGGCGTGAAAGCGCCCAAAGTTACGAGCTTCGAGGTGAGTATGAATCTCTCGAGATCGTTAAATCTCGACGGATGCGACGAGATCAAGATCAATGCGGGCTACACGATCGGAGGATCTGTCATTATCAGTAAGACGGGCAAGATCGTGAATAACGGCACGATCAACGAGTCGGTGAAATGCGGCGTGTACGAAGGATCCGGCGTCGTCAAGAAGGACATCATCACCCAGACCGGCGGTGCAGAGAATAAGATCACGGGCTCCGGCTATGTCACGGGTAAGATCTGGACGAACGGTAAACTGACGATAGACTCCACCGGTACTTTCGGTTCGTACAATTCGTACATCTATGCTGCTGGCGATATCAGCATCACGAATGCGAGATTTGCCACGAATATGGACTATATCCTCACAACGGGCGGCTATATCTATATGAAGAATTGCCGATCTATTCCCAAAGTCTACAATACCAAAGGATATATCCGCTTCGTGAATGATTCTTCTCACGAGACGACGATCGCGTCGGTCCTGAGCTATGGCACCTTTATCGATTTCGGTGATAATGACGATAGCGAGAGCAATACTTACCAGACCGTAACGGGCGATCTGGAGTGGGATGGATATTACGACGGAAATGCGGTGGACTTCCGTAATGGCGAGCACACCGTCGTCGAGGGCGTGACCAGGATCATCGGCACAGGAAACGTCGCTCTTCGTAAGGCTACGCTCGCTACTCTGCATCTGTTTAATAAAGGCAAAGTTACCTCCACCGGCGGCGGCAGTATCACGAAAAATCTCTATATCGGCGCTCCCGTTACGGAAGTGACGATCAATAAGACCGTAAAAGGGGACGTGACTTGTTCAGCGTCGGACTCTAAGCCGGACGTCACTCTTTCTGAGGTCGATGGCACACTCAAAGCGTACGGTTGTAATAGCTTGACGGTGACCGGAGAGCTCAAGAAGAGTCCCACCTTTAAGTCTGCCGGTACCGTTACGTTGGAAAAGAAGGTTTCGGGCACGATCTACTGTTCTAATTCCAATCTGTACGTACAAGGCAACGTCGATGGCGCGGTCAACGCGTTCTCGCCTGATTTCTCCTCGCAAGCTGATATGAAAGTGGTGGCACTGGGTACGCAGCTCTCTATGATCACCGTGAACGGCGATATCAAAGTCCACGGCAGGCTCGTGGATAATTCTCAGCAGATCGGCACAGCACGCAAGATATACTGCAAAGGCGCTTACTATGCTGACTTGCAGAAGGAATTTAACGATGGAAAGGCTGAGAATGGGAAGGGGTGCACGCAGTTCAACTTTACCTCTCAGGCGGGCGGCAGATGCTATATCCTCGGCTCGAAGGGCGGCGATTATACCGTGTATAATACCGTCTTCAATATCGACGGACACCTCTCGATCTATACTTTCTACAATGAGTCGACGGGCAAGTATTACCAGATGACCTTCAATAAGGCAGTTACCTGCAGATCCTTGATCGTGAATTCCAATTGTCCGAGTACGACCTCCTCGACCGCGACGGCGAGCGGCGCTCCGACGCGGAAGATAGGGTTCTATGGTAAGACCGACAGGTCGGATAAGGCGAAGGGTATCGACAAGAAGTGTTGGTTCGAGAATTTCGAGACGTATATTAAGCTCGATATCTACTATACCAACGATACCTATGCGGGCAAATGTACCGACTCCGATCGTATGTACTTCAAGGGGAAGGTCAACGTAAAAGGAGTCTGTATCGCTTCCCATACGAAGTTCGGCAGTCAGCTCAATACCGAGGGGCAGGTCTCTCTCGCATATTGCTCGCTCTTTTCGGCGGGCTATGGGAGCGACACCAATCATTGCAGTTATTCAGAGAATGGCAACGGCATCAAGGTCGCGGATGACGGCGCATTCCTGCATACGACGAGTAGCTCCGGCGAGAACTATTTCAATAACGTGAAGACCTACTCCAATGTGGCGGTCTATAATGGGGTCTCGCATATCTTCGGCGGTTCGGTCTTCAAGGGGACCGTGTATGCCGGATCCTCGAATGAAGTGAGTTATAAGGGGCATCGCAGTACCAAGCTTTTCTACTTCGGAGACAGCGTCGAGTTGTACGGCGGTTCGAGTATTTTCTCTGCAATGCAAGGCTCTTCCTATCTTGCGGCAGGTCGTACCATCGTGTGGGTGAAGAAGGGAGCACTCGTCGTCAGGGATAATAGTTTTATCGGCGATAAGGCGTATAAGAAAGGAGCCGGACTTGAGACCAAGGACTATTCGCAGCACCCCGGCGTATTCGTCAGCGATACGGGGACGGGTACAGTCAGTATCGGTGGCACGAGCTATAACAGCGGCAGCGTCTACGTGAAAGGAAAGGATAGTACTCATCCGAGCTCCATCACGCTCGATATCTGTGCCTGCCGTGAGATCCGCACTACAAATTACGGCGTAGTCGTAGCGAAATGCGGCAGCAGCGACTGGCAGCAGTATTCCGGTCTCTATCTCACCAAGGGTACTATGGTGGAAGAGAGCAACGGTTGGATCCAGGTCTGGCACGATACCTCTGACAGATACGGTGAGAGACACTACTGGACGGGGGTGAGCGATTCCTCTGCCTACGTGCCGAACGGCAGCAAGTATCTGTCGTATTTCAACACGCAGTGGAAGACTTATAAAAAGAACTTTTTGGGGGCGCAGACCGATACTCATACGCGTACATATAGCCAGACGCAAGCTCAGCTCACCCAGTGCTATACGCCGAAGTCCTCTGCTCCCTCCGTCGCGTCGCCGACCGGAGTCGAGATCGATAGCACTACTTCAAAAAATATGACGTTCACCTTCCCGTCGACGCAGATCAACGTGACTGATCCCTCTATCAAGGCTAAACCGAGTGCTCCTTCGGCGCCCTCGATCAGCGCGAGCGGCGGCTTCAATACGCAGGGCGACGCCTCCGTCTCCGCCTTTAATGTAAAGCATGAGACCACCCTCGATACCGTATGGGCATACGCGATGAAGACTTCAAGCGTCTCCGCGGCATCTGTCGCTCAGGCAAATAAAAACCTCTCCTATTCCGGTGGAAAGGCGTCGAGTACTCCTCGCGTCTGGAGCTATCCCAATTTTACCCCGTCCTCGGATCAGACGACGATAGTGCGTCCCTCGTCCAGGTGGACTGCCAGCGTCTCGGAGCACTTTGATAAGACGCAGACGAAGTATTGGAATACACGTTATATCCCCTACGTCTGGAAGCTCCCCTACGAGGGCACGCCGACGAGCGGATCGTCGGGTGCTACCCCCGCAAAACGCGTTTTGTCGGGAAAGACGGGCGATGCGAAAGTGATGAACGGGGAGTTTGACCTGACGGGGTGGACGCAGAACGAAGCGGAAGGAAAAGAATATTACGTCAACGCGAATCACTACACGGGCAGTAACCTCGAGAAAAAGGCGTCCGAGATCAACGGCTGGCGCTCGAAAGATATCGGCAATAATAAGCTTTGGGACTACGTCGGCATAAACTGTAAGTACGATCCCGACAGACATAGTAGTTCGGTGGCAGCCTACTATTATATCCACGGAGATCCTGATGAAAAGCGGCGAAGCAAACTCTTTATCTTTGAGAGCGGCGAGTTGCCGTACAGCGCGTTCTATATGGACCAAGGTGATGATCGAGCCTCGAATTTAGGGGTCTCAAAGAAGATACGAGAGCAAAATCAAGTCGGATGGTATTGGGGATCTTCCAATATGTCCTACTATGATATCAGTATGGTCTTCTATACCTGCGTTGATCCGACCAAGCCCTACACCAGTGAAGCGAAGGATCTCCACGTCGTCCTGCCGCAGGGCATAGCGTTGCGCTTCTTCGGCGGTCAGAGCGACTATCCTCTGACAAATACGGTCACCGTCGTAGGTAATGGCAGAGTCTTCCTCTATCTGACCAGCGGAGACACCATCTACTTCAAGTCCAACGCGGTCTATGAGTCGGAGTCGGGCGCCCTTTGGTGGAAAAATACCACCTATAAGTCCATCTATGCCAACCCCGTCGGCGGTATGAAGAAGAATAGTAACAATAAGTACGAGCCTCTCCTCTATATCATCGGTGCAGGTACCAATATCGACCTGATCATCGAGGATATGCCCCTTGCGGCGGCAGTTTATATGCCTTTCGGATCCAAGACGGAGGTATATAGCTACAGTAGCGGATCGCTCAAGAAATACAATACCTTCAAGAACGCTACGGGCGGAAGCTATTCGTCACCCTATTCGGGCAACGGAGAGACCACGTCGGTCGCGCGAAATCGCTTGAAACTTATATGGAATGAAGCAAATCACGTCGGTCTCCCGAGATGGATCTATGGACCTATCGTGGCGGATAATCTCGATTACTCCTCTGCGTCCAGCTCCTACCATCTGAACTTCAAGAATCAGGACGTCGTGGTCAACCTTTCCAATACGACGATCTACGGTCAGTCCACGACTAGCAACAGGAAAAATGGCGGTAAGACCTATCCGATGGCGACATTCCTCTCTTCGGAGGACGCTCCCGGATATTCGACCGCATACTTGAACTGGTCGTACACGGGTATCAAGGTGGAGGGATAGAAATGAAAAGGTTTATTCTCTTCTTGAAAAAGTGCAAAAAAGCCTTCACGCTGATGGAGTGCGTCTGCGCGATCGCGGTGGTCGGGATACTCTCGGCGCTGATAATGCCTTTGACCTTTTCGGCGATCAAGGCGATGGCGGCGTCCGACGCACTGAGGAGCGCCGCATCCACGGCGTCGGCAAATAACGCGACGGGAACCTCCACACAGGCGGAGCAATTATACGTTACGATCACCTACGTGGATGACTCGAGCGATCCCAATACCACGATCAAGAATAAGGACATGCACGCAGAGAGCTCCTTTACCTTTACTAAGACCAGTTCCGTCAATGACACTTATAAGGTCGAGGTCGAGTATTACGATCTCAAGTATGGCAAGGAAAAGAAGAAGTAGGGAGAAGATATGATCTTTCGGAGATGGAGATTTGGCAAGAATAAGAAGGGCGTCACCCTCGGGGAGATGATCGCGGCGATCGCGATCACCGCCATTCTTGCGTCCGTCCTCTCGATGATGGTCGTCCCCGTGATGAACGTTTACAGAAAGACCGAGACCAAGGCGGAGCTTCAGGAAGCGGTCACCGCTCGTCTCAATGACGTGGCGCTGCATCTCCGTGGGGCGACGATGGTCTGCGTGACGAGCAGCCTTGGCAAAGATGGCGACTGGAAAGGCTCTTTCCCCGACATTACCAAAGGTTCAGCGCAGTTCAATGGGGTCAAGTCGTATGATCTTCACTTTGGATTTGCCTGGTGTCAGTCCCAGGCCCCGGGACACAAATTTCCCGAATTGATGATCGCGGATTGGTCCAATGGTGACGACAATGCGACGTGTCAGTACCCGGATCATTACGACCCGACAAATAGCGCCAATAAATCTCTGCCTGCGGCGGTAAAGACGCTCTACGGGATCTATTACGATATGAAGCTGGATTCCGACGTCTTTCTGTCAAAAGAGATCTCTATGCCGGACAAAGAGTCTTTCTATTTCTACGTAAAGAAAAATCCCAACAACGACAATCACAGCAATATCCTCGAGATCCATCTCAAGGCGAGAAAGAACGGCATCGATTACGAGGGGGTCAAGACCATCGTTTGTGAGAATCTTGTGATCAGGAATCAGAATATCAAGACCGCCGATTTGACGAAAAATCCCTTAACTAACGCTACGGTCACCGAGGGAAAAACCACGAAGAAGTATTACGCCGTTTGGTTCGCGAGGGATATCTGATATGACGGCGCTGTACTCGGTCATCGTCGCACTCTGCGCGCTCCTTCTCGGCGGCTGTCTGTCGCGTACCGCCTACGCTCTCCCGCGAGGGGAGTATAGGGAGATATTGAGACCGAAATGTCACTATTGCGGGCGCGATCTCCCTATGAAGTATATCCTCCCGATCTATGGCTCGATCCTCTCCCTGCGTTGTCCGCATTGTGGTGAGAGAGAGGGGGGCAGGGCGCTCGCTTCGGAGATCATCTGCGCCCTTCTTTTCCTTCTCCTCTATCTCGTTTACGGCTTTAGCTACCTCTTCTTTGAGTATGCTTTGCTCGCTTCCGTCCTGCTCGTTCTCTCCTTGATTGACCTCGACATTCACGAGATCGTGCATTCCATGCTCCTCTTGGTGCTGGTGCTTGGGGTGATAAATTTCGTCTTTTCCTTCTTTTCCTTCTCGCTCACGGACACCGTATGGTGGGAGCATCTCGTCGGCGCTTTCGTGATCAGCCTACCTCTCTTCCTCTTGATGATCTTTACAGGGGGGATCGGCGGCGGCGATGTCAAGCTGATGTTCTGCCTCGGACTGTTGCTCGGCTATAAGCTTACCCTCGTCGCCTTCTTTTTCGGCATCGTGATCGCCGCTCTTGCCGCGATCGTTCTGCGCGTTGCCTTCGGCCGCGGCTCTAAGTATCAGGTCGCACTCGTCCCTTTCCTCTCCCTTGGCACGATGATCGCCCTCCTCGTGGGAGACAAGTTTTTGACAGCACTTTTTTAATATAGAATAGGTATTGCGGACAGTCTGCGACGCAGCACATCATCCGT
>CAMOTC010000059.1 GCA_946625545.1 uncultured Clostridia bacterium | reverse complement strand
TTTTTTGGTACTCCCTGCGGGAATCGAACCCACAACTGCCCCTTAGGAGGGGGCTGTTATATCCATTTAACTAAGGAAGCATATCTCTACCGGCAAAGGAGAGCATCCTCTCGCTTGCGAAAATATAATACCACAACAAAGGATAAATAGCAATTATTCAGGGGAAAAAATTGAATAATCCTTTTTCGCGTTGTATAATGATTTTATGAAAAAGAACGTGCGCCTGCTCTCTATCCTATCCATCCTCTTATCGGGTATCCTTTGGGGGATCATCAGCATCTTTATCCGCAAGCTATCTACGGCGGGACTCGACTCGATGCAGATCTGCTTTGTTCGCTTACTTTTTGCGGCGCCCATCTTTATCATCGCCGCCCTGATCTTCTCTCCCGCGCGTATGCGCATCCGTCTCCGTGATATATGGATATTTCTCGGGACGGGCGTGGTCAGCGTGTTTCTCTTTAACTACTTCTACTTTTACACCATCATTCATTCCGAGGCGTCCATCGCGGTCGTCCTGCTCTATACCTCTCCAATCTTTGTGATGATCCTATCGCGCATCCTCTTCAAGGAAAAGATCGGCGCGGAAAAGATCATCTCCGTTGCGATGACATTTATCGGTTGTATCCTCGTCTCGGGGGTGACCGAGGGCGGCACGGCGCTCGCCCCTCTCGTCGCGCTCGTAGGAGTGATGTCGGGACTCTTCTACGCTCTCTATACGATCTTTGGCACCTTCGGACTCAAGCGCTACGACCCCCTGACGGTGACGGCGTACACATTCCTCTTTGCATTCATCGCGTCGCTCCCCTTTAGCGGGATCGGAGATATCTTCTCCACTCTCTCCGCGATCCCGACCTTATGGCTGTGGTGCGCGGGGATCGCAGTGATCTGCACGGTACTCCCCTATTTCTTCTACACTTGGGGACTAAAGGGAGTGGAATCTTCACGCGCGGCGATCCTCGTCGCCATCGAGCCACTCGTGGCGTCCCTCATCGGCATTCTCTTTTACGGAGAGGGACACAGCTTTCCGAAGATCCTCGGCATCCTCTTTGTGCTCGGAGCAATCCTGCTGATGAATACGGGAAGGAAACAGAAAACGCGACTCGACGCTTGATCACAAAAAAGGCAGCCTCAAACGGCTGCTTTTCTTTTATATAGAGTGCGGGGCTCAGATCACGTAGTCGCCACCGGCATTTCCCCCCTGCATCAGGTCGGCAAGGGAGACGCCGTCGAAATAGTCGTTGATCAGTTTATACAGTTCACGCCACATCGGGAGGGTCCTGCATTCCTGCGTGCGAGTACAGTAGGGAGCATCCTTTTCGAGACAGGCGATGGGAGCGAGATCGCCCTCGGTGATACGGAGGATCTCTCCGACGGAGTAGTCGGCAGGCGCGCGCTTCAGCTTATATCCGCCGCCCTTGCCGTGCTGTCCCTCGACGAGCCCCGCCTTGGAGAGGTCGGTCATGATCCCCTCGAGGTATTTCTGCGAGATCTCCTGTCTCTCCACGATGTCCTTCAAACGGATATAGTTGCCGCTGTAATGCTCCGCCAGGTCGATCATCACGCGGAGTGCGTATCTGCCTCTCGTCGAAATCTTCATACTTCTTTCTCCTTATTTATTCTCTGTCTCTGCGATCGCCTCGATCTCCACGAGCGATCCCTTGGGGAGTGCCGCCGCCTCGATCAGACTGCGCGCCGGTTTCCCCGTAAAATATCTGCCGTACACCTCGTTAAAGGAGGCGAAATCCGCAATATCAGCAAGGAAACAAGTGGTCTTTACCACCCTATCCAAACTGCTGCCTGCCGCGAGGAGTATCTCGGAGATATTCTTGATGGCGTTCTCGGTCTGACGGGCGATCCCTTCTCCTAAGGTGCCCTTCGCGTCCAAGCCGAGCTGACCCGATACGTAGATATATCCGCCGCTGATAACTGCCTGTGAGTAGGGTCCGACTGCCGCGGGCGCCCTATCTGTAGAAAGATTTTTCATTATATCACTTTCTCCTTGATCGAGATCACTTCTCGATAATCTCTAAAATCATGCCAAAGCCCCAAGGCTTTTCCCTCGGGGCAAAGGATGTATTTATTGTAGATCAGTCCTGAAAGAGGGGCGTGGAGAGATATCTGTCTCCCGTGTCGGGGAGGAGCACGACGATCTTTTTGCCTGCGTTCTCGGGTCGCTTCGCGATCTCGATCGCCGCCCATGCCGCCGCACCCGACGAGATGCCGACGAGCACCCCTTCCTTCTTGCCGATGAGTTTACCTGTCGAGAAGGCGTCCTCATTCGCGACGGCGATGATCTCGTCGTAGATCTTGGTATCGAGGACGTCGGGGACAAATCCCGCGCCGATCCCCTGTATCTTATGCGGACCCGCGATGCCCGTGGAGAGCACTGCGCTCGTGGCGGGCTCAACGGCTATGACCTTGACGGAGGGTTTGACAGACTTTAGGTATGCGCCTGTCCCCGTGATGGTGCCGCCCGTGCCGACGCCTGCGACGAAGTAGTCCACTTCCCCGTCGGTATCCTCGTAGATCTCGGGACCTGTGGTATCAAAGTGGATCTTGGGATTGGCGGGGTTTACGAACTGCCCCGGGATAAAGCTATTCGGGATCTCGGCAGCGAGCTCCTCCGCTTTCGCGATCGCCCCCTTCATGCCCTTACTGCCGTCCGAGAGCACGAGTTCTGCGCCGTACGCCTTCATCAGTTGGCGACGCTCGACGGACATCGTCTCGGGCATCACGATGATGATGCGATATCCCTTCGCCGCGGCGATGGAAGCGAGTCCGATGCCGGTATTTCCCGACGTAGGCTCGATGATCACCGAGTCCGCCTTCAGAGCGCCCTTCTTCTCGGCATCCTCGATCATCGCCTTCGCGATGCGATCCTTGACCGAGCCTGCGGGATTGAAGTATTCAAGTTTGGCGAAGATCTTCGCCTTGAGGTCAAACGCCTTTTCGATATGTGTGAGCTCGAGGAGCGGCGTCTTGCCGACGAGCTGATCTGCGGAAGTATAGATCTTAGACATAATGATTCTCCTTTTATTATTTGATAGCCGCGAAGCCCTCTTCGAGGTCCGCGATGATGTCGTCAATGTGCTCGGTGCCGATGGAGAGGCGCACGGTATTCGGCTTGATGCCTGCCGCGAGGAGCTCCTCCTCGGAGAGCTGTGAATGGGTGGTGGATGCGGGATGGATCACGAGAGACTTTACGTCCGCGACGTTCGCGAGCAGGCTGAAAAGGTGCAGACTCTCTGTGAACTTCTTTGCCTTTTCCGCGTCTCCCTTCACTTCAAAGGTGAAGATAGACGCCGCGCCCTTCGGGAAGTAGCTGTCGTAGAGCGCCTTTTGATTCCCCGTCGCGAGGGAGGGATGATTTACCTTCTCGACCTGCGGATGATTCTTTAGGAATGCCACGACCTTCAAGGCGTTCTCCACGTGCCTCTCTAAGCGGAGGGAGAGGGTCTCCAACCCCTGCAGAAGCAGGAAGGAATTGAAGGGGGAGATCGCCGCGCCCTGATCTCTCATCAGGGTGGTGCGCAGTTTCAGGATATAGGCGAGATTGCCGCACGCCTCGGTAAAGATCACGCCGTGATAGGAGGGATTTGGCTTGCTGAGTCCCGGGAATTTGTCATTCGCCGCCCAGTCGAACTTCCCTGCATCCACGACTACGCCGCCCATCACGGTGCCGTGCCCGCCGATAAACTTCGTCGCCGAATGGACGACGATATCCGCGCCGTGCTCGATGGGACGGAGGAGGTAAGGCGTTGCGAAGGTGTTATCCACGATGAGGGGGATCCCCGCTTCGTGAGCGATCGCCGATACGCTCTCGAGGTCGAGTACGTCGGAATTGGGATTGCCGAGGGTCTCGGCGTAGAGCAACTTGGTATTCCCTTGGATCGCCTTGCGGAAGTTCTCGGGATCGGCGGGATCCACGAAGGTCACCGACAAGCCCTGTTCCTTCAAGGTATGAGCGAGGAGGTTAAATGTGCCGCCGTAGAGATTTGTAGATGCGACGATATGGTCGCCTGCCGTAGCAATATTTTGGATCGCGTAGGTGATGGCAGCCGAGCCCGACGCCGTAGCGAGCGCCGCCGCGCCCCCTTCGAGAGCGGCGATCCTCTTCTCAAAGACGTCGCTCGTGGGGTTCATCAGCCTCGTATAGATATTGCCCCCTTCGGTCAAGCCGAAGCGCCCTGCCGCCTGTGCGGAATCCTTGAAGACGTAAGAGGTCGTCGCATAGATAGGGACTGCCCTCGCGTCCGTCGCGGGATCGGGAGTCTCCTGCCCCACGTGTATTTGCAGCGTTTCAAATTTGTAGTTTGCCATAAGTATATTCTCCTTTTCAAATGAATGTATTGGTGCATTTTGCGATCATCTGCAACATCGACAACACATTCGTCCGAAACGGTAGTTTCTCCTTACGAGTTTACGCAATAAATCAGTCATTTTCTCTTTCCTATTTTACCCACTTATCTCGTAGGTTAATATGATTATACCATCTCATTTTGTGACTGTCAACTAAAAACCCCGAGTTTTTTCAAAAAAAGCCTTGCCGAAAAACCGCAAGGCAGACGCCGATCAGGCGATGATGAAAGGCGATAATATATGATACGCGTGGGTCAATACGCTCGGGTCAGTCCGCGTCGTGGTCGCACTCCACGTCCTTGAAAAGGTCCTTGTCGTACTCGATGCCTTCACGCTTGTAGTAGTCGAGCACGGCGCGCTTGATCGCCTCCTCCGCGAGGACGGAGCAGTGTATCTTATGCGCGGGGAGACCGTCCAGAGCCTCTGTGACCGCTTGGTTGGTCAGAGTGAGCGCGTCGGAGAGGGGCTTTCCCTTGATGAGCTCGGTCGCCATAGAGCTGGAAGCGATCGCAGAGCCGCATCCGAAGGTCTCAAACTTAACGTCGGCGATGACGCCGTCCTCGACCTTCAGATAGATCTTCATGATATCGCCGCACTTCGCGTTGCCGACTTCGCCGACGCCGTTCGCGTCTTCTAAGACGCCGACGTTGCGCGGATTACGAAAATGATCCATTACTTTCTCGCTGTATAATGCCATAGTATTCTCCTTTAGAGTAAAAATGCTTTCTTTCCTTCCGTCTTATCGCGCCAGATCGGGGACATCGCGCGGAGGCGCGCCACTACCTGCGGGATCACGTCGAGCGCGTAGTCGATCTCCTCCTCCGTCGTGTACTCCGAGAGGGTCAAGCGCAGTGAACCGTGCGCGATCTCGTGAGGATGACCGATCGCGAGGAGGACGTGCGAAGGATCCAAAGATCCCGACGTGCACGCCGAACCCGATGACGCCTCGATCCCATACTCGTCGAGGAGCAGGAGGAGACTCTCCCCTTCGATCCCTTCAAAGCAGAAGTGAACGTTGCCGGGGAGACGATACTGTCTGTCGCCATTCAGGACAGAGTGCGGGATATGGGATAGCCCGCAGATGAGTTTATCGCGGAGAGCCTTGACCTTATCCGCATTCTCTTCAAGGTGATCGGTCGCCTCGCGAAGTGCGGCGGCGAGAGCCGCGATCCCCGCGACGTTCTCGGTGCCTGCGCGGCGGGATCTCTCCTGCGCGCCGCCCTCGATGAGACTACTTAGCGCGACGCCCTTTCTCGCGTATAGGACGCCCACCCCCTTGGGACCGTGAAACTTGTGCCCCGAGAGGGAGAGCATATCGATATTCATTTGACCGACGTTTACGGGGATATGCCCGACCGCCTGTACGGCGTCGGTATGGAAAAGCACCTTTCTCTCGCGGCATACCGCGCCGATCTCCGCGATGGGGAGGACGGAGCCGATCTCGTTATTTGCAAACATCGTCGTGACAAGACAGGTCTCCTCGGTGATGGCGTCTGCGACCTGCTGCGCGGTGATATTCCCCTTCCTACCGACGTCCAAATAGGTCACGGTGAACCCTTGCTTCTCGAGCTTCGCGAGGGTATGCAAGACGGCGTGATGCTCGAAAGCCGTGGTGACGATGTGCTTCTTGCCCTTTCTCGCCCCGATCATCGCAGCGGAGAGGATCGCCTGATTATCCGCCTCGCTCCCTCCCGACGTAAAGTAGATCTCATCGCTTCTCGCGCCGAGACACGCCGCGACGGAGGCACGCGCCTCTTCTAAGGCTTCCTTCGCCCTCTGCCCCATCGAGTGAAGCGCAGAGGGATTTGCGTAAACAGAGTCGAGATAAGGGATCATGGCGTCGATCGCCGCTCGACTCATTTTTGTGGTTGCCGCATTGTCCAGATATACTTGCATATACTGCCCTCGCTTGATTGATGTGATCATTATACCGCTTTCAACCTACCTTGTCAATAGGTTATTAGCGCCGATATAAAAAAATATCGCCCTATCGGGGAGACGGGGCGATACTGTTGATCATTTGAGGGGAGATTTACTGCTCTTTTGCGAGAGCGGCTTTGACCGCCTTGGCGAGCTGATCGGCGCAGGAGGTCGGGCGTCTGCCGCAGGTATTGCCCTCGCAGGAGGAGACGATATAGGAGGCTTCCTTCTTTTCGAGGAGCTTTGCGATCATCTTTAAGTTGCCGTTGCAACCGCCTGTGAAATGAATGTCCGAAACGATGCCGTCAGTCAGGTCAAAGTCGATCTGCACGGCGCAGGTATCCTTGGTCTTGTAGCTATATCTCATTACAGTAACTCCTTGATGGATTTCTCCATTTTTTCGGGGGTGGTGGTGGGGGCAAAACGCGCCACGACCTCTCCCTCGCGATCGATCAGGAACTTGGTGAAATTCCACTTGATCCTCTTGCCGAAGACGCCGCCCTTCTTTTCCTTCAGATAGGTATAGAGGGGTGACTCGTTCGCGCCGTTCACCTCGATCTTGGCAAACTGCTTGAAGGTGATGCCGAAGCGACCTGTGCAGAAGGACGCGATCTCCTCCGCCGTACCGGGCGCCTGGGAAAGAAACTGATTGCAGGGAAAGTCGAGGATCTCGAAGCCCTGCTCCGCGTACTTCTCATAGAGATCCTGCAAGCCGTCGTACTGCGGTGTAAAGCCGCACCCCGTGGCGGTATTTACGATCAGGAGCACCTTGCCGCGATAGTTCTCGAGGGGGACGTCTAACCCTTTATTATCCTTTACAATAAAATCATAGATAGACATATCCTATCTCCTCTATCAATAATTCTCCGCGCTGATCTCGAAGTATGCCTGCGGATGGGCGCAAACGGGACAGACCTCGGGCGCCTTGTCCGACACCACGATATGACCGCAGTTGCGGCACTCCCAGATCTTGATATCTCCTCTCGCAAAGACTTCGCCTTCCTTGATATTCTTCAAAAGTGCGCGATAGCGCTCCTCGTGGCGTTTCTCGATCGCCGCCACCCCGCGGAACTTCGCCGCGAGCTCGGGGAACCCTTCCGCCTCGGCAGTCTTTGCAAAGGACTCATACATATCCGTCCATTCAAAGTTTTCGCCGTCGGCAGCCGCCTCGAGGTTCTCCGTCGTATCGCCGATCCCCGCGAGCTCCTTGAACCACAGCTTGGCGTGCTCCTTCTCATTGTCCGCCGTCTTCAGAAAAAGCTCGGCGATCTGCTCGTAGCCGTCCTTCTTTGCCTTAGATGCGAAATAGGTATATTTATTTCTCGCCTGCGATTCTCCCGCAAAAGCTTCCCACAGGTTTTTCTCGGTCTGAGTACCGCTGTACTTGGTTTTTTTCTCTGCCATAATTATTCCCTCCGTAAATGGTATTGAAACAAATATAATACTTGTAACTTATTTATTATAACAAAAAAAGAGGTAAAAATCAACGTGCGCCACCTCGCCTAAGATAAATATCTCCTAACAAATCGCGCAAAAAAACAACCATTCAACGTCAGAACAAGCTCCTTGATGCGATATGATCACTGCGGAGCGCGATATGTCGAAGCACGCAACAAGCGACGCCGTACAAGGCTCAAAAAAAAGCAAACCGACAAAGCGATTTGCTTTTTTCATCAAAATGTTTTTGCAGAACAGAGCGGAGCACACGTCCCGCTATGCAAAATCACTTCGTGCCGAAGAGGCGATCGCCCGCATCCCCCAACCCGGGAAGGATGTAGCCGTTCTCATTCAGCTGGCGATCCACCGTAGCGACGTAGATCTGTACGTCGGGATGCGCCTTCGCGAGGGTCTCCACGCCGATGGGAGCCGCGATGATGGACATTTGCTTGATCTTCTTGCAACCGCGCGCTTTCAGCATATTGATCGCCGCCACGGCGCTGCCGCCCGTAGCGAGCATGGGATCGAGGACGATGACGGTCTTTTTCTCGATGCCCTCGGGGAGCTTGCAGTAATACTCACAAGGCTCCAAGGTCTCCTCGTTTCTGTAGAGACCGATGTGTCCGACCTTCGCGGTTGGCAGGAGGGTGTGGATACCGTTCACCATACCGAGACCGGCGCGAAGCACGGGGACAACCACGACGCTCTTCTCCTGCACTACCGTCTGACGGCACAGCTCGAGCGGGGTCTTGACGTCCACTTCGGTGGTGGGGATATCCTTCAAGCTCTCAAAAGCCATCAAGGTAGTGATCTCCTCCACGAGCTCACGGAACTCTTTCATACCGGTCGCCTCGTTGCGGAGGATAGCGATCTTGTGATTGATCAAGGGGTGATTGAATACTGTAACGTTCTTAGGGAAAGCCATAATTACTCCTTTATAGGTAGATGGGAGACCGAAGCCTCCCATCGCTTTTTGATATTGGTTGAGTTGATTATTCCTGATCGGTGG
>CAMOTC010000058.1 GCA_946625545.1 uncultured Clostridia bacterium | reverse complement strand
GGCTTCGTCGAGGGAAATGGTCTTGAAGAGGAAGCAGCCCGTGAGCCCAATGGCGGCAAGGGACAGGATAAACGCCGTTATCAGCGCGATGGAAATGACTTTTTTCATATTCTTTCTCCTTACATGAGTATATTTGCAGTATACAACATGGCCCGCTATCCGCGCAAACACGTTTTATAAAAAAATTCAGGACGTCACTCCCGCCCCAAGATATGATTGACGCTGATTCCGTAATAGTCTGCTTGTTTTATCAAATAGTCGACAGGGATCGCGCGCGTACCTTTCGCATATCTGCGAAACACTTCACGCTTGCGCCCCAAAATGTCCGCAACCTGCTGCTGCGTCAAATCGTGGTCTATTCTTAAATCGGATAACCTTCTGAAATACAAGACTCTCTCTTTGTTTTATCATTTTATGCTAATTGAAATTAGAAAGCGTTTCAAAATATTTAATCAATCAACCCGAGCAAATAATCGGTAGGAACATCGAAAAACACAGCCAGTTTCACGATCGCAGAGGCAGTCGGCTCTTGCTTGCAGTTCTCCCAATAGCTGATGCTGGCGTTAGAAAGACCAAGATCGGTGGCGAGTTTATTCTGCCCCACGCCCTTCTCCGTTCTCAATTCGCGTAACCGCTCGGCAAAGACCTGCGGATCAAATTCCATTCGTTCCATAGCGACATTCTAACAATAATTAGTTTGAAAGTATTGACTTCTAATTTTAATTAGAATACAATGTCAACAAAGCAGGCATACGTTGCATTATAGTATGGAAAAGAAAACTGCATTCATCGGGCACAGAAATACCCCCCTTTCAACAGTCAAAGAGCGGCTGCGCGACGCCGTCGAAAAAGAGATAGCCGAGGGTTGCTCCTCCTTCATCGTGGGTACGCACGGAGCGTTTGACAAAGCGGCGTTATCAGTTTGTCACGAAGCACGGCAAACACACCCCGAATTGAAGGTCGAAGTCGTTTTGACCAGTTATCATCAAGTCAACGCTAAAAAAGAAAGCGACATTCCCTACAGAGGTGATATTACTCTCCTCTATGATACAGAAGATACGCACTACAAAAAGCGAATAATTATCGCCAATCAACGAATGATAGACGAGTGCGACGCTTTGATCTGCTACGTTGACGAAAAAAGAAAGCGCAGCGGAGCCAAAAGGGCAATGCTCTACGCAAAGAGAAAAGGCGTGCGGATCATAAATTTATTTCAAGAAACAGACGATCCGACTTTCGGAATGACGAACACGCAAAAAACAGAATACTGGAAAAACTACTTTGCGCAATTAAACAGAACGGAAAAACTCTACAAATAAAATTTTCTTCCACTAAGCATATTCATGCGAGCGCGGAGCGTGGCGCAGAGACAAAGCGCAACGAAAAAGAGGTCTCAAAAAGACCTCTCTTTTAATATCAGCATTTCAGTGACTTCGGAGAAGAGTACAGATGCAAGGCTCGTCAAGCCGAGGTGAATGAGCGTACTCCTTGTTCCGATGTCGCCGCCTTTCCGTCAAAAACAAAGTGGATTTGCGTTTATTCGCCCAATCCCCGCTATACAAGAGCGCGGAGAGTGGTGCAGAGAAGACGAAGAACAATAACGGGAAAACCCCGCAGGAAACACCTACGGGGTCTATTATATCCTAATTAAGCGACTTCGGAGAAGGGTTGCAGATGCAAGGCTCGTCAAGCCGAGGTGAATGAGCGTACTCCTTGTACGTGATTTCATCGCGGCGCAGACAGTAACACAGCAGATGCGCCCTTATACGAAGTCGTATTACTTGCCAAAGTAACGGTCAAGCAGCCCCTTGAACGCCTTGCCGTGGCGGGCCTCGTCGCGTGCCATCTCGTGGACGGTGTCGTGGATAGCGTCGAGGCCTTCTTCCTTTGCCCTCTTCGCAAGCTCGAACTTGCCCTTGGTGGCGCCGTTCTCGGCGTCTACGCGCATCTCGAGGTTCTTCTTGGTGGAGTCGGTGAGGACTTCGCCGAGAAGTTCTGCAAACTTGGCGGCGTGCTCCGCCTCTTCGAAGGCCGCCTTCTCCCAGTAAGCGCCGATCTCAGCATAACCCTCGCGGTACGCAACGCGCGCCATCGCGAGATACATACCGACCTCGCTACACTCGCCCTCAAAGTTGGACTTCAAACCGTCGTAAATATCCTTCGGGCAGCCTTTCGCCACGCCGAGCACGTGCTCAGCCGCCCAGGTAAGGCTCTCCGCCTCCTGCTTAATAAACTTGCTACCGGGCACCTTGCAGACCGGGCAGAACTCGGGAGCGGTATCTCCCTCATGAACGTAACCGCATACGGGACAAATCCATTTAGCCATAGTAATCTCTCCTTAAAAAATATTCGCGCGCCACACGGAAGGAGACGCCTCTTTTCCGTACTTTACGCTCTTATAATTTTAACATAAAAAAGGCGTTTTCGTCAATAGAGAAAACGCCATTGTGAGGGATATTTTCGTAGCGTGGGATCAGAGCTTGACCTTCGCGTAGATGGGGTAATGATCGGAAGGATAGATGCCGTCAAAGAGGGTCTTATCGATGCCTGTATCGACGAGGGTGCAATCCTTGGGCAGATAGATGAAATCGATCCACTCCTCGGGCTTTTCACCAAAGCCGTTGAAGGTGGCGCCGAAGACGTCGCCGCGGAAATCCTTGCTATCCTTCAGCATCTCCTCAAAAGGCTCCAGGCACTTCTCCCCTTTTACGGCGTTGAAGTCGCCCGTGACGATGACCTTCCCCTCGTTATTACGCACTTTGTCCGCGAGCACAGCCAGCTGACGGATGCGCACCTCCTCGATGCGATAATCGGGATGGACGTTATACACCGTAAAAACGGTGCCGTCCTTGTCGCGGAGGGTCACGAAGGTAGAAATGCGGTAATGCCACGAATCCTCAAACTTGCTCTGCAGGTCGGGAGTGTCGGAAAGCCAAAAAGTCCCGCTGTCCAAGAGGGTGAAGCGCGCAGGATTGTAAAAGATGGGACAAGCCTCGCTGTGCACTCCCCTATTCTCGCGATAACCGATGACCGACGAGTAGCCCGCAAGGTGCTTTTTCAAGAAGGAATACTGCGGCGGGTGCACCTCCTGCAGGCAGAGTACGTCGGGCTGCAGCTTCTCGATCATGCTGAGGACGTACTTCGCGCGCACGTACCAATGGCAGTTGCCAAAGTCGACGTTATGATTGAAATAGCGAATATTGTAACTGACCACCGTGACGTCATCGCGGAGAGCGGGCGCCTCGACGCGCTTACGCAAAAAAGCGTACTTCAAGTAGGAAAGAAATCTCATATGGTGTCTCCGAATCAGAATATTACTTTCGCATAGATGGGATAGTGATCACTGGGGTAAACGCCGTCGTAGAGCTTATCCACCTTGCCCACTTCGAGCACGTTTGCCGTCTCGGGGAGGAAGATATAGTCCAACCCCATCGGGGCGTCGGGATCGATGTCGTATCCATTGAAGGTCGCGCCGTAATCGGTCATACCGGGGAAGGTCTTGCTGTCCTTCAAGAATGCCTCGATGGGAGCGAGGCCTTCGTTGCCGCCCTCGCGTTTACGGTCGGAATTCAAATCTCCGAGAACGACGATCTTATCCGCATCGCTCGCCTGCGCCCTCTCGGCGATAACGGAAAGCTGCTTGATCCTCGCCTCCACGCTGCCCCAATCGGGATGGGTATTGTAAACGGCGATCACGTTGCCTGTGGACTTATCTTTCAGCTTCACAAAGGTAGCGATACGATACTCGCCGCTCTCCTCGAACTTGCTCATCACGTCGGGCGTCTCGGAGAGCCAGAACGTGCCGCTGTCCAAGAGCTCAAAACGCGCCTCGCTGTAAAAGATGGGGCAAGACTCCGAGCGAGAGCCCTTTTCGTCGCGATACTCCACGACGCTACCGTAGCCGACGAGATGCTCGGTCAAAAATGCGTATTGGGCGGGCTGGACCTCCTGCGCGCCGAGTATATCGGGTTGTATCTCGTTGATATTCTCGAGATAATACTTCGCCCTCTTATACCAGCGGTGACTGCCGGTATCGAACTTCCAAAAGTCGGAATTGTACCAAAGATACCTTTCCTGCCTGCGGATATTCGCACTCATGATCATAATAGAGTCGTCCGCCGCGGGGTCGGGCGCCGACACCGTCTCCGAGATGGACAAGTATCCGTAGTACCCGATCGCGCCGAAAAAGGCAACGACGGCAAGGATCACCGCCAAGATCACGCATAGGACTATGATAACGATTTTTTTCATAAACGCCTCCTGAGAGTCATCTCCATTATACTTGCCGCACGCGCGCCTGTCAAAGCTATGAAAGGAGCTTTTTGATAATGCGGAGATTGCGCTGTTTATTCAGCTCGAAATCGCGAAAAGCGCGGAGCTCGTCCTCCGTCAAAAAGAGATCGAGAACGGCGATATTCGTCAAGGTAGAGAGAACGGTCTCGCCACCCTTCGTGACCGCGAGATCCTCGTAGTAGAGAGGCGCCTTGCCGACGTAGAAATAGCCGTACTCAAAGCCCTCCTCCGAGGGATCGCCAAGGGAGGAATCCTGCAATGTCCCCTTGATCTCGGGAGTCAGCGGGAAGGAGCAAAACTCGTGAAGAGTATTTGTCTCCCCGAAGGTCACGACGGGATGCAGTGACTCGTGGAAAGCCATATCCTCGGGAGTGACGTCCGCGTAGTCTACCGAGATAAAGTACTGACGGCGAAGCATCTTTTTTGCTTCCTCTTCCTGCTTGATGAGCTCGGCGATATATTTGCCGAATTTCTCTGCGGTCAGGTCGGTCCCGAAATAGGAGAGTTGCTCGGGAGACGCCTTCTTCGGATCAAAGGTGCGCGCCTGCTCGACGTACTTTCTCTCTCGAGCCTCGATATCCTTCTCGCGCTCGCGAAAAGCATTCTCCAAAAGTTCCCCCGTGAGAGGACGCAAGAGAACGGAGGTGCGGCAGGAGGCAGCGTCGCCGATCTCTAAGGCGTAACGTATGACGGTGCGGCGTTCTTCCGCATCCAAATTCCCGGTAAAAAGCACTTTTCTTTGCATAATATCCCCCATTTACAGCTGATATCCGAGCTAAAATCTCGTTCTTTCTCTATTATAACGCACTTAGACCGTAAACACAACATTTAGTTTATACCGCCCTATTGACACGCAAGATTTTGTATGGTATAATCAAAATACCAATTTTTGTCAAAAGGGAGGTATAATCAAATGACAAAAACCGAATTAGTGAAAGCAATAGCCGCAAAAGCGGATCTCACGAACGCACAGTCCGCCAAGGCTTTGGACGCATTTGTAGAAGCAGTCACCGAAGCTCTCAAGGCAGGCGAGAAACTCTCTCTCGTCGGCTTCGGCACCTTTGAAGTGAAGGACGTTCCCGCGAAGGAAGGCATCAACCCCGCTACCGGCGAGAAGATCAAGATCGCTGCGAGCAAGAAGCCCGTCCTGAAGTTCGGCAAGGCGTACAAGGACGCGATCAACGGCTAAAGCCAAGTAACAATTGAATCAAAAAAAGTCGGCGAGGAGCCGACTTTTTTCTTTGGGCGGGATAGAATAGACGAAAGTTGCCTTAGACAAGCGCCGCTTTGCTCGTGGGAGAAGCGCGCTCACAAAGCAAGTAAAAAAAAGAATGAGGGATCATTCATTTTCGATTCCTCATTCTTCATTTCCGATTACTGATCTTAAGATGAAAAGGCGACCTTTCCGCCGCCTTATCAAGTCATTCGGCTAAATACACGCCCGTCTCTCCGTCGATCTCGGAGAAGGCGACCTCGATCATCTCTTTGAGAGAGGTGGGGACGTTCTTGCCGACATAATCGGCGCGTATGGGGAGCTCACGGTGTCCCCTGTCCACGAGAACGGCAAGCTGTATGGTCCTCGGTCTCCCGCGGTCAAGGATCGCCTCGATCGCCGCGCGTACGGTGCGCCCCGTAAAGAGGACGTCGTCCACGAGGATCACGTTTTTATTGACGATATCGCAGGGAAAGTCCGAGCTGATGACCGACGCGTCGGGAGCGAGCTCGGTCAGATCATCACGATAGAGAGTGATATCCAAGGAGCCGCAAGGGACTGTCGTCCCCTCGATCCCGCGGATATTCTCGCAGATACGCTCCGCCATCGGGACGCCGCGACGCTTGATCCCGAGCAGGACGAGATCGTCCGTTCCCTTATTCTTCTCGAGGATCTCGTGCGAGATGCGTACGAGGACGCGAACCACGGAAGATTCGTCCATCAAGACAGCCTTTCTCTTCATACCTTCTCCACCTCGTCGGCGAGCGCCTCAAGGAGATTGTCCTCGATGAGCTCGATCTTTCCATGGTCGGCAAGATTTGCGATCGTAGCGTCGATCGGGAGTTCCTCGGTGACTTTCCCTGTCTCCTTACGAATGGACTCCGCCCTGCCTGCGCCGAAGATGCGATGCTTCTCACCGCAGTTCGGACACTTGAAATAGGACATATTCTCCACAAAGCCGATGACGGGGACATGCAGGAGCTCTGTCATCTTCACCGCCTTCTTGACGATCATCTCCACGAGGTCCTGCGGCGTGGTGACCACAATGACGCCGTCGAGCGGAAGGGACTGCATAACCGTCAGCGGTACGTCGCCCGTGCCGGGAGGCATATCTACAAACATATAGTCCACGTCCTTCCATATAACCTGCGACCAAAAGTTCTTTACCATACCTGCGAGCACGGGACCGCGCCACACGACGGGATCGGTCTCATTCTCGAGGAGAAAATTGATACTCATGATCTGCGTGCCGAAAGCGCTCTCCATGGGGAGGATCCCGCTCTCGTCGCCGAAAGCCGCTCCGCTCACACCGAAGGCACGAGGAATGGATGGGCCGGTGATATCCGCGTCGAGGATCGCCACACGATAGCCGCGGCGCTGCATAGCGACAGCCATCAAGGAGGTCACGAGGGACTTCCCGACACCGCCCTTACCGCTGATGATGCCGATGACTTTCCTTACGCGTGCGAGCTCGTGAAGGCGCTCTTTCTCGATCCCGCCCTTGCTCTCGCACTTCTCACTGCAATTGTCACAATTATGATCACAACCCATAATGTCACCTCTTGATTTGATAAAAGTATTGTATCACGTCGCGCGCGCGATGTCAATCTCCCTACGATCAATGTAAAAGGAGGACCCTCTCGGATCCCCCTTCTTACTCATCATAAATCGTATAACGCGTCACTTTTCGTCAGACGCCGCATTCTTTCGCGAGGCGAGGAACGCCTTGGTCCTCTCGGACTTCGGATGGCCAAAGACCTCCTCGGGGGTTCCCGCCTCCTCGATGACGCCGCCCGCCATATAGATGACCTTATCCGCGACGTCGCGTGCGAACTCCATCTCGTGCGTGACCACGATCATCGTGGTGTCGCTGTCCTTGAGCTCGCGAATGACCTTGAGCACTTCGCCCGTCAATTCGGGGTCGAGAGCGCTGGTCGGCTCGTCAAAACAGAGGATATCGGGGTTCATCACGAGGGCGCGAGCGATCGCCACGCGCTGCTGCTGTCCGCCCGACAGCTCGCAGGGATAGCTGTTTTGCTTTTCGCTGAGTCCCACGCGTGCAAGGGTGGAAAGGGCTTTTTCGTGGATCGAGGCATATGCGTCGCTCCTCTCAAAGCGCCATCTCTCCATAAAGGAGAGCTCCGATTTCGCTTGCAAAACGGGGGCAAGCATCAGATTACCCATCACGGACTTATGCGGAAAAAGATTAAAGTTTTGAAAGACGAGACCAAAGTGTAAGCGCTGTTTCCTGAGGCGCTTATCGTCGTTCTTGAGCTTTTTCTTCGCGCTGCTTTCCGCTACGCCGTCATACAGCACTTCGCCGTTGACCGAGATCGTCCCTTCATCCGCAAACTCGAGGAAATTCAAGCAACGCAGGAGAGTCGTCTTGCCACTGCCCGACGAACCGATGATCGCGATGACCTCGCCCTTCTCGAGGGAAAAGTCGATCCCCTTCAAGACTTCGTTGTCGCCGAAACGCTTCTTGATCCCTTTTACTTCCAGTATCGCCATAGCCGTCACCTCACACCTTGTAGTAATTCAACTTCTTCTCGATAAATCCGAAGAGAAGCGTGAGCAAGCCGTTGAAAACCAAATAGAATGCACCGGCATAGAAGAGCGGCCATAAGATCACATAATTATTCACGATTTGTTGCGAGACGGTGATGAGCTCGATCACGCCGATGATCCTCGCCAAAGAAGTGTCTTTCACGAGGGTGATGATCTCATTACTCATCGGAGGGATGATACGCTTGATCACCTGCGGCAGTATCACGTGGAAGAATGCTTGCACTTTCGTCATGCCGAGCACAGCACACGCTTCGTATTGTCCCTTCGTGATACTCTCGATGCCGCCGCGATATATTTCCGAAAAATAGCAAGCGTAATTGATCACGAAAGCGATCAATACCGCGATAAAACGAGAACGCATCGGATAATCAAACAAAAGCCCCGGTCCGTAGAAGACGACGATGATTTGCAAAAGAAGCGGCGTACCGCGAATGATCCAAACGATGGTCTTCATCAGCCACCTGATCGGCTTGATCTTCGAAATCGAACCGAAGCATATAAGCAAACCGAGCGGAAGCGCGCATACAAGGGTCAAAATAAACAAAAGACAGGTCTCGCCGAATCCGGTCAGCAAGATCCTCGTCACCTCTGAAAAAGATATACTTATCGCACAAATCATAAAAATAAGAGATGGCTCCGCCTACCGACGCAAGCGGAGCCATATCAATGAAATCAGATTATTCCAAGCCGAGTAATTCTTTGATCACGTCCTCACCCGCGGAACCGTCTTCCGCAACGAGCGAAGCCTTCTTCAAGCTGTCAACGGCGGTATACTTGTCCTTATCGTCCTTTCTGATAACGACGCACTGCTTGTTCTCAAGGTAGGG
>CAMOTC010000057.1 GCA_946625545.1 uncultured Clostridia bacterium | reverse complement strand
TTCGTGGCGCCCATCGTGGTCGTCTTGAACTGCGTCTTCTTCCGTCCCATCATAGAAACGATTCTGTACGTCCCCGGCGAGACCGCCTCCTTATATCATTGGCGCGCCGTAGTATATGCTTGCGTGATCGGCCTTTCGGGTGCGATCGCGTTTGAGAAGTTGATCCGCGTGGTCATGGCGCGCGATTTCAAGGGAATGGGGAAACGCCTTGGCAAGCTGGGTCTCTATTTCCTGCTCTTCCTCTTTGCATTTATGCCGATGTATATCCCGCAGCTTCTCTTCGGGCGTGTCGGCAAGGAGCCCAAGAGCTTCACGTTGGTGCACAGGGTGATCATTTATTTCACCTTCCTCTTCCCACTCGTGATGCAGCTTCTGTTCCAAAAGAAGGATATCAAAGAGAGGAGATACTTGCTTATCATGCTCGCGCTCAGCGGCTTCTTCTCCTATTTCTCACAATATCTCTATCCCGGCAAGAGTATCGTCAGCACTCTGCCTTTGCACCTGTGCAACACGGCGATCGCTTTAATGCTTTTTGCTTACGTGTTCAAATTGCACGGTATCTTCTATTTCACCTATTTCGTGAATATCATGGGTGCCACGATGGCGCTCCTCCTCCCCACGACGAGCGGCGCTTTCACGAGTATGGGGAACGTCAGCTTCTTCTACAACCACGTCTACGCGATCATTCTCCCCTTTATGGGCGTGTCGCTCGGCGTGTTCGAACGCCCGAAGATCCAGCTCATGTTCAAGGCGATCATTTTCTTCACCTGTTACGTGTTGCTTCTTTCCTTTGTGGACGGCTGGCTCAATAATTCTCCTTCTCTCAACCCCACGCATGCGGAAGTGGACTACTTCTTCCTGTACAGTGATTTCTTTATTGAGAAGAACATTTTTAAATGGGCTTTTGATTTGAAGTACAATTATATCTTGCGTTTCCAAATGGGCGACGCGGCGGTCACCATATTCTATATGTACGACTTGGCGATTTACCTGATCGCCATTGCCCTTATGTTCGCCCTATGGGGCTTATACGGACTCTTGTATCGCGTGGAAGACGCACATAGAGAGCTCGCGCGTCGCAAGAAAATGATGCGTGTGGATGAACTCGCATTACTCAAAGAGATGAACGGGAGGCCGCTCACCGAGCCGCTGCATCCCGAAGGAGCACATATGATCAAGATCAGTCATTTTTCCAAGACCTATTCGGGCAGTACGAAGAACGCCGTTTCCGACCTGAACCTCGAAATACACGAAGGGGAAGTCTTCGGCTTTATCGGGCATAACGGCGCAGGCAAGTCCACGACCATCAAGAGTCTCGTCGGCATCCAGACCATCACCGAGGGTACCATCGAGATCCAAGGCTACGATATCGCGCGTCAGCCCCTTGAGGCGAAGCTGAATATCGGCTACGTCAGCGATAACCACGCCGTCTACGAGAAGCTCACGGGCAGGGAATACGTCAGCTACGTCGCCGACCTCTATATGGTCAGCGAAAAGGATAAGGAGGAGCGCATCAAGTACTACTCCGAACTCTTCGGTCTCACCGCCGCGATGGATAACGAGATCAAGAGCTATTCGCACGGCATGAAGCAGAAGATCATGGTGATCTCCGCCTTGATCCACAACCCCAAGGTGTGGATCCTCGACGAGCCTTTGACCGGTCTCGACCCCACCAGTTCGCACCAGATCAAGGAATGTATGCGTGCCCACGCCGATGCGGGCAACATCGTCTTCTTCTCCAGCCACGTCATCGAGGTCGTGGAGAAGATCTGCGACCGCGTCGCGATCATCAGCGGCGGCAAGTTGCGCCGTGTATGTACGCCCGATGAGTTGACCAAAGAAGGACAGTCTTTGGAAGATCTGTATCTGATGTACGCCACGGCGGCAAGCGCCGAGCAGGCGGACGCCGCGGCGAATGCCGAGCAGGAGAGCGCGGAGACGTCCGCAGTGGAAGAACCCCTTGCGGAGGTGGCGGCTACCAAAATAGAGGACAAGAATGACTAACGAACTGATGGCGCAAAACAGCCTGTTCCACAGGCTCAAATATCTCGTGCTTTTGCAAGCGGGCGAAAAGTTCCGCGGCGTCAAGAAAGGGCAGGGCAAGGCTACTGTCTTCAAAGTCTTTTTGAAGGTGCTTGCCGCCATCGTCGTGACCGCAGTCTTGTACGCGATCTTTTCCGTTATAAAGGATCGATTTGCGTTCTCTTTTGACAAAGAACTTTTCACTACGGTGATTTTTCTGACGCAGATCATCAGTATTATCACCTGCGTGGGGAGTATGATAGACGTTCTGTATAATGCGAAGGAAAATTTGATCTTGATGGCGTTCCCGTGCAATTATAACGAGATCTTTATCAGCAAGATCATCGTCTACGCGTTGGAAGAGCTTCGCAAGAGCTGTTTCTTCATCTTGCCCTTCCTCATCTCGTACGGGATGGTATCGGGCGGCGGCGCGGCGTATTGGGCGCAGCTTTTGCCCCTTTGGATCTTCCTCGTGCTTTTCCCCGTTCTCTTCAGCGCGATCATCTCGATCCCCGCGATCTTCGTGAAGAAGTTTCTCGAAAATCACCCCGTTCTCTTCGGAGTGCTCGTAGCGCTCCTGCTCGGAGGGATCTTTGCGCTCGTGACTTACGCGCTTTCCTTCTTGCCGACGCCTGTCCGCTTGATCGCGATCTACGATAGCTTTATGAAGGCGTTTAGAGAAATGCTTATTAAGATCAATAAGTTCTCCCTCTTCTATCAGCTGATCGGCAAGGGAATGTTCGGTGAGATGATCTATATGACCCTTCCCGTCACGATCGTGATCTTCATCGCGTCGATCCTCCTCTGTTTCCTCGTGGCGATGCCCTTCTACTTCAAGGCGGCGTCTACGAGCAGCGAGCACAGCACGGCGGGCAAGCATACGGTGGGCAAGACGCATATCAACAGCTTGTTTTTCACCTTCTTCCGTAAGGAGGTCAAGCTGATGTTCCGCTCCTCCAAGAGCTTGAACTCGGCGCTCAGCATCATTCTCGTCTTCCCGATCATTTCCTATGTGATGAACTTCATCGTGGCGGCGGTGAAGACCAATCTGTTCGGCGACTATATGACCATCGCCTTCAACGTGATGATCACCCTCTCTCTTTTAAGCACATACAACGCGAACTGCGCCTCGGCGATCTCGCAGGAGGGCAGCGAATTCGCGATCTTGAAGGCAGCACCGAGCAATACCTCGCTCGCCACATGGGCAAAACTCGCTCTGACGATGATCGTGGACCTCCTCGCCGTTGCGACGATGTGCCTCGTGATCACCTTTACGACCACCCTCTCGGGGAAGGATATCGCATTGATGGCGGGCATCATCATTCCTGTCAGCCTCGGGAATGTCCTTTGGAGCTTCCAGATCGACCTTCTGAACCCCAAGATCAACGACTACGCCGTCAAAGGCGACGCCGTGGTGGATAATCCGAATATTGCCAAAGCGCTTTTGATCGGGTTCTTGATCTCTACGTTCGTCGGCGTTATCAGTTTGATTTTGCTTATCGATAACTATGCTACCGGATGGGCGCGCGTCTACGCCATAGGATATTTCTACTTCTTGGCGAGGCTGTATCTCTACAAGAGCAACTTGAAGGTTTACTTCAACGATATACAGGGGTGACGCTATGAATAAGAAAGTAATGATATTGGTCGTCATCTTGGAATGCGTGCTCTCGATCCTATTGATCGCGATCCTCGGCAAGGCGCTAGAGTCCTTCTTTATCGAGACCGAAGCGATGCAGGTGCATTTCACCACGTCGGACGGTAGGATCCTGGAGCCCGGAATGCGATATATAGAGAAAGACGGCACGATCGAGCCCATTCAAAGCGAAAACATCGTGATCGAGGTGGAGCGTCCCGATAAAGGTTACCAATTACATTGGGAAGTCATCACGAAGGAAACGACGGATAAGACGGTGACCTTCAGCGCCTATTCGCTCGATCCCGACGTCGAGGTCAGCGTGGACGAGAACGGTTTCGTCTACTTTGAGGATGACGTCGCCGCAGATATTACCATCAGCACCAAAAACGGACGTACTGCTACCGTACGCCTTCGCCCACGCCAAAAGGAGAAGGGCGGTAGCATTACGTTGGAATAGATAAAAAACAAAAAAACAGGAGGAAAATATGAAATCAAAAACAGCTAAGATCATACTGTTGATCCTGCTCGTCGCGCTTGTGGTCTCCTGCTTCGTCGCTTGCGGCACGAAAGCGGTCAAGATCAGCGTGATGGAAGGGGAGACGGAGATCGCATCCTTCGAGATCGATCCGGGCGCGACCCTCTCCAAAGAGTCGGTCCTCGCCAAGATGGAAAAGGCCGGTTACGAATTCGTCGGACTTTTCACCGATCCCGAAATGACGAAGGAATTCAAGTTTGACGAGGCGATCGCTTCCGAGATCACGCTGTACGCGAAGTTTACGCAGAAGACCTATTTCATCAGTGTGAAACAGCAGGACGGCGAGTCCGAAGTGCCTAAGACGGCGGTGAAGAAAGGGGAGGAATACGATATCCCGAGACCCACCAAGGAAGGCTACGATTTCGTCGGTTACGAGTATATGAACGACGAGGGCGATTACGTCGCATTCCCGCAGAAAGGAGTCTATCAGTTCTCCGATAACGTGCGCTTGTTCGCCAGATGGACCAAGAAGCTCCTGACCGTTACCTTTAAAGCGGCAGACGAGGCGGAAACCGTGCTTGCCACGCAGGAAGGCATCGAGTACGGCGCTAAAGCTTCGAGGATTACTTTGGACGGCTACACGATCAACGGCTACTATCTTGCGAAGGAGTTCACCGATGCGAACAAGATCACCCTTGCTTCTTACGAGATCAAGGCGGCTACGACCATCTACGTGGACAGGACTGCGAATAGCTACACGCTGACGGTCGCGGGCTGGGCGGCGGCATCGATCAACGTCACTTACGGCGAGCCCTATGCTTTGATCTCGCCTACCGATACCGAAAACGCGATCTATACGGCAAAGATCGGCACCGGCACGACCCAAGAGTGGGCGACCTTTACCGGTTACACTTACGGTGGCAATGCGTTCGCCGCGTCGGGTACCTATACCTATGCGCAGAATATCGTCGTCACCCCCGTCACCACGCCGAATGAAAACTACAATATGGCGACCGTCACTTTCCACGATACCGTGAGGAATACGGTATTCAATGAGGTCGTCGTTGCCCGTGGCGCCAAAGTCGCGGGGGAGGATTTCCCCGTAACCCAGAAAACGGGATATGACTTTGACGGCTGGTTCACCACCGACAACTACGCGCAGGGAACCGAGTTCAACTCTAATATCGTGATCGAGGGCGCGACCAACGTCTATGCGAAGTACACTGCGCACGCTTGGACGATCACGGTGAAGGACACCGACGCTTCCGGTGCTGTTCTCGCTACGATCCCCGTGACCTACGGAACGGCTTTCTCCATCACGGAGCCCCAGAAGTTCGGCTTCCTCTTTGACGGCTATCTTTTGGGTGCAGCGGAGTACGATCCCGACGATCACGCCACCTACGACGTAGACGAAGACCTGCTCCTCTTTGCCACCTGGACGGTAGATGAGTCTGCCGGTGATCTCAACTTCATCAAGGACAGCGAAAAGCACTTCTTCAAGGAGAGAGCTACCGCAGAAGATCCCTACACTTACGTCTTCGTGACCGGCGCGAATTACAGCTTCAACGGCTACACGATGGCTTCTACGGCGAACGGCAACTATATCACGATCAAGGATAACGGCGCGAGCTTCGATGCGATCGCTCCCGGTGAGTTTACTCTGAATTTGACCGCGGTCGCGGGTGGTGCGCAGGTCAACGTTCCCGCGAAAGTCGTTTACGACGTGGATACCTTCGGCGAGGGCAGTATGTATAAGGAAATGCTCTCCACCGCGGTGAGCGAGGAGTCTTTCCAAAAGAGCCTGAAGTCCAAGAGCGATTACGTGATGGACGCGGGCGTCACGAACTTCATCCCCGACCTTTCCATTCAGAGAGACGGTGATGCGGATATCACGCTTGCGGACGCGAACGTCCTCCTGACGGTGAGCGGCGACTCCGGTATTTCTCAAGATATGATCAGCACGGACGGCGGATCTTTCAACTTTGACAATAGCACCGGTGCCTTTACCAACGCACCGGTTCTCGAGCTGACCTTCAAGCCCAAGTATGCGTTCAATAATTATACTGCCACGTTCAAGGTCAAGTTCAATACCGGTGTCAACGTCTATACGAACGAAGACCTCCAGAGAGAGTATTCGAATACTTCGGTCAGCTTGATCAACGTGATGAGAAAGATCACCGCGGTCCTCGAGAGATCCGAGTATCGTGAGGACGGCAAGTACGGCACGAAGGCGACCATTCAGCTGAAGGGCTATGACACGACGGCGGAGGACTACATCTTCAAAGATTGGGATGCCGGTAGTCCGAGAAACCGTTTCGGCGGCGGCGTGTATAAGAGATCTATCCAGACGTGGGGCAAGACGAACGAGCAGATCGCGGACAGCATCGTCATCAACGGTAACTACTATACGATCGACGGGTCGAGGCTTCCCTACATCTACGAGACCACGAACAGAACGGGCGGTAGTCCGGATCCCACGACGGGTCTCGGCTATATGATCGGTAACGTGCAGATCGGTATCTTTATGTATCGCTGCGGCGAATACGACGGAACGGGCGATTACGACGATATGACCGGCGTCAAGTACGACAACGGCGAGGTCACCTTCAATAACCTCAGGATCGTCGGTAATAACTACAGCCAGTATAAGGACGCCGTCATCGACAAGGATATCGTGAAGACCACCTTTGACCTCCTCGCGATGAGTACCAGCTTCAACGGTATCGTCGTCAGGGGCGGCACGCTCAGGATGAATAATACCACGGTCAGCAACGCCGAGCTCGGTATGATGCTGCACGGTAGCGTCGAGGGGGTGTACAGACCCACCTACGAGCAGTATGCAGCTACGCTGGACGATAAGGGAAATAGCAGTCAGACGCAGGCAGTCAAGCTCTATATGACCGATAGCATGATGAAGAATAACTGGGCGAATAATATCTACTGCTACGACCTTGCTTACGTCTCGCTCAACGGGTCGCTCCTCGGCGGCTGTGCGGGCGCATCCATTCACTTCGACGACAGGGCGTACGCGGATCCCGCGATCGAAGATGAGGCACAAAGAAAGGCGGCAGTAAAGGACGGCGCGACGCAGGGCTTCACCAATCTGAATTCTAAGCTCACGATGGATCTCTATACAGCGAGCAACCTCCAAAACTGGGTCGCAGGTACGGAGCCTTGGTTCTCTGCTTACGGCGAGGCGGGTCATGCGGGTGGCATTAAGACGATGTTGAACGGCGCGGCGGAAAGCAATATGAACAAGACGATCATTCAGTCGAGGACGGTCGATGATCAAACCATCGGGTTTATGAGCTTCTCGATCTTGGTCTTCAATGCGGGCGGAAACTACTCGTACGATAAGGATCATAACGTCTGCCTTGACACCGTTTCCCATGAAAGCCGCTATTTGGACAAGGCGGCTTTGACCTATCTTGGGATCGACAATGTAAATTCGATCGCGGTCAGGCTCTTCTACAATGGGCTTGAGGAAGCGGCTCAGCTTGGGGAAAAAGGTCAGCCCTTCATTGCGGCGGAGATCCCCGGCCTTGTACTCTATCTGCCCCTCTACGATCTTCCCGCTGCATCTTGATAGAGCTCGGGCAAGAGAGACGGCGCGCTTCGCGTTAAGCGCGTAACGACAAAAAAAGTATCCCGTCGAGGACTCCTCGGCGGGATATCTTTTTTCCCCTGCAAGGCGCGAGGCGCGGCGTACTGCTGTTTCGGAGAAGAGGCATCGCTTTTTGCCGTATTGACAAATCGCGCGCAAGGTAGTATAATTAAAAATAACTTTTTTAAGGAGAGTTTTTATTATGTGTTTGAATAAGTGCAAACTGTACAACCGCATCTTCCAGAAGTTTATGTACGTCGGTCTCGCCGTGATGAAGTGGCGTGAGCCCGAGCTGATCACGGGAGCGGGTTGCCTGCCTACCGTCGCACATAAGCTCGGCGAGCTCGGCCTCAAGCATCCCTTGATCGTGACGGACGGATATCTGCATAGCATCCGTATCTATGCTCCTCTGACCGACGAGATGGACAAGCTCGGGATCCCGTACTCGATCTACGGCGAAGCGGTGCCCAATCCCACCGTGCATAATATCGCCGACGCCTATAAGATCTACACCGAGGAGGGCTGTGACTGCCTGATCGCCGTCGGCGGCGGCTCCTCGATGGACTGCGCCAAGGGTTGCGGCGCGCAGGTCGCCTGCCCCAATCGTACCCTCGCGCAGATGAAGGGTCTCTTGAAGGTCGGAAAGGATATCCCGACCCTCTTTGCGGTGCCCACGACGGCAGGTACGGGCAGCGAGGTCACGGTGACCGCGGTCATCACCAATCCCGAAAATCGTGACAAGTATCTGATGAATGACCTGCACTTGATCCCGCACTACGCCGTGCTCGATCCCACCCTTACCTATAATCTCCCGAAGCCCGTGACTTCCACGACGGGTCTCGACACCTTGACCCACGCGGTGGAGGCGTATATCGGTAGCGCGAATACCAAGCGCACGAAGGAGAACGCTCTCGCGGCGGTCGATCTCGTCTTTAAGTATCTTCTCGCCGCCTACGAGGACGGACATAACGAAGAGGCGCGTCTCGAGATGCAGAAGGCGTCCTATCGCGCAGGTCTCGCTTTTACTCGCGCCTACGTCGGCACGGTGCACGCGCTCGCGCACGCTCTCGGCGGATTCTACGGCGTCCCGCACGGACTCGCGAATGCGATCCTGCTCCCCGTCGTCCTGAGAGCCTACGGCAAAGCCGCGCATAAGAAGCTCGCCCAACTCGCCGACCTCGTCGGTATCAAGGGAGAGACCATCGCCGACAAGGCGAACGCCTTTATCGACGCGATCGAGGATCTGAATAAAAAGATGGAGATCCCCGAGAAGATCGGCGGCAAGTGG
>CAMOTC010000056.1 GCA_946625545.1 uncultured Clostridia bacterium | reverse complement strand
GTAAATCTGTTGTCACCGACTTCGATGGTTCGAATCCATCTCTCTCCACCAAAAAGGACTAGTCCGCTACTTGGATTAGTCCTTTTTACTTACTATCCCGCCTAGTCCTCATAAATCATGATCCAAGGCAAAGTGAACCTTGCTATTTAATCGGAAGTAAAAAATGTGCACAAGTATCATCTCAAACAGGAATAAGACGCTCGTCGGATGGAATCTCGATCTTTTGGATATGGAATATCGTGTAACTCCCGGTGATCGTGGCGTATATATCGAGATCAATGAGGCAAAAGAAGGCTGGATGCCCATATTCGGAGCAAATGCACGCGGAGAATTTGTGGGAATGCCTGCTTGTTGGCCCTTTGACGATCGAAGCGATCCCAAAGGGAATGATATAAATATCATTATGCTGGATATCGACCTCCTCTTGATGAAAAAGACCTTTGCGGAAACAAAGGATATCGTGGAGAAACAGGCTATTTCCAGTGTGCCCGGAGTAACTTTTATGGGGTCTCTCTCGGATAGTAGCGGAAATCTCTTGCACATCGTGCCGGGGCAAGGGTATAAGTATTATGAAAAGCCGTCATATAAAGTGCTCACGAACTTTTCTCCCTTTAAGATGGACAGAGAAAAACATCCTTGGATGGGATGGGATCGCTATCAGATCGCGGAGAAAATGCTGAAAGAGGCGGGAGAGGACATAGACGTAGCGGATATTTTTGACGTCCTTAAGGCAGCATCGCAAACGGTATGTCCCACGGTGGTCTCCATGGTCTATGATGTAACTGAGAGAAGGGTATATTGGTGCGAAAACCGCGAGTGGGATCGTATCTCCTCCAAAAGCTTTGATAAAAAATCGAAAGAAGGATAACGTATGGAAAAGAATAGATTGGAAGCGTTCAGCGACGGCGTTCTCGCCATCATCATCACGATCATGGTCTTGGAACTTCGCCAACCATTGGGGGATACATTCTCCGATTTTTGGGAGCTTGCTCCGACCTTGCTTGCCTATTTTGTCAGCTTTTTCTTTATCGCGATCTATTGGGTCAATCATCATCACATTTTCCACAACGCGGGGACGATCAACGTAAAGATCCTGTGGTGTAATATCGGTTGGCTTTTTGTGATGTCCTTTATCCCATTTGCTACCACTTGGGTGGGAACGTATCAGTCTTCATGGGCGCCTCTTACGGTCTATTTCGCGGATATGGTCCTCGCCTGTATCACCTTCCACTTGATGTCGTTTTTTATCGCGCGAGAGAATGGCGAAAAGTTTCATTTCGGATTGCGTAGTATCCTCAGTTTGGCGATCTATACGCTCGCCGCACTCCTCGGAGGCTTTTGTCCCATCGCGGCATTTGTCGCCGTTGCATTGATCTCCGCTTCTTGGATCATTCCGGAAAAGAAAAAGAATGGGGCGGATCAACCGGATATACCCTATGAAGAAAAGGCGGAACTACCGGATAAGGAAAGTGAGGAATAAGAGAAAAAGCTGTCGTCATTACGACAGCTTTTCTTTTAGAGAAGCAAGTATTTTACTCTCCAAACGCGAGACTTGCACCTGCGATACCCCGAGGATCGCGGCGACTTCACTCTGCGTTTTATTTCGATAATAACGCAAAAGAATGATCTTTTTATCGCGTTCGTCGAGCTTTTCGATGAGATCTTTGAGCATAATGCGCTCGATGAGGTCATCGGTTTTATCCACCGTGCGGATATTGTCTATGAGATAAGATCCGCTGTCATCGTCGTACTTTTCGTAGAGCGAGACAGGCATATGGGTGCTATCTAAGGTAAAGACCACTTCGTAAGGATCGATCTTGAAATGTTCTGCGATCTCGTCGATCGTTGGTTCTCTGCCTTCTTCGCCGCGATATTCATCGATATATTTATTGATCAATAGGGCGAGCGCCTTGGTAGATCGGGAGACTTTGAGCGGACCGTCGTCGCGGATCTGTCGCTTGATCTCTCCGTTGATCATAGGGACTGCATAGGTAGAGAAACGCACGTTAAAAGAGGGATTAAAATGCATCATGGCTTTATATAAGCCGAGAGATCCGAGCTGTATCAGATCGTCATACTCGATCACAGTATTACGATATCGACGGATAATGCTCTTGATCAAAGGCATATTTTCGTCAAGAAGGATGCTTTTCGCACTCTCGTCCCCTTGTTGCGCCAAATGAATGAGGCGCATCGTCTCCTCGTGGTCAAGCATGCTGTTTGATAGCTTTCCTCATCGTGACACGCGTCCCTCTGCCGAGCTCGGATCGGACGTCGAGCTCGTCCATAAAGGCTTCCATGATCGTGAAGCCCATACCGCTGTGTTCCTCTGCCGATTTTGTCGTAAAGAAGGGTTTCATCGCTTGATCGGGATCGATGAGACCGATCCCTGCGTCGGTGACCGTGATGGAGATCAGTTTATCGTCGTAAATGACTACCTCCACGTCGATTTCTCCATCCTTTTCGGGATATGCGTGCACGATTACGTTCGTGACGGCTTCGGATACGGCGGTCTTGATATCGTTTATTTCCTCTATAGAGGGGGAAAGCGGGGCGCAAAACGCGGCGACCGCCGCACGTGCGAAGCCCTCGTTCCCGACGTGAGCAGGAAGGTTGATTTTTACGTGATTAGTTATTTTCATAGTTATACCGCCTTTATTATTTGATATAATCCGCTGATCCGAAAGACCTTATCGATCTGCTTGTTGAGATTTCGTACGCATAGTTCCGCGCCGTTCTCGGTGATCTTTTTATATCTCCCGAGAAGTACGCCGATCCCCGTGCTGTCCATAAAACTGACGCCATGAAAGTCGAGGATCACTCTGTTGTAGCGATGATCTCTCAATTGCTTATCCAGATATTCTCTTGTTTGTGCGGCACTCTTTTCATCGAGTTCGCCCGAAAGATTGACGATGACCTCGTCTCTGTTCGTTGTGCTTGAAAACTCCATAATTCTCCTCCGAAAATAATGTTACCCCGATCACGAGAGCCTCAAGAAGGGGATTTTGCCGTATCGCTATACATTTCGCGATATTTTGTCGAGGGTGCCGGTATAAGATACGGGCTAACTGCCGACAATCCGATTATGAGTGATTTTGATAAGGTGAAGAGGCGAGGATCGGGGAAAAATTATGAGGAACCGGAGAGTTATCATATCGTGAAGGAGATAGAGGGGAATAGAAATGCTCAGTAAGACGCAGTATTTGGAACTGGATAAAAAGATCGCACCCAAAAGCAACGAAGCGCGGACGCTCTTTCTCTCCTTTGTGATCGGCGGATTGATCTGTATGATCGGACAGGGAGTATCAGACCTATTCAAGCTCGCATTTCCCGAAATGGAGGAAAAGATGATCGGAGAGATCACCTCGACGGTGATGATCTTTCTCGGCGCGCTTTTGACGGGCTTCGGCATCTATGATCGGATCGGTAAGCATGCAGGGGCAGGCTCGATCGTCCCTATCACGGGATTTGCAAATTCCGTCGTATCTCCTGCGATGGAGTATCGTTCGGAAGGTGTGGTCTTCGGTGTGATGTGTAAGATGTTCGTCATCGCGGGCCCCATCATTGTCAGCGGTGTAAGCTCCTCTATCCTTGTAGGTCTCGTGTATTGGTTCGTGGGGTTATTTCAATGAACGGCGGCAAACAGACGATCTATTTCAGAAATAAACCAAGCGTTCTCTCGGGCTATTCGATCGTAGGTCCCAAGGAGGCGATGGGGCCATTGGATCCTTATTTCCATAAGCGACTCCGAAAGGACGACTTTGGTCAAAAATCCTATGAAAAGGCAGAATGCAAACTGCACATGAGCGCGATTTCGGGGGCGATCATCGCGGCAGGGCTATCGCCGACGGATATCGACGTTAATATCGGCGGTGACCTTTTGAATCAGATCATCACTTCCTCTTTCTCTGCGCGTGAATTGGATATCCCCTTTATCGGGATGTACAGCGCTTGTTCGACCTTCGGTCAGGCGCTCATCATCGGAGCGGCACTCATTGATGGTGGATACGTCAGACGCGCGGCGTGCAGTACGAGCAGCCACTTTTCCACGGCGGAGAGACAATATAGATATCCTTTGGAACTGGGGACGCAAATGACGCCGACTTCACAATGGACGGTGACGGGCGCGGGATGCACTATACTCGGGAAAGCGGGCGAAGGCAGTAATATCTTCGTCGAGAGTGCGACGATCGGAAAAGTGATAGACTTTGGGATCAGCGACGCCAATAATATGGGGGCGGCTATGGCGCCCGCGGCGGCGCAGAGCGTCCTGCAACATTTGAAGGATACGGGGAGAGACGTCTCCTATTACGACTATATCGTGACGGGGGATCTCGGAGTGTACGGTAGTAGGCTCTTTCTCGAGCTATTGGAAAGTGAGGGAGTTCACGCCGCAGAGAGACACAAAGATTGCGGCGAGATGATCTTTGATAAAAAACAGCGCTGTCCGCAGGGCGGTAGCGGCGCAGGATGCAGTAGTGTGGTATTCAATGCCTATTTTCTCTATCAAATGCGCGTAGGGAGTATAAAGAGGATCCTTCTCGTGCCGACAGGCGCTCTGCTTTCTAAGCTCTCATCTCTGCAGGGGGAGACCATCCCGGGGATCGCAAATGCCGTTTCGTTTGTCGTGGAGGAATAAATGATACTGACTTATCTCAAAGTATTTGTCGTGGGTGGCGCCGTCTGTTTGATCGGTCAGCTCCTGATCAATCTGACCAAGATGACTTCGGCAAAGATCCTCGTGACTTTTCTCCTTTTGGGAGTCGTGCTCGAGGCGGTAGGCCTGTTTGATGCCATAAAAGAATTTGCGGGTGCGGGGATAACCATCCCCATCACCGGATTTGGTTCAACCCTTGCAAAAGGTGCGATTGATGGAGTCAAAGAAAGAGGGATCGTCGGTGCTTTGACGGGTGGTATGCGTGCTGCTGCCGCGGGACTATCCGCCGCGATCGTATTCGGTTTTCTCGTGAGTTTGATCTTTAAAGCGAGGACGAAAGTGTGATCAATTCAGGGCAAGGAGAGGGGCGCTGAGCCTGTAAAAACGCACTTCAAAGGGGCGCAATCCCATCGTCGCATTTAATACTTTACTGAATATCCCATAATTGCACAGCTCGCAGAGCGCGGTTTTGCCAACGAGTTCTTTCGGCAATTTCGCATTTAAGGGTTTGGGGGAGGGATTGGCTACGATCAAGAGGCGCTCATCCTCTGATTCGCGTAGATAGCATAGGATATTTCCGTCCGAATAATCGGTGAAAGATCCACGTTGCAGGGCGGAGGAATTTTTGCGATAAACAATGACGCGTCGATAGAAGGAAAAGACACTGTCAGGATCGGAAGACTGCGTAAGCAGGTTGATTTTATGATAGTTGTCATTCACGGGAAGGGCGGAGAACTCGCCGTCTGTGAAGGCGCCGTTCGGATTATTGTCCCATTGGAAGGGTGACCGAGCGTGTAAGAGATTCGGATCACTCGTGTATCCCTTGTATTCGCTCGCCTTGAAGGTGGTAAAGTCCGTCATGCCGAGTTCTTCGCCTTGGTAGAGAGAAGGAGTCGATCTCGAAGTAAGCAAAAGGGCGGCAAGTAGTTTCGCCGCGGGGAGGTATGCGCCATCGGCGGGCGCGGCGATACGAGAGAGGAGACGAGTGTGATCTTTACTCTCAAAGGCAAGGATGGTGCGCGTGGCGCAGTCTGCTTTTTGCAAGGATAGGTAAGTATTGACAAAGTCCTTCATTGCAAAGGTGCGCTTTTCGTTTATCTTGTCGGCTGTGACGCAGTCGGAAGTCAGGAGGGCATCAGCGACGGGTCTCTCCTGAGAAAGTAGATAGGGGTGCAAGCCGAGAGGGACGTATTCGGTATCGAGGTAGAGAGAGAAGGGATCCTCACACTTCTCCTTGATGTCTCGAAGCATACGAAAGAGACCTTTCCCTTCGGTAAAGATATCTTCTCCCGCTTTATAGAGTTGCGTTTGATCGGGGAGAATCATCTTGTCCGTAGCAAAATGCGCGTTCTCCACGATAAACCCATCGACACCTTTTTCTATCCAAAAAAGAAGTGCATCGATGATCTCCCTGCGAACGCGTGGATTATCATAGTTCAGATCGGGATATTTCTCGCCGTGCAGACAGCGATACCATTCGCCGCTCTTTCCATCGTAAGCCCAAAGGGGTGTTTTAAAGACGGTGCGAGTATTATCGGGCGCGGATCTCCCTTTCCCCTCACGCCATATATAGTATTCGCGATAGGGATTGAGAGAGGTTGATGCGCGGCTTTTCTCAAACCAAGTATGAGAAATCGACGTGAAACTCAGCGGGAAAGAGAGGAATACTTTTAAGTTGAGTTTATGCGCTTCCTCGAGGAGCTCCTCAAGGTCGGATAATGTGCCGAGTGCGGGATTGATGCGTTGATGATCTGTAACGCCGAAGTACATATCTTCGCCGTCACTTTCCAAGAGGAAAGAAAGGCAAAGAGTATCCATGCCGATAGATACAAAATAGGGGAGCTTTGAAGTGATCCCTTTTATATCTCCGATCCCGTCTCCGTCCGAATCGAAAAAAGAACGGACGTAGATCCTATAGATCAAAGATGCGGATTGTAGTTCGCTCGTCGGTAAATTATCCATATATTTAGTATATAGCATAAATATACATTTTGTAAATATTCGCACGCGCGAAAAAATACATTTCTATTGATTATCACAAGAAAATAAAGTATAATATTAACGGTGTATATTATGTATCAGTCGTTATATCGCAAATACAGACCCGATAGCTTTGACAAAGTCATCGGTCAAGACCACATCACGAAGACTCTCGTCAATCAGATCAAGAGCGGTAATATCGCGCATGCCTATCTCTTGACGGGTACGCGCGGAACGGGTAAGACCTCCGTTGCGAGGATTTTTGCTCGTGCGATAAACTGTCTATCCCCGCAGAATGGATCCCCTTGCGGAGAGTGCGAATGTTGCAAGAAGCTCCTCGCCGGTACGAGTCTTGACGTTGTGGAGATCGACGCCGCGAGCAATAACTCCGTTGACGACGCGCGCGCCATCCGCGATAACGTGCGTTACGCACCTGTAGATTGCAAATATAAGGTATATATCATCGACGAGGTGCATCAGCTCTCTGGAGCGGCATTTAATGCACTCCTGAAGACGTTGGAGGAGCCACCCGCACACGCGGTATTTATCCTCGCAACGACCGAAGTGCAAAAGATCCCTGCGACCATTATGAGTCGCTGTCTTCGTCTCGATTTCCATCTCGTTCCGCAAGAGACGCTTGAGCGGCACGTAGCCAAGATCTTCGATCTTGAAGGTGTCAAATATACCCCTGAAGGTGTCAGCGCGATAGCGGCGGCGGGCGAAGGAAGCGTCAGAGATACTCTCTCGGTCGCGGATATGTGCGTATCCTATTCCGATATCGTAAATTATGAGAGCGTACTCGGCGTGCTCGGTGCGAATGATCCCGCCATGATCGCGAGGATCGCTTTTGCGACGTTGTCGGGTGACGTTAAGTCCTCTATCGATCTTGTCGAAGAGGCGGCTTCTCTCGGAAAGAGCGTTCAGCTCCTGACGCGCGATCTCACAAAGTATTTCCGTGACCTCATCATTATCAAGCACGATCCCGCTTGTAATTCTGTTTTGAAGTTACCCACCAAGCTGTTTGACGCCGCCGCGGACATCGCGAAAGCGTTTAACGCCGTCGTTTTGATGCGTGCACTCGACATCTTTTCTGGGATCGAAGCAAAGTCTCGTTACAGCAATCAGCCGAAGATCCTCCTCGAGACCGCGATCATCAAGACTGCGACGTTATCGGGAGAGGATCTCACCGATCTGATCGCACGCGTTACGCAGATGGAAGGGAAGATCAAGGAGATGGAGACGCTCGGCGGTCCGAAACCCGAGTATTCCGCCCTGAAAAGCCTGCTCTCTATCCCGACAAATGATCGCAAGGAGAGCGCTCCCGTACAGCCTGCGGCGCCTATAGATACTGTCGTGATGGATAATATCCCCGAGTTTGACCCTTCAAGTGCGGTAGAATCTCTGCCTTTCGACGTAGACGTTCCCGCGCCTCAGCCGAAGGAAGAAGTCCCCGCTATCCCCAATACGCTCCCCACCGACTTTTCCGACGTACAGGAGCATCTCCCCGATCATCTGAAGAATGAGATGCTCGCGCTGCGCGGCAGGATCCTAAACTTGCTGAGATTCCATCCGATGAAGATGCTGTATATCAATCTCGGCGGAAATCCAGACGGAAAGAAGACGCAGGAAGAGGCGATGGCGGATGAGACTATGATGAGCCTTTGCGACGGCAAGATCATCATCGCTTTCAAAAATGAGTCCAATTATAACTATTGCAATACCCCTGCGAACGTCGCAGAATTGAAAAAGGTGATCTCGTTGGAGCTCGGCAGTCCCGTGGATGTCGTACTTGTGAATTGCTCCGATAATGCGAGAGATCGTCTCACGATATCCGATCTCGTAAAGCTCTTTTCGGGAGCGGAGAAAATCAAAATAGAGAATTATACCACTAAAAAATAATAGGAGGTAACACTATGGGAAAGTTTAACGGTTTCGGCGGAGGCGGCGCAAATATGGCTCAGCTCATGCGCCAAGCGCAGAAGATGCAGCAGGATATGCTCGCGAAGCAGGAAGAGCTCAAGAATAAGGAGTTTGTCGCACAAGCGGGCGGCGGAATGGTCGAAGTCACCGTCACAGGCGAGAAGAAGATCGTCGCATTAAAGATCAAGCCCGAGGCTGTGGATCCCGATGATGTCGAAATGCTCGAAGATTTGATCGTCGCCGCGCTTCAGGAAGGTTTCAACATGGTGGACAAAGAGACGCAGGCGGTCATGGGTCCGTACGCAGGTATGCTGGGAGGCATCAACTAAATGGAATATATCGAGCCGATATCCAGGCTCATCGCCGAGTTTTCCAAGTTACCCGGCGTAGGGAAAAAGACAGCGGCGAGGTACGCATTCTCCGTCATCTCCATGCCGATCGAGTCCGCAGAGAGCTTTTGCGATGCGATCATGCAGATCAAAAAGACGGTACGTCTATGCAAGGAATGCGGTAATTATACCGATCAAGAGATCTGCGAGATCTGCAGTACGCGAGATAAGAGCGTGATCTGCGTCGTCAAGGAGCCACGTGACGTCATCGCCCTCGAAAAGACCAAGTCTTTCGGCGGCGTCTATCACGTCCTGCACGGACATCTCAGTCCCATTGAAGGGATCGGCGTCTCCGATATCCGTATCAAGGAGCTTTTGGAACGCATCCAAGCAGGGGGAGTGAAAGAGGTTATCATCGCGACAGGGACCGATCAAGCAGGTGAGGCGACTGCGCTGTATATCGCGATGCTGGTAAAGCCGCTCGGCGTAAAGGCGACGCGTATCGCGAGAGGACTGCCTTCGGGAAGCAATCTCGAATATACCGACGAAGCCACCCTTTCCCGCGCATTGACGGATAGAAAAGAAATCTGACTTTTAGTAATCTTTTAATAAAAAATAT
>CAMOTC010000055.1 GCA_946625545.1 uncultured Clostridia bacterium | reverse complement strand
GTGCCGTTCCAACCGGTATTTACGAGGTAAGCCTTCGCGCCGCTCTTCTCCATCTTCTTGACGAGCTCCTCAGCATACTTGGTGGGATGGAGCTCAAGGAACGCCTGACCGAAGCAAGCGGAGAAAGTCGGGGTGGGCTCGGTCACGCCGCGCTCGGTACCTGCGAGCTTTGCGGTGAAACCGCTGAGGAAGTAGTACTGCGTCTGCTCCGGAGTCAGGATAGAGACCGGGGGAAGCACGCCGAACGCATCTGCGGAGAGGAAGATCACGCTCTTCGCCGCGGGAGCGCTGGAGATGGGACGCACGATATTCTTGATATGGCTGATGGGATAGGAGACGCGGGTATTCTCGGTCACGGACTTATCGGCAAAGTCGATCTTGCCGTTCTCGTCCAAAGTGACGTTCTCGAGGAGAGCGTTCTTCTTGATCGCATTGTAGATATCGGGCTCGGAGTCCTTGTCGAGGTTGATGACCTTCGCGTAGCAACCGCCCTCGAAATTGAAGACTCCGTTATCGTCCCAGCCGTGCTCGTCGTCGCCGATCAAGAGACGCTTCGGGTCGGTGGAAAGAGTGGTCTTGCCGGTGCCGGAGAGCCCGAAGAAGATCGCGGTGTTCTCGCCGTTCATATCGGTATTTGCCGAGCAGTGCATCGACGCGATGCCCTTCAAGGGGAGATAGTAGTTCATCATGGAGAACATACCCTTCTTCATCTCGCCGCCGTACCAGGTATTGATGATGACCTGCTCACGGCTCGTGATATTGAAGGCGACGCAGGTCTCGCTGTTGAGACCGAGCTCCTTATAGTTCTCAACCTTCGCCTTGGAAGCGTTGTACACGATGAAGTCGGGCTTGAAGTCCTTCAGTTCGGCATCGGTGGGCTGGATGAACATATTCTTGATGAAATGTGCCTGCCATGCCACTTCCACGATGAAACGCACTGCCATACGGGTATCCGCATTCGCGCCGCAGAAAGCGTCCACGACGTAGAGATCCTTGCCCGAGAGCTCCTTCAAAGCGATGTCCTTGACAGTCGCCCACACGCTCTCGCTCATCGGATGGTTGTCGTTCTTATAACCCTCGGAGGTCCACCAAACGGTATTCTCCGAATTTTTATCCATTACGATGTACTTATCCTTGGGGGAACGGCCGGTATAGATACCCGTCATCACGTTCACAGCGCCGAGCTCGGACACCTGTCCCTTCTCGTAACCGGTGAGAGAAGGATCGATCTCCGCCTCGTAGAGTGCATCGTAGGAAGGATTGTAGGTCACGTTGCCGACCATCGAAATCCCGTACTTTTCCAATTCGGTCTTATTCATCATTATCTTGCTCCTTTATAGAAATCTAAGCCATTGGCTATTGTTATACAATAGATCGCCGATACTATATTAAGCCGACGCCTCCCTTTTTGTCAAACGACTGAAGGCATTCTCGAAGGAAAAATGTCGAAGAAAAACCGAAATGGTCCGATAAAAAACTTTTAAGAGCGTCTCTTGCTCGATCTGTACTCATTGGGAGTGAGCCCGCGTACTTCTTGAAAACACGCGAAAAGTGACTCTGCGAGGAAAATCCGAGATAGAGGACGATATACACGGCGGGAGGCTTCGTATAGGCGAGAATGTGCTTACTCTCCTCCACCTTTCTCTTCATAATATAGTCGCCGAGATTCTCCCCCGTCTCCTTCTTAAAGTCTGTGGAGAGTCTGCTCTTGCCGCGGCAGAGGTCGCGCGCCATCTTTTCCACGGTGATCGGCTCCGAGAGGTGCTTGAAGATACAGTTCGTTACCTCCCTCACGAGACTGCCGCTTTCCGCGCCGTAACGCAGGCGGGCGACGCGCTCGGCGTAGTCCATGACCATACTAAAATTTGCGGTCTTTTTTATCTATATGCGCCCTACTCTATCCCCTCCAACAGAAAGCTGACGGGGCGAAAGCCGTCGTTGCAGGAGATCATCGCGCTATAGGGATCTCTCATCCAATCGTCGTAGAAATAGCCGCCCCCTGCGGCGAGCTCCTTGACGAAGGGCTCCATCACGCCCCAAGCGCTCTCGCAAAATCCTTCGGGGCGGCAGCCGTCCACGCTCGTAAAGGTCTGCCCTTCCACCATATCGCAGGCGTGAGAGATCGGGTTTTCGTAACGGGCGATCAGGTCGTCGTAGCGAGCGACGCGCATCACGGTGATCTTGACCTTTTTCATTTTTTATCCTCCCAAGGGATCTTTCGAGCGAGCCTATTCCCTGCGCGGATCGCGAGTCCGAGTCCCCAAGCCATCGCCGCGATCACGATAAAGATCACGATCCCGACGGGATAGCCCCATTCGAGAAATAGGTACCAATCATTCTTTACCGTCTCCCAACTGCCCACGCCGTTCACGATACAATTCGTGAGATAGCCGATCCCGTAGAAGACGGGCGGCGCCACGGCATAGAAACTCTCGCGGAAGGAGAGCTCCTCGCCGAAAACGACGTATTCCGCGATCGCGAAAAGCGGGATCAGGAGATGAAAGAAGAGATTGGAACCGTAATACATCCGTCCGTAGCCGTACATCGGGCCGAGGAATACGACGACTACCGTAAAGGTCACAAAGACCGCGGCGGCGGAGAGATACTTCAGGACGGAGAGCCACTTCGGGAGTTCTCCCCCTTTCACGAGTCGGTACACGAGATAGATGACGGCGACCACTCCCACGAGGAGATTTGACTCCACGGTGAAGTACTTGAGATCGCTCCAGCCGTTCCCACCGAGGGTGCTGTCCCGCCAAAAGAAGAAGCTCAAGATCCACACGACGAAGACCGTGAGCGAGAGAATAGCGTTGATAATGATCCTGATTTTGTTTTTTTTCATATGCCGTTGATTCCTTTCATTTTTTACCAAAGGTAAGATTCCCTACTTTTATTTCTTCCAGATCCGGACTGGTATCAAAAGACCAGGATTCGAGCCCCTTTACCGTTGATGGAATTACCAGTTTTTTCAGCGAGACGCAACCGAAGAATCCGCCGTCCGTGACTTTCGCCAGCACATCCGGCAAGATGATCTCCTTTATAGAGACGCAGTGCATAAAAACAGCTTCTTGCATCTCCGTCACACCGCTCGGGACGACCACTTCTGTCAGCTTTCCGCAGCCGCGGAAAAGCGCCTCCGACAGAACCTTTAGGCCGGAAGGCAACACCACCTTTTCCAAGTCGGCACAATCGCGAAAACACGCCTGCCTGATCTCCTCCACCGAATCGGGGATCGTCACCTCTTTAAGCGCGGTATTTCGAAAGGCGCCCGCCCCGATGATCTTGAGCGTATTCGGCAGTTCGACCTTTTCAATCGTATGGTTGCCCATAAATGCGCCTTCTCCGATCTCGATGATCGGAAATCCCGAAATATTGTCGGGCAATTTCACTTTTCGCGCCGTGCCGCAGTATTTCGTAATGATAGCGCCTTCCTCCGCGATCTCGTAGCCGTAATCGTCGTAGACTTCGGAGATATCTATGATCTTATTCTCTTTACATGCTTTGATGATATCTTGGATATGATCCAGAGATTCCGGATTGGTGCTTCTGGCGGCATATAGGCGCTCATTCCCCTCGCCCAAAACCGCAGCATAGGCGTCGGCTTTTTCTTTCCGTTTGGTTTTACGTAAAGATCTCAAGATCTCCGAAACACTTTTTTCTCCGATCAGGATCGGAACGATCGTCATTTCCTTCCTGTCTGCTTTTCGTTTCGCGGCGATGAATTCTTTATAGACCGGGTCCGAACTCAATGAATTTGGTGATATATACCATAAAAACATTGTGCAATTCTTATTATTCAGATATTCCAGTGCCTTTTCATCCCATTTATCGCCGACGAGCAAGGTTTTATCATACCATAGGGGGAACCCGTGCTTTTTCATTTCCACGATATCCGAGTAAACGCAATCGGAATCCTTATGTGAATAACTGACGAAAAAGTATTTGCATTTCCCCAGTTTTGCGTCGGGCAAAGGGTCGACGACCGGCATCGCATTTTTCTTCTTCATCACCAGATTACTGACTTCCGTTATCTCTTTTCTGCCTGGATCTTGGGGATATATCGCAGGATAGCCTAAAGCGATAACACCCGCAAGATCGCTGTACTGCGAACGACTCTTCAATATATCCGTATCGCATGCCCATAAACTTCCGATGCCGAGATCGGTAGCCTTCAAACACATCGCGTACATCGCTCCGCCGATAGACAAGGTGTCAGAATACGAAGTTCCTTCCGCCCGAACGGCGATCACGGCAGGTGCGGACTCCAGAACGTCCGCAGTTTGATGTATGGTGCTCCCTCCTTCGTTTCGACTCTTATCGAGAAGGCGCATTTCCGCTACCATCTTTTTCTTCTCGCTTTCTTTCATCAACACGAATCGCCAAGGCTGCCTGTTTTTTGCAGAAGGTGACAGACGCGCCGCATCTATTATTTTGCGGATCATATCGATGGGAACCTTCTTTTTCTCAAAAGCTCGTATGCTTCTTCTGCTTTTCAATACCTTATCAAATATCATTCTTCTTCTCCGACGTTTTAATTCATATATCATCAAGTCCAAAGTAAAGTAATGAAGAGGGGGCTGGCGTCCTCGCTCTTCACGAAACCGCAATGCTCGTAGAAGGAAAGCTCGGCGTCATAGCCGATGACTGCGATGCGCAGGTAGTCTTTATACTTTTTTTTGACCATCTCCACAAGCGTCCTGCCGATCCCCATCCCTTGATAAGCGGGGTCGACGAGCAAATAGTGCACGTATGCATTCATCACGCCGTCGTCCATGACCGAGATCATCCCCACGAGTTTATCCCCGTCATAGGCGGAAAAAACCGTCTTAAAACCTTTCATCGCCGCCTTGAGCTTGTCCGGGAAGTGCCCCGATGACCATTCGACCGAGAGGAACAACCGCTCGAGTTCGGCAGCGGTAAATTCGTGCGTATCGTGATAGGTGATCATTCTTCTCCCCCTTTGCCGATAAAATCCAGTATACAAGAAAGCGTTTCCGCCCATTGGTCGGCGGGAGCGATCGAGGCGGAGCCATCACCCTTTTGCTCGCCGTAGCTGCCGAAATAGGCGTGATTCCCCCCTTGTATCACCTGCTCGAGATACTCTCCTTGAACGAGAAGGCGCCCCGCTTGCAACTTATCGCTATTCACCACGCCGTCCTCCGAGCCGACGATGGAAAGAACGGGGAGAGTGACGGGGAGCGCCTTGGTAGGATAAGCGGCAAGCAAGACGAGCCCCGAAAGGCGATCCGCTCTCTGCGAAGCGTACTGAGCCGCCATCGCGCCGCCGAGGGAGTGCCCACCGAGATAATAGCGGGCGTAGCTATGCGCTTCCATGACATTATCCGCCTTATTCACGCCGAATACGGCGAGGTGAAAAGGCATCTTTACCAAACAGACGTCCATCCCTGCCGCCGCAACGGCGCGTAGGAGAGGGGCGTAAGCCCTCTCATCCACCTTGCCGCCGGGATAAAAGATCAAAGCGTCGCTGTCGGAGGGGCCGTCAAAGAGATATCCGTATGAGGTGCTCTCCACCCTGACAACGTCATCCGAGACCATCGCCTCTGCGGCAGTCTCGTCGGCGTGATAATAGACGGCGGTATAGGAGAAAAACACGATCGCCGTGATCAAGATCACCGCGACGGGGATCAGCCACCAATGCCTCGCGATAAAGCTCCGTTCCCCTTTACTCATTCCCCTTCCCCTTCAAAGATCTGAGATACCCCTTTTTCTCCTCCGAAATGCGGTAGCTCTCTATCGCCTTTTGAATGCTTTTCGCGTGCACGAAGGGAGAGAGTCTATGCTCCTCGAGATAGGGGATCGTGTCCTCGTACTGTTTTGCGAGAGCCGTCGCAAAGTACCAGGCGATCATCATATTGATATAGTATTCGTCCGATCTGATCGCCGCCACCTGCGCGAGGTAGATCGCTTCAAATCTCACGTCCAGATAGTAACGCATCAGCATCCCGATGCCGAAGCGCACCGTATATGTCCTCCCCGACCCCAGCCACCTATTGATCAGAGGAAGGAGGTCGCCCGAGCGTCGTCCAAAGGCTCTCGGTGAGAGCTGATCGCAGGTCGCCCAATTATCCACGTAAGGGAGAAAGGCGTCGACCTCGGACAGACAAACATCAAAGTCGCGTTCCTCGGAGATGATGAATGCGTGCAGTTGATTTTCGTCAAAGGTCGGGTGCGGGAGGTCTGCCAAGAACTCTCCGATATCCTCTCGACGAGAGTATATTTTCGCCATCTTTCTGAGGATCGGCGTCCTGACCCCGAGGATGGTGTCGCGAGGGATACTCGGGATCAAGCGCCCCTGAAAATCACGATAGGCGGCGTCCGCGTGGCGCAGGAGCTCCGCTTTTATCTCTTCCCTGACCGTCACTTTCCTTCTCCTTCCGCAAGGTCGAAACGGTACACGTAGTCGTCCATAAAGAATCCTCCGCCGATGTCAATCTTTTCCTCACGGAGGCGGGTAAAACCGAGCTTTTCATAGACGGCGATGGAGGCGTCGTTGTGCTTATTTACGTTGAGTTCTATCGCGGGGAGGGAAGAGGACGCCGCCACCTCTTTCAGATGGTCGAGTATCGCACGGGAATAGCCTTTGCCGCGCTCTGTCTTATACAGGTATAATTTGCTGAGGTAAAGGGCGCCCTCGCGCGGATAGTAGGCGAAAAAGCCCACCTTGCGCCCCTTGGCGACCGCAAAGCGATAGGAGTACCCCTCGCCTACCTGCTCTTTGATAGCCGCGGGGGACAGGAAGCGCTCCACCATATAGTCCACCTGCGCCCTGCCGAGGATGGACTCGTAGTGCTCGTGCCAAATCTCAGACGCCATAGAGGATAGTTCGTTCACGGAAGATTCGTCCGAGATATCCAATAGATCAAAAGATAAAGAGCTGCGGGACGACATCACCGCGCGCACTTTTCGCACGAAAAGATAAATTATGAGAGCACTCAGCGCCAAGAGGATAACACCCATCGTCACGCCGAAGCTCCCGCCCGTCACCGCGATCAGATAAACGCCGAGAACGGGCGTACCTATGATCAACGAAAGTACAAGGAGAGATAACAGGACGATCAGCGGATATCTAACCCACTTGCTCACTCTTTTCGAGCGTGCCAGTTCAAAACTCGACTCCAAAATCAAGCTTAACAAAAACTCAATCAAGACGTCCATTGTCCGTCCTCCGTTTTATTACCCGAAAGCTTTTTTACACGGCGAAAAGCGATGATGCCGAAAGCAAGGTAGCACACAATGGTCAGCACCATAAAAATCAAAACGAACGTATTGACTTCCTCCGTCCACTTCAAGGCGACGGTGGCGCCCGACAGCGCGAGCATCACTGCGGGGAAAGCGGGAGAAAAGGTAGTCACGCCCTCCTTCATCAAGAGATAGAGCATATAGCCGAAGGTCGGGACGAGAGCGAACACGGCGAGAAACTCGGCGGCGTAAAAGATCCCGCGAAGAGGCATCTCCATCGAGGAGATATACGCCACGGGAATCGCCATCGAAAAGAGGGTCAGGTAGATCACCGATACGATGGAGAGATATTTGTCTCCCCCCGCTAAACAAAACTCTACGACGCGAAGGATCATCGCCGCGATCAAAAAGCCGTAGGCGGCGAACTGCACCCCCGCGAGGGTATATCCCGTATGCATCATCCCGCCGAAAAGCATAACGGCGACGGCGACGACAAGGTCACGCAAGCCCATCTCAAAGGAATAGAGATTCCCGGAAAGGACAGAGCGCGCCATTTTGATGGAGATCCTGACAGCGAAGACGGTGCCCGCGACGAGAGAAATGGCAGTCACGGCGTAAGCGATATAATTAAAGAAATTGCCGGAGGTGAGCGCGTACTCTCCCCCACTTTTTACGCTGAAAATAACGGCAAGCAGGCGTTCGATAAATAATAGGATGAAATACAGAATAAAGCCGACGATCTCGAGACGATTTAAAAGCAATCTTCTTTTCTCAGTCATATCTCCTCCAAAGGGTATAGATCGAGCAGTAAATACCCGATAAGAGTATTTTATCATATTTTCGCGCGCGTTGCCTACTTTTTTGTGCGTTGTGGCGATTTGCGGAGGTGAAGTCCCCCGCCCCTATTGACGCCGTATATGCACCCGAGTTCGCGATCTTTCTCCGCTTTGCGCACGATTTCGACTCAAAAATCGGCTTTCTCTTGACTTTTTTGTCGAAAATATGGTAAACCAAAAAGGGAAAAGTAAATATGGAAGAGTTTTTACACTTACTGAAAACCACAACCGAGGAACCGGCCCCCTTCGGCGTCGTACACCTCGTTACGCTGGGGATCGTGGCATTACTCGCCATTTTTCTTTGCGTTTTCTTTCGTAATTCCGATCAAAAAGTGTATAAGAGGATCCTCCTCTCTATATGGGGTATAATGATCGCGATGGACATACTTCGCATCATCCATTTATGCTGCAACATCACTCCCGAGAACGAGATCTCCACCACGTTCAGTTGGAGTTTTCTCCCCTTCCAGCTATGTGACGCACCCCTCTATCTCCTCCCGATGATCGCCTTTTTGAAAGAAGGCAAGCTCAGAGACGCTCTCTCCGCCTACAGCTACACCTATGTCCTGCTCGGCGGGCTCGTGACCTTGATCGCCGTATCCAGCATCACCAGCACATGCGTCTTTACGAACGTGCAGACCCTACTGCACCACGGCTTGCAGGTCGTCAGCTGCACTTTTATCGCGGTGCACGAGCGCAAGCGGATCAATATGCGTTGCTTTGCTAAGGGGATATTGGTCTTTCTCTGTGCGGTGATCTTCGTGACGGGATACAATATATTGACCCACGCCATTCAACCCGAAGATCACGTCAATATGTATTTCATCAGTCCCTACGAAAAGAAGGTCTCCCCCGTCTTTAACGACGCTTGGATGCAGATCACGGGGATATGGCAGATCCTCTTCTACTGTGCGGGGATCACGGCATTCTCCTTTATCCTGTTTATGATCATTTACGGACTGATCCGTCTCACGGCGCGGCGCGGAGAAAGAAAAAGCCCGAACGAAAATCGGGCTTGATCGTATATGATCATTTTAGAGGCTCTGCCTCTTTTTTTATCTCTTTTTCGGTGCGGGAAGATCGCGATAGAGGATATCCAAAAGCGCACCGAGCGTCTCGCGGTCTTCAATATCCTCCACGAGGAGCATCTCCTTCGCCCCTTCATAGGGAATGGCGCGCGGAGCAGAGGATAGGAGCGTTTCCGCCGATTTAGTGACCTTTACGAGCAAGCGATCGTCATAGACGCCGCCGAAGAGCTTGCCGCGATAGTATAGCAAGTACTCCCCCATCATCGGACGATAGGTGACATCTGTATTATCAAAGGACTCCATAATCCAATCCAAATACTCTCTTGATGAAGCCATAGTATCTCCTTAAAGCAAATAATATCACATTATCGACCCATTGTACTTCTTTTGCGCATAGACAAAGACCGCGCCGCCCGCAACGAACCCGACGAGGAGAGGGATCCACCACAGCGACAGTTCAA
>CAMOTC010000054.1 GCA_946625545.1 uncultured Clostridia bacterium | reverse complement strand
AGCTCGCTCATCATGGAGCAGATGTTGATGATCTTGCCGTGACCCTTCTTGATCATCGAGGGGATGACTGCCTTAGACACGATAAAGGGAGCGTTGAGGTCCACGTCGATGACCTGACGGAACTCAGCCGCCGTCATATCGATCATCGGGATCCTCTTGATGATGCCGGCGTTATTTACCAAGATGTCGATGACGCCGATCTCGCTCTCGATGGTGGCGACGAGATTCTTCACCGCCTCCTCGTTCGTGACGTCGCAGACGTAGCCGTGCGCCTTGATGCCGATCTCGGCGTAAGAGGCGATGCCCTTGTCCACGAGCTCCTGCTTGATATCGTTAAAGACGATGGTCGCACCTGCCTTCGCAAACGCGGTGGCGATCGCAAATCCGATGCCGTAGCTCGCGCCGGTCACGAGAGCAACTTTCCCTTCCAGACTGAACATATTCTTATCCATACTCTATCCTCCGAAAATTTCTGTCGTTTTTTTTGCGAGGCGGCACCCCGCCCCGATCCGTAACGTATTGATTATAACATATTTTTTTCAAAAAATATATCGTTAGCGATATTTTTTTTAATCTTCTTCATCCGCCGTTTCGATCAGCTTGATATATGCCTCGTAAACTGCCTCCACGAGCTCGTCGTCGGTCTCGATGATGATCCCTTCGTCGGTGTCGTCCTGTGCGTACTTAAAGACAATGCACTCATCCTCGCTGATCCCATCCGTGTCGTTCTCCCCCTCGATATATTGCATCGGGCGCAGCACGAGATAGAGGGTGCCCGCATAAGGGATCGCAGCGAGCTGCTCAAAGGGGACGACGCTCCCGTCAGTGCAAGTCACGGGAATGGGCTCTCTATCGGCAGGATCAAGCAAACGGTTGAGGAGCGGCGTATCTTCGCCGCGACGGTCGAATTCTACCCAATTACCTTGTTTTTTCATAGCTTTTTTCCTCCTTTGGGATAGCGATCATTCGCCTCCCGTCATAATGTGCATATTGCGGATCGTGGGATCCTGTATCTTCCCCGTCACACAGTAGGCGGGGGAGTCGAGCTGCAGTCCGTCGTAATCGGTGAGACCCTGCTTGCGCAGTTCTTCCACGATCACACCGTTGATACGGCGGATACGACTCCTCTTTTCGATCGCCTCGCCGACGGTATTTCCCGTCGTCAGGAGACTCTCAAGGTCCTCTTTTAAGGGAGCGAAAGTCGCGCTGTCATTCAGCGCGCGGAACTGCCACTTATAGAAGGGCTTGTACTTTCTATCCAAAAGGAAGATAGCGGACAAGACCTCTTTTACGTATTCATATATCGCGAGCTGCGCGCCCGCACCATCACCGCGAGAGATAAGCCGCTCGTAATTGTGCTCCGACGCCTGCTCGGCAAGGGACAAAGCCGCCGCGAGCTTTTTCAAACGCACGTCCTCGGGGTAGTAGGCAAGTTTTTTCCGAACGTCGGTGACCAAACCGAGGTCGTCGCGAAAGATCTTGCCATTCGTCGCCTCGAGGAGATAGTGCTCGGGGATGGTCAGCCACCTGTCGAGGGTGAGATCCCCTTCGGGGTCCCCCACCTTGGAACGGAAGAAGTCCGCCGCCCGCATCACCCCGTGCCTGCCGGTATCAAAGGAGATGTCCTTATTACGACGTAGCCCCATAAACTCATCGGAGAGTTTATCGTAGGCGCGCTCCAAACGGAAGGCAAGACGGCGATCCACCACTTCCTCCGGGGGGAGAAAGATGATGAAGCTCGGCTCGAAATCGTGGTCGCGAGAAATGTCGTCGTCGTATCCCATACACTCCGATCCGCTCCCGACGAGTCCCACCGCGATGATCCCCTCGAGCTCGGGGAACTGCTCCTTGATCATGGGCGCGCCGCATTCCAGATAGTATTTTTCGGCGATCTCCAATCCTTTCATCTATTGCCTCCGTAGATCCTCTCCGCTTCCGCTTTGAGCTCCGCTTCCACCCCGAACCAGCCGTAATAGCCGAAGACGGGGGCGCATTTCTCCGCCACGAAGGCGTAGTTGCCGTCCTTGCGGAGACCCTCTTTCTTTAGGAGCTTTTCGGCGCGATCGAGGTGCTCCTCGATCTCGCTCTCCGCCTTTTCGAGTCCGTACTGCGCCTCGGCGAGAGATGCGAGATTCAGCTCGCTGATCGCCGCTTCGGGCTCGTTCCCTTCACTCTTCAGGACGATGTCAAGCGCCTTTTGGTAGAGAGTGCGCGCCTCGGCATAGCGACCGAGATCGGTGAGCGCAAGGGCGTAATTATTGTACAATCCCGCGATGCGGCTGTCGGTAGCTTCGAGCTTTGACTCGTAGATCTCCTGCGCCTTCTCAAAGAGGGGGATCCCCTTCTCGGGCGCACCGAACGCTTTATAGACGGTGGCGGCATTCAGCATCGCTGTCGCCGCGCCCACCGACCCTGCGATCTCGATGAGATCGATATATCTGACCGCCTTCTCGGCGTAGTAGATCGCGTCCTCACGGCGTCCGAGCTTTCGATACAGTCCCATCAGCTCCTCCGCGAGGGAAAACTCGCCGCGCATATCGTTCCCCATCTTTGCCTCCGCCTCCCAATACTTGAGATGGCGCTCTGCGCCCGCGTAGTCGTTTCTGCCGAGATACTCGTCCAGCTTTTCGATCACTCGGCGGGTGTCGATGGGTTTCACGTTATCCTTCGTGAAGGCGTCCACGCAAAAAGGGCATTGCGGATCGGTGTAATCGGTGACCTCCATTTCGGGAGCCGCTTTTTTCTCTTCGTTCATTTCTACTCTCCTTTGGTAATCTCGGACAGGATATATCGTGCGTAAAGTTCTGCGACGTTCACCCCCGTCACCTCTTCGATGGCGCGGAAGTGCGCGTTGGAATTGACCTCGGCGACGAGATGCTTTTCGCCGTCGAAGAGAAGGTCCACCCCCGCGTATTCCAAGCCAAGGATGCGGGAGGCTTTTTCCGCGAGGAAACGGATTTCCTCGGTCAGTTCCACCCGTTCCCCCACGCCGCCGAGGGCGATATTGGCGCGAAATTCCCCGTCTCTCGTAGCGCTCCGCTTCATGGCAGCGACCGCCTTTTTGCCGACTACGATCACGCGGATATCGGCGCCGCCGCACTCCACGTACTTCTGATAAAGGTGCGGTTCTTTGAGAAAGCGGGCGCGAAACACCGCCAGTTCCTTGCGGTCTTTTGCGAGATAGACTTCCCTGCCGAAGGCGCCGAAGCACTTCTTGACCACGACGGGATAGCCGAGGGCTCCCTCTATCTTATCAAGGAAGGCCGCCTCGTCTTCTCCCGCGAAATAGAGGGGGGAGGAGATGGTCTCGGGTTGCGGGAGGGCGGATAGCGCGATATGCGTCAGCATCTTGTCGTCCGACAGGCGGACGCTCTCCGCGCTGTTGAAGAGGCGCACCCCCTTCGCTTCCAATAGGCGGGCAAGGTGATCGTCCTTGTCGAGAAAGACGGCGAAGTCGAAGGGAAATTCCCCTTTTACGCCATTCTCCCCCACGAAAAGATCCACTTCGCTCGCACGAAGAAATCGCATGGGAACGCCAAGGTCGGAGAGGGCGTTCAATATTTTTATCGCCCCTTCGTCGCCCCCGCGCCAGTAGGCGTTGACGATGACCGCGCCTCTATGACTCGATATCATACGGGGTGACTTGGTAGACGTAGTAGTTCAGCCAGTTGTAAAAGATCAGGTTCGCCGCGCTCTTCCAGCTCATATTGACGGCGTCGCCGCGGTCGGTATAATAATTGACCGGCGGCTCGATGGGCGCACCCTTATCCACGTCGCGGCGATACTCCTTATGCAGCGTATCGCGGTCGTACTCCGAGTGACCTGTCAAGAAGATCTTTTTGTCGTCGCGGCTCTTGATGATAGAGATGCCGCACTCCTTGCCACAGGCAAGCACCGAGAGTTCAGGATGATTCAAGACCGCCTTTTGATCGATCTCGGTATGGCGGCTCATCGGGATATTAAAGACGTCGTCCATCCCCTTGAGGAGCGGATCGAAGGGAGCCACCGCGTTATTGGGATAGATGCCGAAGAGCTTTTTCGGCAGGAGATACTTCTTGATGCCGTAGTGATAATACAGCCCCGCCTGCGCCCCCCAGCAGATAAAGAGGGTCGAGGTGACCGCTTTCTCCGCCCAATCCATGATCTCGGTCAGTTCTTTCCAGTACTTGACCTCCTCAAACTCCAAGGTCTCCACCGGCGCACCCGTGATGATGAGTCCGTCGAAACGCTTCTCCTTAACTTCGTCAAAAGTCTTGTAAAAGCGCGTGAGATGATTCCCCGACACGTGGGTGGGGGTATAGCTGTCCGTCTTGATCAAGGTGACCTTGACCTGCAAGGGAGAATTACTGACCAAACGCAAAAGCTGGGTCTCGGTCTCGATCTTTGTGGGCATGAGGTTCACGATCGCAAGCTCTATCGGGCGGATATCCTGCGTTTCGGCGCGGACGTCCCCCATGACGAAGATGTTTTCTTCGGACAGTATCTTATAGGCAGGTAATGCCTTGGGGATGACGATGGGCATTGTGTACTCCTTTTTATTACTTGGCGAGCGACTGCTCGATATCCGCGAGGATATCCTCCGCACTCTCCAAACCGACGGAGAGACGGATAAAGTCGTCGCTGATGCCGCAGTCGATCAGCTCCTGATCGGAGAGCTGACGATGGGTGGTGGACGCCGGATGCAAAACGCAGGTGCGGCTGTCCGCGATGTGGGTGAGCTGACGGATAAATTCGAGATTACGGATAAAGTCGGCAGCCTTGCTCCTGCCCCCTTTCACGCCGAAGCAGACCATTCCGCCGAAGCCGCCCTCGAAGTACTTAGCCGCGAGCGCGTGGTTGGGGTCGTCCTCCAATCCGCAGTATTTGACCCACGAAATATGGGGGTTGGCTTTGAGCTTCTTCGCTATCTCCAAAGCGTTCTCGCTGTGCTTCTTCATGCGAAGGTGCAGGGTCTCGGAGCCGAGATTTGCGAGGAAGGCATTGAAGGGAGAGGGGCTGACGCCGATATCGCGCATAAACTGCATCCTCGCCTTCAAGGCGTAGGCAGCCTTGCCGCCCTCCTCCACGTACACGGTGCCGTGATAGCTCTCGTCGGGGGTGGTAAAGTCGGTATAGCGGGGATTGCCGCGGAACTCAAAGTTGCCGCCGTCCACGATCATGCCGCCCACCGCCACCGCGTGACCGTCGAGATACTTCGTGGTGCTGTGCACGACGACGTTCGCGCCGTACTTAAAGGGAGTGACGAGGCAGGGGGTCGCGAGGGTATTGTCGATCGCGAGCAGGATGCCGTGCTTTTTGCAGATGGGGACGTAGCGGTCAAAGTCGAAGATCACCATCGCGGGATTGGCGATGGTCTCGCCGAACATCATCTTGGTCTTATCGTCGATGAGTCCTTCGACCTCGGCGTCACTCATGCCGGGCTTTATGAAACGGGTCTCGATCCCCATCTTCGCGAGGGTGACTTTGAGGAGATTGAAGGTGCCGCCGTACACGGTGGGAAAGGCGATGATATTGTCGCCCGCCTGCGCCACGGTCAAGACGGCAGTCAAGGTCGCCGCCTGTCCCGAGGAGGTCATCATCGCAGCCACGCCGCCCTCGAGAAGTGCGACCTTCTCCTCAAACGCCGCCACGGTGGGATTGGAGATCCTCGTGTAGATGTGGCCGTCCTTCGGCACGTCGAAAAGGTGTGCCAGCTCCTCCGGCGTATCGTAAGCGTAGGTGGTGCTTTGATAGATGGGGAGGACGTTCGCCTCGCCCGACTTCGGCTTGTAGCCGCCGTGTAAACAGATGCTTTCCTTATTCATAGCTTTCTCCTTTTTATTTCGCTCTTTCCGCCTCTCTGGCGAGCTGTTTTTCCTTGAGTGACTGTCTCTTGTCGTAATTGTGTTTGCCTCGCGCGAGCCCGAGCTCGACCTTGACGAGGGAATGCTTAAAATAGATCTTGGTGGCGACGATGGTGTAGCCCTTCCTCTCCACCGCGGCGCGCAAGCGGTCGATCTCCCGCTTATTCAGTAGGAGCGCGCGGTCGCGTCTCGCCTCGAGATTAAAGTAACTGCCCTTCTCGTAAGGCGCGATATGAAAGTTCTCGAGAATAGGTCTGCCGTCCTTGATGGAGACAAAGCTGTCGGCAAAGCTGACCTTGCCGCCTCTGACGCTCTTTACCTCGCTGCCCACGAGCACGATGCCCGCCTCGTAGGTCTCGTCGATAAAGTAGTCGTGGTAGGCTTTCTTATTCTGCGCGATGATCTTGATTCCTTCCATTTCCCTAAAAAAACGGGGGCATTAACTGCCCCCTGTCGTTACTCGACTAGCCGCGAATTATGCCGCAGTGGGCTTGATGATAAAGAAGACCACCGAGAGAACGAGCATAACCGCACCGAGGATCAAGGTCAGGCGCTTGAGGATCTGCTCCTTGCTGCGACCCTTATTCTTGCCGTAATAGGTATCGTTGCTGCCGCCCGAGATCGCGGACACGCCGCCCGTCTCGCCTTCCTGCATCATGACGATAACGATGATCGCGATGGAGATCACGGTCATCAAGATAATGAGCACTTCCGATATCACGCGTCTGGCATCCGCGGTTATGGCACTAATAGCAAAATTTAACATGATTTCACTCCTGTTATCAATAATCGTTTTATCATTTTAGCATATACAAACGAGAATTACAAGTGTTTTGCGGTATTTTTCCACGGCGGCTTTCGGGCGGGGAGCTATCCTACGCGACGGAAAAGTCGGAGCGCGACGACGGTCTGGTCATCCGCCTGCGAGACGTAGGAGGCGTCCCTGACGATATTATCGGCGATGGTCTGCGGATTATTCGTCCTGCCGCTCTCCGCGACGCGCATCATACCGTCCGCCCCGATCGCGTCGGTCACCCCGTCGGTGGCGAGCACCACGACGTCCCCCGAGGCGAGCTTTCGACGCGAGATACTCGGCTTCACTTCGCGCAGGATCCCGAGGGGGAGCGCCCCGCCCTCTACGATCTCGCACCCCACCTTTCTCTTGATGACGGACTCGGGAGCGGACAGCTTGATAAAGTCCGCTTCCGCCGTCCTGAGATCCACGACGCACATATCGAGGGTCTGGAAAGAGCCGTCGTTTCGCATCGTGAGAAGGGAATTGATCAAGGGAAGGACGGTCTTTTCGTCCACCCCCGTCCGATAGAAATTCTCCACGAGAGAGATCGCCGCGTTGCTGCCGCGCCCCGCCTTCTCCCCGCTCCCCATACCGTCCGAGAGTGCGATCATGATCCGATCCCCGCTCAACCTCGTCACGCTCCGATTGTCCCCCGAGACCTCGCTCCCTTCCTTGATCCTGACCGCCTGTCCGACGATCGCGTCGAAGGGAGGCGCCGAGCGGTAACTCGCCGCCACCGCCCCCGCGCCAAGCCGCGTGACCCCCTCTGGCAGGAGGGGCATATCCATCGCTCGGGAGAGAGCCTCCGCGACCTTCTTATCCTTTGCGCTCTCCTCCTCCATCGTCACCGCCACCGAGACGATCCCGTCTCCCTCCACGATCATTGCGTCGCTGACCTCGATCCCCTCGCGTCGGAGTTCGGAGAGGATACGGCTCTCCTTCTTTGCGTCGAGGGTCACCGTACGGCGCAGATCCCGTCTGAGGACGTCGAGCACGCAGGCGATCCCTTCCGCTTCTCCCGCGAGCCTCTCCCTTTCCTCGTTACGGAGCGCATAGCGCTCCTTTTCCTCTCGATAGATCTCCGCCGCTTCGTTCAGCGAGGCGAGGACGGTCTTGACCTTGCCGCAATTTCCGTTGAGATAGGTCGGGAGATCGCAGATCGTCGCCCTGCCCGTGAGGAGCGCCCGCTCGATCGCGCCGCGAAAGAGGAGGGAGGTATCGCCCCCGCCCTGCGCCGCACAATCGCTGAGACCCTTGCACCCCTCGCAGAGAGATCGGGAAAACTCCGTAGCCAGTCTCTCCGCCGCTGCCTTTTCGTCGTCTCCCCCGCCGAGCTCGGAGAGACTCTCGGAGGTCTTGCGGAGGGCGTCGCCGATGTATCCGAGTTTTCCGACGATCTCGAGTCTCGCTCTGTTCACTACAGCCTGCGGCGCATTTCTCTCTCCTCTGCCGAGGAGGACGCTCCCCCTGCGATAGAAATGCTCGGGGAGAAACGCCGCGATAAAGGCGCCCGAAAAGAGAAAGAGAAAGTTCAAGGGAGAGAAACTGCTCGGGAAGAGGAGATACGCCCCGCCCTCCACGAGGAGGAGGACGAAGGACGCGATGATCCGCCTCTCACGGATGCTCTCGCAGATCACGGAGGAGAGCGCCACCGCGAGTAGAAGAATGAGACTCCCCGACACCGCCGTCGCGCCGAGAGCGAAGGAGAGGGCGAGCGCCCCGCTCGAGAGAAGGGTCATCGAGACGGGAAGGAGAAAGGAGAGAAGGAGATAGTAGGGACTGAGTCCGAAATATTGCACGGCGAAAGACCCCGCGCCGAGGGCGAAAAAGGCGAGCGCCGTCACAAAGAGTTCCCACGCGCCGAAGAGGAGCGCCCCCTGCTTCACCTTTATCAAGAGGGGAAAGAGGAGAAAGGAAAAGAGACAGGAGAGCGCCGCATTCGCGAGAAAGAGCAGCCAGGTCGCCGCAGGGAGAAATGCGATCGTGACGATCTCCGCCAAAAATGCGGATATTACCGTATAAAAGGGATGAAATCGACGGTGCTTTACGAGGGAGAGGATATAAGGGATACTCGCCCCGACGACGAGAAAGAGCGCCTGCAAGAGGACTCGCCACGTCCGTCCCGCGCCGAAGCGCGCGAGGAGATAAAAGAGGGAGAGCACAAAGTAGTTGCCCCCGATCGAGAGCATCGAGAGATAGGCGCCCCCATAGAAGGGAGAGAGTCCCGGCGAAAAGGATGCGGAGGAGAGGAGAAAGGTCAAGAGGAAACACGCCGTCCCCTCGATGGCAAAGTGGAGAAGCAGTTTTTTCATAAAGGCATTTTACAGCCGCGAGAAGGGAGAAAAACCGCCGCGTTTGTCGAAATAGCCTTTTTTTCGGAGAAGACGCACCCCCTTCCCCCGCGAGGAGCCATCTTTCTCGCCCCGCCCCGACTGAAACGCCCGCCTTTCGTCCATACTATAGATAAAAAAGGAGGTAACTATGGACGCAGTCGCGGAAAACAGAAACAAACGTATCTTTGCCGAAAACGAGGAGGAGCTCCTCAACGAATGTATGAAATCTCTCCTGATCGGGATGCAGTCTCTCGACGTCGTGGAAAAGACGGCGGTGGGAGAACTCAATCACTACGTCAAGCAACAGCTGGGAGAGTACGCCGCCCTGACCGAAAAGGTCAGCAACCGCATGAAACAGCTGGACGTCGAGCCCGAAATATACGGATCATTCAAACAGAAGTGGCAGAAAAAGATGGTCAAACTCTCGATCTTTGGGGACAAGAGCAACAGTAATATCGCGGAAAAGCTGATCAAAGGAACGAATATGGGGATCACCGACCTGACGCGGTGCTTGAATGAGAACGCCGTCTCGGTCAGCGAGGAGACCTCTTCTCTCGCCGCAGAGATCCTCGCCTTCTTTTCGGGAAGCGTGGAAGC
>CAMOTC010000053.1 GCA_946625545.1 uncultured Clostridia bacterium | reverse complement strand
TTTATCGTCTGACGGATACTGCCCTGACGAGCCTATTTGCGAGCCTCCTCGTGGTATTTACCGTAGCGCTCTTTCTTGCCTTTCTGCACCCGCACGCGCCGAAAGATAAACTCTCCAAGAAGAACTTTATCCGTTATATCCTTCTCAAAGGAAACTCCGCGCTGAAAGATATCCTCTCCTTGGCATTTTCGGGAAAATATGAGATACAAGATCTCGGCGATCATACCCTTTTATCTCTGGAAAACGAGAGGATCCTCGTGTACTATGCCTATAAATTCGGCAGTCTCTCGGAAGAAGACGTTGCGAAAAGCTACCGCATCGCCGAGAGAGAAAAGTGCGACACCATCTATGCCTTGACGGGGCATCTCGACAGGAAGGCGCTCGCCGTCGCGGAGTACATCCCACAAAGATTCACCGTGATCAACGCACAAACGCTGTATAAATACCTCTCGAAGAGAGGATTGATCCCCCCAAAGGATGCTCTGCCCAAAAAGAAAAACAGAGCGCTCGGGTTACTGCGCTCCGCCTTTAAGCGAGATCATACAAAGTATTACCTATGGGCGGGACTGACGACGGCACTCATCGCCCTATTCACTCCCATAGTGACCTACTATATCGTTTTTTCCTTTCTCAATCTCGTACTCGCGACATTGACCGTCGTATTCAGCGAGAGAAGCGACGGACAGAATCGGCTCTTTCGAGAATAATCAGTCGAGCTTGATATGCTCGATGCCGTCCTTTTGAGAACGGCGATAGAGGACGATCTTATTCCCGATCGCCTGCACGGGATCTGCGCCGAGTGTTTCGGCGACTTCCCCGATGATCCCCTTAGCGGTGATATCGGCGGTCCTAAGCACCCCGATTTTCACGAGCTCGTGGTCATCCAGCGACGTGGATATCTGCTCGATCACGCTGTCGGTCAAGCCGTTCTTACCGATCTGCACGGTAGCGGAAATATTCATAGCGAGAGAAATCAATTTACTTCTTTGTTTACTGGTCATATTGCACCTGCCTAATTCCATAGTTCAAATTCGACGTCGCCGACGATGATGGTATCGCCGTCCTTCGCGCCGAGCTCTCTGAGTCTGTCGATCACGCCCTTTTCTTTCAGGATGTTTTGGAAATATCGATTGCTCTCGTGATCACTGAGCACGATCTTTCGTATCAAGACTTCAACGAGTCCTCCCGTCACCTCGTAGGTGCCGTCCTGCAATTTCTTTACGTCGTACTGCTCGGGATCGCTGTGCTCATACTCGAAAGGCTCAAACTCGATGGGCGCAGGCGGGGGCAGTTCGTTCAGCTTGGAGAAGATCGCTTTGATCAGCTCGTCGATATTTGCATAAGCCACGGCGGAGATGGGGATCACTTTGACGCCGACCTCGCGCTCAAAACGCTCGACAGCCCCCTCCTCCGTGACAAGGTCGGTTTTATTCGCGACGACGATCTCGGGCAAGGATGCGAGTTGCTCATTATACTGTCTGAGCTCCTCGCGGATCGTGCGGTAGTCACTCACGGGATCGCGCCCTTCTATCCCCGAAACGTCCACGACGTGCACTATAAGGCGCACGCGCTCTACGTGGCGAAGGAAAGTGTGTCCGAGTCCATACCCCTCTGCCGCGCCCTCGATGAGTCCCGGGATATCGGCGATCACGTAGCTTTTATCAAAGGCTTTGATCACACCGAGATTGGGCGAAAGCGTCGTAAAATGATAGTTCGCGATCTTGGGCTTCGCATTGGTGAGTACAGAGAGGAGAGTGGATTTCCCGACGTTGGGATAGCCTATAAGTCCGACGTCCGCGATGGTCTTCAGTTCGAGAGTGAGATTGCGCTCGACCGTAACTTCGCCGAGCTCAGCAAAACCGGGTGTGCGCCTCGTCGGGGTCGCAAAGCGGGCATTTCCTTTGCCGCCCTTGCCCCCTTTCAAGATGACCTTTCTCTCACCGTCCGTGTACATATCGGCGATGATCCCGCCCGTTTCCTTATCGCGGATAATGGTCCCAGTCGGCACCTTCACGATGATATCGCTTCCGTTTTTACCAAAGCAGTTTCCGCCCTCACCGGGCGCGCCGTTCTCCGCACGGAAGTGCTTCTTATACTTAAAGTCGATGAGGCTCGTCATGGAAGAATCCGCAACGAAAACAACGTTGCCTCCTCTCCCGCCGTCACCGCCGTCGGGGCCGCCGCACATAACGTATTTTTCACGATGAAAGCTGACCTTACCATCGCCGCCGTTTCCGGCCTTCGCATATATATTCACGATATCCAAAAACATATTTCTATTATGAGCGTGGGCTCTCTCCCTTATGATTTATTCGATGCGGGCACTCCTCTGCCAGCAAACATTTCGCGCACTGCGGCGACTGTGATTTACAGATATATCTGCCGTGATGGATCAAAAGGTGATGAAGGTGCGACCAATTCTCCTCCGAGAAACGCGCCATCAGGTCCTTCTCGACGCCGAAGGGGGTATCCGCATTAGACAATCCAAGTCGGTGGCTGAGTCTGAAGACGTGGGTATCCACAGCTATTGCATTCCCCCCGAAGGCGACGGCATAGACGACGTTCGCCGTCTTACGCCCGACACCGGGGAGCTTCTCGAGTGAGTCCCTATCTCTAGGGACTTCACCGCCGTATTCGTCCACAAGGATCGCGGTCGCGGCAAGGATATTTTTCGCCTTATTGTGATAAAAGCCACAGCTCTTGATCTCGCTTTCGAGAGCCTCTTGAGAGAGAGTCAAGATCGCCTCGGGAGTAGGATACTTGGAAAAGAGCTCCTTCGTCACGACGTTTACCCTTTTATCGGTGCATTGAGCGGACAAGATGACCGCCACCAAGAGTTGATATGGTGTGGAATAGGTCAGCTCGCATTCCGCCTCGGGATGCATCTTTTCGAGTAGATCCAATAATACGCTTTCTTTCACATATCAAATATATCATAAAAAGCTACTTTTCTCAATGATTTCGCAAAGATTTATCCTAAAATGCGAGCTGAGCCCCTATCCTCTGTAAAAGCCGAGGAAACTCGAGTAATCCCCACGTGCGAGAACGAGCTCTGCGATGCGTGCCGCTCCGCTCGGGAACTTCACCGACAGACCGCAGCTCGATCCGACCTTGGCAGGAGTCCCGACGACGCGAACTGCTACCCGCTGTCTGCTGAGAGATTCCGCGAAGGAGATGGCGTCCCTTCTCGACTTAAAGGATGCGTAGATAACGTTCATATTCTTTCTCCTTTGTATCAACGAACGCAAATTCATTACGCTCAATATAATATATTAAACGAATTAAAGGAGATGTGAAGATGATCTATTTCGATAATGCCGCCACATCGAGATTTAAGCCGCGCGCGGTGATAAAAGCAGTACGAGACTCTATCGAGCACAGCGCAAACCCCGGTAGAGCGAGTCACGACGAAGCGATCCGAGGAGCAGTGACGATGGAAGGCACGAGAAACGCCCTGCTCCGCTATGTCGGCGCCAAACGTGCGAACGTCATATTTACCAAAAACTGCACCGAAGCGCTGAATCTCGCGATCCTCGGGACAGCCGTACCGGGGAGCCACGTCGTCACGACGGCATTAGAGCATAACTCCGTCCTGCGCCCCTTGTCTATGCTGAAAAAAGAAGGTTTGATCTCTCTCACCGTCGTAGAAGGGAATAAGGGAGCTATCACCGCTAAAGATATCGAGAAAAGCATCACGGAGAAGACCGATCTCGTCGCCGTCACCGCGATGAGCAACGTCACGGGATATACGCCTCCCCTCGAGGAAATCGGAGAGGTCTGCTCTAAACGCGGTGTAAAACTGCTCGTGGACGGCGCGCAAGGGATCGGGCATCTCCCCATCTCCTTTGACAAGATCGGGATCGATATGCTCGCGGGCGCGGGACATAAGTCGCTACACGGGATCATGGGAAGCGGCTTTTTGATCTATTCCAAGCGGATCTTTGTCAATCCTTTGATGTATGGCGGGACGGGCACGGAGAGCGCAAGTCTCTATCAGCCCCAGGATCCGCCGGAGAGCCTTGAGTCTGGGACCCTCCCCCTGCCTGCCATCGCATCGCTCGAAGCGGGGGTAAACTGGACGGAAAAGCACGGAAAGGAGATCGAGAGTCGTTGCCGCACGATCTCCGAATATCTCCACGATAGCATCGCCGAGCTCGGGATCCCTCTCTACTCTCTCAAAGGCAGTCCTCTCGTCACCTTTGATATCCCCTTTTCAGACAGTCAAACGGTCTCGGATATCCTCAATCAGGAGTACGGTATCTGCGTTCGTTCGGGACTGCATTGCGCCCCGCTCATCCATAGAGTACTCGGAACGGAGAAACGCGGGCTCGTGCGTATCAGCATCGGATACAATAATAGTATGCGCGAAGCAAGGCGACTCCTCTATGCGATCCAAGAGATCGTAAAGCGACTGACAACATAAGACAAAATAGGCATCCTCCCCCTTTTCTTTCCCCTTCTTCGCCGCACTCGCTCAGTTATACTGTAGGCGAGGTAAGGATATGGCAAAATTCAAATCAACGATCAGAGGATACGACAGAAAGGAGGTGGACGCATATCTCCATAAGACGACGGAATTTCACGACAGCAAGATACGTGAGCTCGAGGAAGTCATACGCCGACTGAGAGAGGAGAATGATTATCTCTATGCCCAAAACGGAGAATACCATCGAAACGAGGAGAGAGTATCGGGCGCGATCCTAAAGGCGATGCAGGTCAAGAATGATCTCGAGAGCGAAATGCGCAAGAAGGTATCGCTCGAGGAGGATCGGCTCGCGATCTTTAAGTCAAAGTGGCTGGCATACTTTAAGGGATTGCACAATCCCCCTGCTGATCGCGTGCTTGACGATATCGACGGATACATCGAGGAATTTCGACGTGATTTCGTCAAAAAGGCAAATCGTGAGATCGACCTTGTCGAGGGAGAGATCTCCCAAGCGGAGAGGAGCTATCTCGCGGAATGTGCTCGGGTGGAAAGCTTGAGTCAAGAGAAGGCGGACAAAATAAGCGCCGCCTCTCTCCTGCAAAGTGCGCAGTCAAAAAGCGGCGACAAAGGCGGAAATAAGGGATTTATCGAGGATTGATCAGTCCTTATTCGCTTCGAGCAATTTCTGCTTGATCTCGTAGAGTTTCTCCGAAAGATCGACCTTAAAGATCTCAGGGAGAACTACCCTCTTATACTGCTCCCAAAAAGCCGCCGCGGAGCGCTTATGATAGGCGGCGATCTCCTTGATCTCGGGAGAGAAATATTTCTGTTCTCCGCGATCAAAGACTTTGACGAGCAGCTCTTCGATATAGTAATCGGTGATCGTCATCTTTTTCCACGGATTCTCGGGGTCAAAGATCATATAGGGAGAACCGTCGGGATTAGGCTCGTCGATCAGAAGCATCAGATCGGCGATCGCCATATTGGTCTTTTTATCAAAGAAGCGCACCACCTTTTTCAATCCGGGGTTGGTGATCTTTTCTATGGTATTACTGATCTTGATCTTGGGGACGAGTTCGCCGTTTTCCTCGATCGCCGCGAGCTTATACACACCACCGAGACTGGGGTTGGAGTAGCTCGTGATCAGCTTGGTACCGATACCATAGGTATCGATCTTTGCATTTTGCGATTTCAACGCGATCAGGACGTTCTCGTCGATATCACCCGAGGCGCATATCTTCGCATTGGGATAGCCCGCCGCGTCGAGCATCTTTCTCGCCTCGTTGGATAGATATGCGAGGTCTCCGCTATCGATACGGATACCCACAGGCTCGTGCCCTTTCGCGCGTAGTTCGTCAAACACCTTGATCGCATTGGGTACGCCGCTCTTCAAGGTATTATAGGTATCCACGAGGAGCAGACAATTATCGGGATAAAGCTCTGCATACTTGCGGAATGCGGTGAGTTCATCGGGGAACGTCATGACCCAGCTGTGCGCGTGCGTACCCGCGACCTTGATATCAAACATCTTGCCCGCGATCACGTTGGAGGTCGCCACGCAACCGCCGATGATCGCGGCGCGTGCGCCGTAAATACCTGCGTCGGGGCCCTGTGCGCGGCGCAGACCGAATTCAAGGACGCCTGCCGTCGTATTATTGGCGATCTTTGACGCCTTGGTCGCGATCAAGGTCTGATGGTTGATCAAGGTCAAGAGCGCTGTCTCCACAAACTGCGCTTGGAAGATCGGCGCCTTCACGATAAGAATGGGCTCGTAAGGGAAGATGATCGTCCCTTCCTTAACGGCATAGAGATCCCCCGTAAACTTGAAGGAACGGAGTTCGCTGAGAAACTCCTCGTCAAAGCAATTCAAGCCGCGCAGATATTCGATATCTTCATCGCTGAACGAGATATTCTTGATGTAGTCGATCGCCTGATCCAGACCCGCCGCAACAGCGTAGGATAATTCCTCCCTCCCACGGAAAAAGAGATCGAAGACGGCTTCTTTATCCTTCTCGCCGCACTTCATATAGCCATACATCATGGTCAATTCGTAAAAGTCAGTCAATAGCGTTAAATTTCTCATTTTTTTTCTCCTTTGGGTGCGGGGACGCTGACGTCACCGGTACGTAGTTTATTTACATAGATAAGCACTGTGAGAATCATCGCGATCCCCGCAGCGATGGAGCACCCAAGTACGCCGATGCGTACCCCGCCCGCCACGACGGCATCCTCGCGGAAGACCTCCATGATCGCGCGAACGACCATATACCAACACATATACGTCATAAAGGTCATCAAGCACTTCTTGGAACGGTAGAATACGATCATCAGGATCACAAAACCGATCAAATTCAAGACCATCTCATAAAAGAAAGTTGCCTGAAACCATCCATTTTCCGCATCGATAAAGACGGCAAAGGGAAACCTTTGATAGGCAGGATCGGTGACCGCCATGCCGTAGAGTTCTTGATTGGCAAAATTGCCCCATCTGCCCAGTGCTTGTCCGAGGACGAGGCCGGGGGCGATCACGTCTAAGACGTCGGAGAATCGTATCTTATTTCTCTTGCAAGCGATAAAGGCGCCGAGCGCACCGCCGGGGATCGCGCCGAGGATAGAGATACCCCCCTCCCATATCGCGAAGATCTCTCCGAAATCTTTCCAAGAATGCACGGCGAAATTCGAGAGATGGAAAAGGACGTAAGCGAGTCTCGCAAAGAGGATCGCGAAAGGTACGACCCACAGGAAAAGCTCCAGCATAAAGTCAAAGCTGATCCCCCGTTTCTTTCCATTCAAACACGCGACACCGTAGCCGATCAAGATCGCGAGAGTGATAAAGATGCCGTACCAACGCACGGACAAACTCCCTATCTCGAAAGCGATCGGATCCAAATTTTTCAAGCAAATCATTTCTTATCTCCTTGTTCGGTAGAGACGTTGCTCTCGACGGGTCCTTCTCGAGAGTCCGTCATTTTATTGACAGCATTTTCGACGTCACCTTCCGCGGTGACCTCTTTCTCTTTCTTTTTCTTGATCAGTCCGAAGGTCAGTTTATCGATGATCTTCATGATGAAATTCTCGATTTTTTCGCTATATTTGATGGTATAGACGAAGAGAATGATTACAAGCGCGATGATCACCACCCACAGCGCGATCCACCATCCGTGCATCGGAATGGACAAGATCCCCTTCGTCATCAAGATGGTCACGAGGGTACCGATCGTGCGGCTGAATACCTGCAAAAGGAAAAATCCCAAGTAGGTATAATTCGTCATTCCCGCAAGAATGCAGAGGAAGTCGTCGGGAAAGAAGGGAAATAGGAACATATAGAAGAGCACGATTTTATCGCGCCCCTTGGTCATCGCCTTATACTTCGCGATGGTCTTCTCCCCCACGAGCCAATTGGCAAAACGTACGCCGAAGACACGTCCGAGGAAAAAGGCGAACATCGACCCCACGACGAGACCGATCACCGTGAGATATAAGGGCTTCCATATCCCTTCAAAGAGCAAAGCACCTGCTGTCGTCGTGATGGTACTCGGTATGGGAATGATGGTCACTTGCAGGAAATTGGCGAGGATAAAGATGATCTCCGCGACGCCGCCCGAATTATTGATATAGTTATAGACGTCGTCCGCCGAATTGACCGATGCGAGAAAGCCGCTTCGATTGAGCAAGTAATAGACGATCAAAAAGATCGCCTCGATATACAGCACGGTGATAGAGAGCTTAAATGTCGTTTCCCAGTTCCGAAAAAGTGCGATCGATGCGAGGATGATCACAGCGGCAGTCGCCACGACGATCACGATCGCCGTGATGGTAAAGACGTATGAACCCATCAGTTCCGAGAAATAGTTATAGGACAATATGATAAAGACGACATTGATGATAGCCGCAATAATACAGACGAGGAGTCTGATCTTCCTTTTCTTGTCAAAAAAGGGTGCGGGAGCGCTTTGTTCCGCATTGTCGGATGAGGTCCTTGTCCGATCCTCCCCTGCGGCAGGCTCGACGATCTCGCCCTCTTCCTCGCGACTTTGGGAGTCATTCGTATGTAATTCGGTCTCGCTGTCTTTCATCTATTCCCCCATCTGCTTTTTTACTTCTTCTCTCGCGATCTCATCACAACGATTATTCATCTCGTTGTCGGAATGTCCTTTCACCTTGATAAAGCGGACGTCGTGCACCGAAAGAAGCTCGATAAGCGACTTCCACAAGTCAACGTTCTTGACGTTTTCCCAACGGCGCATTTGCCAGCCTTTGAGCCAGTCGTTATTGACGGCATTGACGACATAGGCGGAATCACTATGTACTTCCACGACGCTATGCGGCTTTTTTAAGGATTCGAGGCCGCGAATGACCGCCATAAGTTCCATACGATTATTTGTAGTCTCCTTCTCGCCGCCGCTGATCACCTTCTCGAGCCCGGCGAGGGAGAGTATCGCGCAGTAGCCTCCCGGTCCGGGATTTCCGCTGCAGGCGCCGTCTGTGTACATCGTGATGACCGACTCCCCACCGGGATGACTCATCTCCACCGATCTTGCACGGCAGCGATCCACCCCTTCCGCTATAGTATCGACGAGACCCGACAATCTGTAGTATGCAACAGCTTGGATCGTCGTTCCCCCTTTACTGCATACGGCGTCGATGAGTTCGTCGATGGGTTTGTCGGAATGCTCTATCATTCTCGCCCCGCCGACCAGCGTCGCGAGGGTAAGTTCCTTTGCTTCTTCAAAGGAGAGTCCGCCGTTGATGCCTCCCTTGATCATCCCTTGCGCGAACATATACGCATAAGCGGGACCGCTTCCGCTGACAGAGGTCACAGCGTCAAATTTATTCTCATCCAGCTCGATGATCTCTCCGAGAGAGGAAAAGACCGATCGAGGAAAATCTTTTTCATCATCGCTATACCCGTCAAAGGTCAGAGCACTCATACCACTGCCGATCATACAGGGAGTATTCGGCATCACGCGACAGATCTTTTCCGCTCCGAGAGTACTCTTTAAGGTAGAGATCGTGATCCCTGCCATAATAGAGATCACTTTCGCGTTAAAATGCGCTTTGATCGAGGCGCCGATCTCGGGAAAACACTGCGGTTTTACTGCAAAGAGGAGATACTCCGCGCTCTCGGCAAGGGATAGATTATCCTTTGTCGTCGCGACACCGAGCATCCCCGCCGCAAGGAGCTTTTCGTCAGAAAGATCGCTGACGATGATCTCCTCGGGAGATAATACGCCGTTCATCAAGATGCCTTTCGTGATGGCGGAGGACATATTCCCCGCGCCTATGATACCGAGTTTGTATTTACTCATAAAAAACGATTGACTAACTTCCTTCTTTATTTTATAATATCAATAATTTCGTAGGGGAGTGGCTCAACGGTAGAGCAGCGGTCTCCAAAACCGCTGGTTGCGTGTTCGAATCGCGTCTCCCCTGCCAGAGAGGCATTGCTTTGCAATGCTTCTTTTTTTATCTG
>CAMOTC010000052.1 GCA_946625545.1 uncultured Clostridia bacterium | reverse complement strand
GGAGGCCGGTGCTCTATCCAGCTGAGCTACGAGCGCTCGTAGCGATATTATTTTATAGAGTTTATGCGCAGAGAGTCAAGTCTATCCGCGTGGTGTATTTCTTTTTTACGAGACGGCGACGTCTCGGTAGGGGCGATAGGCCCCTTGAAAGTCCCTAGGGAGTCCCTTGCGCCCCGCCATATAGGCGTAGTCGATACGTCATGCTCGCGGAGCGAGTACATCATGTCGCGGAAGGCGATACATCACGCCGAGCAACGCGAGGTACATCATGTCACCGCAGGTGATACATCACTCCGACTCGAAGAGGAGAAAGTCGAGAGCGCTGACGCTGACGGTATCTCCCGCGTGCAGGACTCGCCCATTCACGATGTCTCGCGCGGCGCGTGAGCGGCGGAAGGTGATGGCCCAATCCTCAAAGGTGGGATTCACGATCGCAAAGAGGTGTCTCGCGTCCTTGAACCTATGCAGAATGAGCACTTCGCCCTGCTCGCGGACGTCCATGCCGCCGAGAAGGATCTCTCGATACTCCTTTCTGAGCGAGCCGAGGAAGCGGTAATGCGCGAGGATCTCCTCGTCCTCCTCCCCCCACGGGAAAGGTGCGCGGTTCATCGGATCCTCATAGCCCTGCAAGCCCACCTCGTCGCCGTAATAGACCGAGGGGACTCCGGGCAGGAGATACTGGAGGAGCGAGGCGATCTTTAAGCGCTTTTTCGCGAGCGCGTACGCCTCTCCCGTAAGGCGCATATCCAAGCGCTGCTCCTTGGTGGTGTGCCTGACGTCCTCTCCCGACAAGGCGTTCAGCGCGCGGACGGTGTCGTGCGTGCCGATCAAAGTCATCGAAGTATTCAGGACGTCTATGGGATAATTCTCATAGATGCGCATGACCTTTGTCCCGAAGGCTCTCGCCCCGCCGTACAGGCAGAAGGAGAGGATCGCCTCCTTAAAGGGATAGTTCATAACGCCGTCAAGCTCCCCTTTCGTCAAATAAGGACGCAGGGTGCCGTAGCTGACCTTAACGCTCGCATCCTCCCACACTTCGCCGATCACGGCGACATTTTCATTCACCCCTTTGATCGCGGCGCGGAGATCGTCCACAAAGTCGGTCGGGAGCTCGTCCACGACGTCGAGGCGCCAGCCGTCGATGCCGAAATTCGTCCACTTCTCGACGATGCCCCCCTTGCCGAATACGAGGTCGCGGTAGCCTGCGGCGCTCTTATTTAAGGTCGGCACCACTCTGCACCCCCACCAACAGTCGTACTCGTCGGGATAATCGGTGAAAAAATACCAATCGTAATAGGGAGACTCCTTGCTCTGGTAGGCGCCGAGGCTGTCGTAGTGTCCGAGCTGATTGAAATAGACGCTGTCCGAGCCCGAATGATTGAATACGCCGTCGAGAATGATCCCCATACCCCGCTTTCTCGCCTCCGAGATCAGCTCGCGAAGGTCGTCCTCGTCGCCGAGGAGGGGGTCTATCTTTAGATAATCGCCCGTGTCGTAGCGGTGATTTGAGCTCGACTCAAAGATGGGAGAAAGATAGATCTCGGTGACGCCGAGCGAAGAAAGATAGTCGAGCTTGGAGATGATCCCCTTGAAATTTCCGCCGAAAAAGTCATTCGCGCGGTAGCTCCCGTCGGGCTCCTTGATCGTGACCTTCTCTCCCCACTTTTTGAGATAGCCGAAGCGCGGGGCGACGTCCTTTCCTGCGTGCGCGAAGCGATCCGCAAAGATATGGTAGATCACGCCGCCTTGGATCGTATCGGGGACGACGAAAGACTTGTCGTACACGGTGATCTGCCAAGGGGGGAGCTCGCCGATCATAGCGTCTCCATTCTCGCCTGCGCCCACCCTATCTACGCCGCCGCCCACGAGCTTGACCTCGAAGCGGTAATGGTAGATCCCCCAAGCATCCAAGGCAAACTCGGTGACAAAATAGGTGATATTGCCGTCGTCACCGCAAAAAGAAAGGGCTCGTTCCCACTCGTCCTCTCCTTTTCCGATGATCATTTTGACGCTCTCTACCCATACGGAGTGAGTGACGGGAAAGACGATCCTGATCCTCTCCCCCGCCCTGACTGCTCCGAACGGCGTCTTGTGCACGCGAGAATTATACTTGTACAAAACTTTTCCTTATTTGACCGGTCTGATGTGCCAGATCCTGTCGCCGTACTCTTTGACCGCTCTGTCCGCGGCGAAGAAGCCCGACTGTGCGATATTCACGAGGCTCATCTTATTCCAGACCATGGGGTCGTTATACGCCTTCTCAAGGCGCCTGTGCGCTTCGCTGTAGCTGTCGAAGTCGGCGAGCACCATATAGGGATCCGCCATGCCGCCCCTGCCGATCGTGAGCAGGTCGGCGAGCTCCTTAAAGCTGACGCCGCCGATGCCGTTTCTCAGCATATCCACGACCCTGCGAATGCGGTAATTATTGCGGTAATACTGCGTGGGCTCGTAGCCGCCCTGATACAAGCTATGTACCTGGTCGCTCGAAAGGCCGAAGATAAAGATATTATCCTTGCCGACGCGCTCGTAGATCTCCACGTTCGCGCCGTCCATCGTGCCCATCGTGACCGCGCCGTTGATCATGAACTTCATATTGCCCGTGCCCGACGCTTCCTTACCCGCGATACTGATCTGCTCGCTGACCTCGGACGCCGGCATAATGAGCTCGGCGAGGGAGACGCGGTAGTTCTCGAGGAAGACCACCTTGATCTTGCCCTTGATATCGGGATCGTTATTGATCATATTGCCCATCATGTAGATCAAGCGAATGACGAGCTTCGCGATATAGTAGCTCGACGCCGCCTTCGCGCTGAAGATAAAGGTGCGCGGGGTAAAGGGCATATCGGGATGATCCTTCAATTCGCAGTAGAGGTCGAGGATGTGGAGCGCGTTCAAGAGCTGACGCTTATACTCGTGCAACCTCTTGACCTGCACGTCAAAGATACTGTTCGTGTCCACCTGAACGCCGTTATTGTCGTAGATATACTTCGCGAGGCGCTCCTTATTCTGCTTTTTGATCTCGGCGAGCTTTTTCATGACCGCCGCATCGTCGGTAAACTGCATCAAGGCGGAGAGATCCGCGTCCTTGATAAAGCCGTCGCCGATCAACTCCTTGATGTAGTTCGACAGGAGAGGATTCGCCTCCGCGAGCCAGCGGCGGTGAGTGATGCCGTTGGTCACGTTGGTAAAGCGGGAGGGGGTGATCTTATATACGTCGTTGAAGACGTCCTTCTTCAAGATCTCGCTGTGCAGCGCGGACACGCCGTTGATCGTATGCGAAGCATACAAGCAGAGATTCGCCATACGGATCTCGCCATACGCCATGATCGCCGACTTGCTGACCTTGTCCCAATCGTTGGGGAATGCCTCCCACAGATCGGCGCAGTAGCGCTTATTCATCTCCACGATGATCTGATAGATACGCGGGAGCTGCTGTTCGACGAGGTTCTGCGGCCACTTTTCGAGCGCCTCCGCCATAACGGTATGGTTGGTGTAGGAGATCACGTTCCTGATGATATCCCACGCCTGCTCCCAGCCGTAGCCGTGCTCGTCGATGAGGATACGCATGAGCTCGGGAATGACGAGGGTCGGATGGGTATCGTTGATATGGATCGCGACGAGGTCGGCGAGGTTATCGAGAGAGGGATTATAGCGCAGGTGATTGCGAATGATGGACTGCACCGACGCCGAGACGAAGAAGTACTGCTGTTTCAAGCGAAGCATCTTTCCTTCCACGTTGTTATCCGCGGGATAGAGCACCTTGGAGATGGACTCCGCAAGCGCCTGATTTTCCGACGCCTTGAGATATTCGCCTTGGTTGAAGAGGTGCATATCGAAGTCTATCGGGGACTTTGCGCTCCACAGGCGGATGCGGTTCACCGCCTCGCTGTCGTAGCCCGAGATGTGCATATCGTAGGCGAGAGCGAGGATGGGGGTGTAATTTTTGAGCTCGACCTTGAGCTTGCCGTCCTCCCACGTCTCCTCGACGCGGCCGCCGAAGTGTACTTCAAAGGTCTCCTCGGGACGGGGCGCGAGCCATACGTCGCCCTTCTCCAGCCAATTATCCGGCATCTCTACCTGCCAGCCGTCCACGATCTTTTGCTTAAAGATACCGTATTCGTACTTGATGGAGAATCCGCAGGCGGGATAGCCCTCCGAGGTCAAAGCGTCCATATACGCCGAGGCGAGTCTGCCGAGACCGCCGTTGCCGAGACCCGCGTCGGGCTCGATCTCCTCGATCTCCTCGAGGTTGTAGCCGAGCTGTTTCAGCGCGGTGGTCATCTTGTCGGTCAGACCGATATTGAAGAGGTGATTTTTCAAGGATCTGCCGGGGAGAAACTCCATCGACATATAGAAGACCTGCTTGTACTTGCCTTCGTGGATCTTATTCTTAAACTCGACGCGCTGATGGGTGAGGATATTCCTCACGACCATACAGACCGCCTCGTACATCTGTGCTTTGGTGGCGTCTTTCGCGAGGATACCCTGCTGACGCGCGACTTGTTCTTCAAGTAATTTTTTTAGTTCGGGTACTGTAAATGTTCTCATTGTTTCTGCTCTGTCTCCTGCCCTTATTTCAATGATCTATAGAGATCCGCATAGTTCTTGGCGGATCTGGACCAGCTGAAGTCGCCGGTCATATCGTTCTTGACGACAATGTCCCAGTCGTCCTTGCGATTATAGTAAGTGTCCACCGCGCGCCAAATAGCGCCCAGCATATCCTGCGCGTTAAACGTCTTGAAGGTGTAGCCGAAGCCCTCCTTGATCTCGGGATTATAGGCGGGGACGGTGTCCTTTAAGCCGCCCGTCTCTCTGACCACGGGCACCGAGCCGTAGCGCATCGCGATCATCTGCGACAAGCCGCAGGGCTCGAATTTGCTCGGCATTAGGAAGATATCGGACGCCGCATACAGCTTGCTCGCGAGATCCTTGCTGAAATTGATGATCACGCGGAGCTTACTGCCGTAGCGATGCTCGAGATCCTTGAGCCTCGTCTCGTACTTCCAGTCGCCCATACCGAGGATGACGAGCTGTACGTCCGCCGCGAGCAGCTCCTCCGCCACGTCGAGAAGGAGGTCGAGACCCTTCTGCGAAGTCAAGCGGGAGATCATCGCGATCAAGGGACGCGTCGGCACATATTGCAGGGAGATCATGCGGAGCACGCCCTCCTTATTGACCGACTTTCCGCTCATATCCTTGACGCCGTAATTGGCAAAGAGCGCCTTGTCCGTCATGGGATCATACTCCGCCGTGTCGATGCCGTTCAAGATGCCGGAGATCTTATAACTGCGTTTCCTGAGGATATCCTCGAGGCCGTAGGCGTAATAGCTGTCCATGATCTCGCCGGCGTAGGTCGGGCTGACCGTCGTGACTCTGTCCGCGCACTCGATGCCGCCCTTCATATAGTTGCAGCAACCGGCGTACTCGAGGAGCTGACGGCGAGAGTCGGGGATGCCGAGCACGTCGCCGATCATGCCGGTATCGTACTGCCCCTGAAACTCGATATTGTGGATGCTGTACACCGTCTTGATGCCGGCATAGATCGAGTTGCCGCGATAGAAGCAATCGAGAAATACCGGGACGAGCGCCGTCTGCCAGTCGTTACAATGGATGACCGAAGGACGGAAGTCGATCAGCATCAGCATCTCGAGGACTGCCTTGGAGAAGAAGGCGAACCTCTCGCCGTCGTCGTAGTGACCGTACAAGCCCCCTCTCTTGAAGTAGTACTCGTTGTCGATGAAATAATATTTGACGCCGTCCGCCTCACCCTCGTACACGCCGCAGTACTGGTTTCTCCAGGCGAGCGGCACGTAGGTATAGGTAACGAAGTTCAGCGTCTGACGCAGTTTATCGGGAATATCGGAGTAGAGAGGGATCACCACTCTGACGTCCATCCCCGCCTTGACGAGCGCCTTGGGAAGCGCACCCGCCACGTCGCCGAGACCGCCCGTCCTTATAAAGGGAGCCGCCTCCGCTGCGACGAAGAGGATCTTTTTCTTCTGACGGGGCTGCCGGGGCTTGCCCTTGGGCTTTGCGTTTCTTTTCTTGGTTTTCGTATTCATACTTTCTCCTTTTATACAGTCTTATCCTTGACAATGACGACGGGATAGCTCTCGTATCCGCTGATCGTCCTGCCTGCCGTCACGGTCACGTTCTTATCGGTGATCGCGTAGCAGACCGAGCCGTTCTTCATGACCTTGCCGTCCTCCATAATGATAGAATTGCGCACTTCGGCGCCCTTCTCCACCTTTACGCCACGGAAGAGGATACTATTCTCCACGAGACCGTCGATCTCACAGCCATCGGCGATGAGACTGTTCTTGACGCAGGCATTCTCCTTATAGAGGGTGGGGACGCTGTCCTTGACCTTGGTGTATATTATGCTGTCGCCGTAGAAGAGTTCTTCTCTCACGGCGGGGTCCAAGACCTTCATACTCTCATTGTAGTATGTGCGGACGTCGTCCACGATCGCGGCGTGACGCTTCACGACGAAGGGGTGCATCTTGAGCGAGCCGAGCTGCTTCATCAAGATATCCTTCTCAAAGTCCACGTGTCCACGCGCATACTCGTGCTCGACCAAGGAGAGGAGGAGATCCTTCTTGATCAAATAGACGTTCAAGCCGAGCAGCTTATCCTCCGAAGAAGGCGTGACCGAGATGTAGAGATCCTTCACCTCGTTCTCGTCCGCCTCCACCACCAAACGGCGGCTGGTCGTGGTCTTTGCCTTATGCACGAGCATCGTGATGTCCGCCTGCGCGGCGAGATGCGCCGCCATGACCTCGTCAAAGTCGATGTTCATCGCGATATTGCTATTAGAGAGGAGCACGTAATCCTCGGGAGAGCGGCGAATGAAGCCCTGGATCGAGTAGATCGCCTCGATCTTGCCCTTGTACATCTCTCTCGATGAATTGAGAACGAAGGGAGGAAAGACCGAGAGTCCGCCGTTCTTACGGTTGAGGTCCCAGTCACGACCCATGCGGATATGATCCATCAGAGAGCTGTAGTTGCTCCTCGTCACGATCCCGATCTGCGTGATGCCGCTATTGACGAAATTCGAGAGGGTAAAGTCGATCAGCCTGTACCTGCCGCAGAAAGGCAGGGACGCCGTCGTCCTATGTATCGTGAGCTCGTTGAGTTTGTTCTCGTTATCACTTGCGAATATTACGCCCATTACTCCGTTCATTTTACTTGTCCTCCTTGACCATTTCGGCAGGTGCGACCGCCACCGAGGGAGCGATCTTTACGCCCGGTCCCACGACCGCGATCTGCCATTCGCCCTTGACGGGTGCCTTCTGCGTTTCTCCGATCTTTGCGCCCTCGCCGATGACCGCGCCTTCGGCGACGATCGCGTGGCGAACGACTGCCCCCGCCTTGATCACGGCGTCGGGAAAGATCACGGAGTCCTCGATCACGGCGCCGAGTCCGATGTAGGCGCTGTGCGAGATCACGCTCCTCCTGACAGAGCCGAGCACCATCGCGCCTTCGGACACGATGCTGTTGCGGATATCCGCGGAGCCTGCCGAGAAGTGCGGGGGCTCTGCGCTGTTACGTGCATATATCTTCCAGGAGGGATCGTTGAGGTTGAGGCCGCTCGAGGCGTCGAGGAGATCCATATTTGCCTCCCAAAGGCTGGAGATCGTTCCGACGTCCTTCCAGTACCCCCGGAAGCGGTAAGCGTAGAGCTTCCTGCCGTCTGCGAGCATCTTGGGGATCACGTTCTTGCCAAAGTCGTTCTGAGACTTCTCGTCCGCCTCGTCGTCGATGAGGTACCGGCGCAGGACGCTCCAAGTAAAGACGTAGATACCCATCGAGGCATTGGTGCTCTTGGGCTGCTTCGGCTTTTCCTCAAACTCAAAGATCCTGTCGTCTTTGTCGGTATTCATGATGCCGAAACGGCTCGCCTCCTCGAGGGTGACCCCGATGACGGCGATCGTGCAATCCGCCCCCTTCGCCTTATGGGCGGCGAGCATCTTGTCATAGTCCATCTTGTAGATGTGATCGCCCGACAGGACGACGACGTACTCGGGATTGAAGCGGTCGATAAAGTTGATATTTTGATAGATCGCGTTCGCGGTCCCCTTGTACCACTCGCCCTCTTTGCCCTTGACGTAAGGGGGCAGGACGTAGGCGCCGCCAGACAGTCTGTCGAGATCCCACGGCTGACCGTTGCCGATATACTGATTCAGCTCAAAGGGCTGATACTGCGTCAAGACGCCGATCGTGTCGATCCCCGAATTGACACAATTCGACAGCGGGAAGTCGATGATGCGGTACTTGCCGCCAAAGGGCACCGCAGGCTTCGCCACGTCTTGCGTCAGCACGCCGAGACGCGTTCCCTGCCCTCCGGCGAGGAGCATCGCCACGCACTCTTTCTTGTTTCTGGACTTCATACTTTCCCCTCCTTTCTTGGTTCCGTATTTTCATATAAAACCGCAATTTCTGCGGAGTTATCCGACATTTTCATCGCTCCATCGCCCGCCTTATGCGTGCGCTCACACGTAAAAAGAAGAACCGATCTATCCTCTCGAGCGAAAAGCGGGCGCCAAAAGAGACTCCTTACACGCGCGATCGACCCCGAAACGGGATAAAACAGCGGGATGATACATCTCTTTCGCGTCCTCCTGCCGCCGTGCCTTATAAAAAAAGAACGGTCATTGTCATTATAGCACAATGATCGTTTCTTTTACAATATTAAAAAGTGAGATTTTTCGGGCGTTTTGATAAAAAATGCGATTTTACGCCTTCCTTAGCCGAAAATGCGCTCCAAACGCTCCTTCCCCGTCCTTAAAAATTCCGAAATATCCGCATATTCCGCAGATTGGAACGCTTCAAGGACAAAATCGCCTTTGTAGCCCCCTTTTTTCAGCTTTTCCGCGAGGGCGATAAAGTCGTATTCCCCGTCTCCCGGCATATAGTGGCAGTCTTTCTTGCCGTCGCCGTCCGAGAGGTGGGTGGTGACTAGACGATCCATATACCTCTCCGCCATCGCGCCGTCCTTATCGCCGAACATCAGGGCGTGGCAGGTGTCGTAGCAGAAGCGCACTCCTTTCACCTCGCGGAAGAGATCGTCAAAGGGCGCCTCGCCCACGAGATTCTCCACGGCAAGGGTGACCCCCTGCCCCTCGGCGAACTCCGCGATCTCGGCGACGTTATCGATGACGGCGCTCGTGACCTCGGGGATGTGCGCGACGACGATGTCGATGCCCTGCTCCTTTGCCCCTTTCAGGTAGAGCTTGTAGGTCTTGACCGCCTCTTTCGCGCCGTAATACTTGTTTTGCAGATAGGGGGCGAACTTGATGGGGGCGTGCGCGTAGGAGACCGTCAGTCCCTGCTCCTTGACGAACTTGAACTGCTCGTACTCCGAGATGCCGCTGTAGGTATTGAAGTCGGTATTGCACCAAACGGCGACCTTCTGAAAGCCCGCCTCTTTCACCTTCTTGAACCTTTCCTCCGCGGGAACGTCAAATCCGCAATATGCATATACGCTTATCCTATCCATACTTTTCTCCTAATAGATAATAATATTGTACCACGTTTTCCGCGATTGGGCAACGTTTCCGCGCGAGAGTAGCTTGAATATCTTTTCCCGACCTGCACACAATAACCTCGAGCGACAGGCTCAAAGGAGAAAAATATGATCACGTTAATCGCACTTATCATCACTATCGTCGGAGCGCTGAACTGGCTGCTCATCGGGATCTCGGGCTTTAATCTCGTCAGCTGGATCACGATGGGGAGCGACATCGCTCAGCGCATCATCTATATCCTCGTGGGAGTCGCGGGCGCTTGGCTCGTCTACTTCATCATCCGCAAGAAGGGTCGCGTGGACGAGCACTTCCCCGCCGGTGATCGCGGCGGAGCGGCTGACTGATGCGTATCCTGAAGAAGCTCCGCAAGAAGGTGCGGGGCGTCATCCGCAGGATGAAGAGCAAATTCGACGCCCTCGGCTCCTA
>CAMOTC010000051.1 GCA_946625545.1 uncultured Clostridia bacterium | reverse complement strand
AGTCAACTTCACTCGCCGATAGGCGAACTTCACTGCGCGCCGCGCCGGTGGAATGCGGAAGTAAAACGAGCGAACTAAACTGTAAACAGATACCTTGTTATTGAAGTAAACGGGGGAAAAGATATGGATAATACGAATTTTATAGAAGAGATCATCGAAAGCGAACTTGCCGAAGGGAAGGTGAAGAAGGTCATCACCCGCTTCCCGCCCGAGCCCAACGGCTACCTGCACGTCGGACACGCGAAGAGCCTTGCGATCAACTTCGGGATAAAGAGGAAGTATCACGGCGAGTGTAACCTGCGTTTTGACGACACCAACCCCACGAAGGAGGACGTCGAGTACGTCAACTCCATCAAGGAGGATATCAAGTGGCTGGGCTTTACGTGGGATCGTGAGCTGTACGCCAGCGACTATTTCGATAAGATGTACGAGTACGCCGTCAAACTCATCAAGGACGGCAAGGCGTACGTCTGCGATATGAGTGCGGAGGAGATCACGAAAAATCGCGGCACGCTGACCGAGCCCGGCGTCGAGAGTCCCTCGAGGAATAGGAGCGTGGAGGAAAATCTCCGCCTCTTCGAGGGGATGAAAAACGGCGAATTTAAGGACGGCGAGAAGGTCCTGCGCGCAAAGATCGATATGGCGAGCCCGAATATCAATATGCGCGACCCCATCATCTACAGGGTGCTCCGCGCGACGCATCACCGCACCGGGGACAAGTGGTGCATCTATCCGATGTACGACTTCGCCCACCCGATCAGCGACTGCATCGAGGGGATCACGCACTCCATCTGCACGTTGGAGTTTGAGGATCACAGACCCCTCTACGATTGGGTCAAGTACAACTGCGGTTTTGGGGATAATCCCCGCCAGATCGAGTTTGCCCGTCTGGGACTCACCCGTACCATTATGAGCAAGCGCTACTTGAAGCGTCTCGTGGATACCGGTGTGGTAGAGGGCTGGGACGACCCGCGTATGCCCACCTTATCGGGAATGCGCGAGAGGGGCTATCCGCCCGAGGCGCTCCTCGACTTCTGCGACAGGATCGGCGTGGCGAAGAGCAATTCGATGGTGGAATCGGCGCTCCTCGAGCATTGTGTCAGAGAAAACCTCAATGCGAACGCGACCCGCGTGATGGTGGTGAAGGAGCCTCTCCTCGTCCGCATCACGAACCTGACCTCTCCCGTCACCGTCTCTGTGGATAATAACCCCACCAAGGAGGACGGCGGCACGCACGAGGTCACCTTGACGCCCGAGATCTATATCGAGAAGAGCGACTTCTCCCTCGATCCCCCGCCCAAGTATTACCGCTTGAAGCCTGAGGGGATGGTGCGCTTAAAGGGTGCGTATATCGTAAAGTACCTTTCGCACGAGACCGACGACAAGGGCAACGTGACGGCGGTGAACTGCGAGTATATCGAGGACAGTATGTCGGGCGGCGCGAACGCAGGGATCAAGGTCAAGGGGGTGCTGCATTGGGCGCCTTCGGACGCATTGGGCGTCATCATCAACGACTACGACTATCTCCTGGACGAGGTGGAGGACGGCAGGGACTTCGGCGAGAGGCTGAATCCCGTGACCAAGGTGGTCTACCACGGCAAGGCGGAGCCTTTCCTCAAAGGGGCGGCGGCGTACGACAGATTCCAATTCATGCGCCTCGGCTACTATATGAAGAATAAGAAAGGCGAATACAACCTGATCGTAGGATTGAAAGACAGCTACAAAGGTTAGAATACGAGAGAGGGCGGCGGCATAGTGTATAACTATGAAAACGCTCTTTCTGTATATAGTAAAACGTGACGACGACCCCATTCTCGCAGGACTCACTGCGGCGGAATGGCTGATCCGCGGCGCGGGGGAGATCCCCTATCGCGTGATCGGATGCGCAGAGGAGGTGACCCCTCCGCAGAGCGACTGGCTGGCGGTGATCTGCTCTTCGACACCTCTCGTGACGGCGGGATATCTCTCCGACCTCACGAAGGAGTGCGACAGAAGGGGGATCCTCGGTCTCGAGATCGGGGAAGGGATGCTCGTCAGGACGGCGGCATACGTCGAGGGCTTTCGCCCGAAACGAGGCGCGACCGCCCCTGCGGCGAGAAGCATTGTTGATCCGGGTGATCTCGCGAATGCCGAGAGGACGCTGTATCGAAGGATCGCCGAAACGTCCCTGCAAAAGGGGGCGATCATTCCCGACGTGGATAGCGTACGAATAGACGCGCTTTCCACCGTAGAGAGCGGCGCGACGATCGAGCCCTACGCGATCCTCCGTGAGAGCCGCGTCGAGAGCGGGGCGAGGATCGGGAGCTTTTCCACCATAGAGCGCTCCTATATAAAGAGTGGGGCGCGCGTCGAGCACTCCGTCATCAAGGGCAGCGAGATCGGCAGGAATACGACGGTAGGACCCTTCGCCTATATCCGCGAGAAAAGCGTGATCGGCGACAAGGTCAGGATCGGCGACTTTGTGGAGATCAAGAAGAGCAATCTCGGCGAGGGGGTCAAAGCGTCGCACCTTGCCTACGTCGGCGACGCCACGGTGGGCGAGGGGACAAACGTCGGATGCGGCACCGTCTTTGCAAATTACGACGGAAAGGTCAAGCACGCGACGGCGGTCGGAAAAAAGGTATTTTTGGGCGCGAATACAAATCTCGTTGCTCCCGTGACGGTGGGCGACGGCGCCTATATCGCCGCGGCGACGACGGTGACGAAGGACGTCCCTGCGGGCGCTTTCGTGATCGGGCGGGTGCGCGCAGAGGAAAAGAGCAAGAAATAACGCCTGCGGGCGTGAGGAGAAAGTATGTTATTGGTCGTAGGACTCGGGAACGTCGGAGAAAAGTACGACGGGACCTATCACAACGTGGGATTCTCGGTGGCGGACAAGCTCGCCGAGCTCTTTGGTCTCACTTTCCGCGAGAACGCCTCGATCCGCGCCTTTGAAGCGGAGGGGAATATCTCGGGAAAGAAGATCCGCATTTTGAAGCCGACGACCTATATGAACCTTTCGGGCGAAGCGGTAAAGTCCGCGATCGCAAAGTACAAGCCCGCCACGGGGGAGACCTTGATCGTCTATGACGACATCGACCTTCCGCTCGGGCAGACGAGACTGCGCGAGAAGGGGAGCGCGGGGACGCATAACGGTATGCGCAGTGTGACCTCGCTCTGCGGAGAGCTCCCGCGCCTGCGCGTGGGGATCGGCAGACCGCACCCCGAGGAGGATCTCGCCTCTTACGTCCTTCGCAAGGCGGGAAAGGATGCCTCGGACGCCCTCGCAAAAGCGGCGGAGAAGGCGGCGAACGCCATCGCGAAGTATCTCGCGGCGGGTGATTTCGCGGCGTTTCAGAGAGAGGTCAACGAGAACGCCTGAAGCGCGCCTGCGCTACGATGAACGAGCTTTATCTACAAGGCTTTGAGATATATCAGCATATATACGATACACTTGCCGGCGATAAAAAATCGCTGGTTTTCGGCATATCCGAACCGCAAAAAGCACACCTCGCGGCGGCGTCTCCCGTCCCCCTTTTCTACATCGCGGATAGCGAGCAGCGCGCCCTCGAGGTCGCAGAGGAGATCGAGTCCTACGGCACCCCCGCGGCATATCTCCCGCCCAAAGGCGACGTCCTGATCGGGCGCAAGTCGGGAGCGCTCTCTCAGGCGCGTATCGCCGCCCTGATGCGGCTCCGCAGGGGAGAGGCAAGGGTGCTCGTTACGACGGTGGAGGGCGTTTTCGGCTATCTGCCTCGCCCCGAAGATCTCGATCGCGCGACGGTGCATCTCACGGTGGGCGGCACCGCAAGCATCGAAGAAGTGATCCGCAGACTGATCTACGCGGGCTACGAGCGCGCCTCGATCGCCCCCAAGAAAGGGGAGTTTCGCCTCGCGGGCGACTCGCTATCTGTTTTTCCGATAAATGCGGATAATCCTATCAAAATCGACTTTTTATACGACGAGATCGAGAGCATCAAGACCTACGCGCCGGACTTTCTCGGCGTGATCGGCAGAGAGGAGGAGACCCTCATCGCTCCCGCGAGCGAATTTTTGCTGACGGAAGGGGATATTCGCGAGGCGTTCAAGCGCATAGAGGGGGCGAGAAAATTACAGAGCCGCGCCGCGAGTATGCGTACCGACGAGATCCTCTCCGATCTATCCTTCCGCGCCGCCGCAAATCCCTCCGATCCCACTCTAAACTATCTGATCCCCTTCGTAAAGGATCACTTATCCACCGTCTTTGCCTATCTCAGCGGCTTTTCCGTCGCGATGGACGAACCAAAAAAGATATTCGAGGGGCTCTCCCGCTTCCTTGTGGATCATTACGGCAGGGTGACTCGTCTCGCGGCGGACGGCGAGGTGCTTGCGGCGCATCGCGACTCCATCGTGGGGGAGAGGGAGATCATGTCGGCGCTCTCCGAGATGCCACAGCTCGGACTCTCCTCCTTCACCGAGAGGATCTCGGGACGTGACGGCGCCTATTACTTAAACTCCGCGTCTCTCCCGAACTATATCAAAAATACCAACCTTCTCGTCGGCTTTTTGGAGGACGAACTGCGCGAAGGGCGCAGGATCCTCGTCTTTACGCAGGATGAGGACAGGTCGGCGATCCTCAGGCGTCTCCTCGGCGATAAGGCGGACGGTATCACCTGCGTTCCACGGAAACTTCGCCACGGATTTATCTCAAAGAGCGAGCGCACGACCTACGTCGGGAGCGGGGATATCCTCTCCCCCGCCTCTGCTTTGAGAGTCCCTACGCGTCCCTTGATCGCCCCTAAGATCGGGGACTATATCGTACACGACGAATTCGGTATCGGCAAGTGTCTCGGACTCACGCATATCAAAAATTTCGTCGGTGAGGGCGACTATCTCGCGATCCAGTACGCAGGGGCAAATAAAATCTATCTCCCCGTCGCGCAGATGGATATGATCACGCTGTACAGCGGCTCCGAGCGCGAACCCGAGCTCTCCGATCCCAATAAGGAAGAATTTCAAAAGGAAAAGGCAAAAGCCAAGAAATCCATTCGCAAGATGGCTCTCGATCTCGTCGATCTCTATGCAAAGAGAGAGAAGAGCCGCGGCTACAAGTACCCCGAGGGGGGCGAGATGATGCGCGCCTTCGAGGAGAGCTTTCCTTACGAGGAGACCGAAGGACAAGCCGCCGCGATCGAGGACGTGCGCGAAGATATGGAGAAGGGCAAGGTCATGGATCGACTGCTCTGCGGCGACGTGGGCTACGGCAAGACCGAGGTCGCTCTCCGCGCCGCATTCCGCACCGTACTCGTGGGGAAGCAGGTCGCATTCCTCGCGCCGACGACCATTCTCGCGGAACAGCACTATCGCACCGTGTCGGAGCGCTTTGCACCCTTCGGGGTCAAGTGCGCCTGCCTGACTCGTTTCTGCACGCCGAAAGAGACGCGGGAGATCCTGAAAGGTCTCGCCAATGGGTCGATCGGCGTGGTGGTCGGCACCCACAGGCTGCTCGGCAAGGACGTGGATTTCGCCGACATCGGACTGCTGATCCTCGACGAAGAACAGCGCTTCGGCGTCGAACATAAGGAAAAGATCAAGGCGCTCCGCACGAGCATCAACGTGCTCTCGATGTCCGCCACCCCCATTCCGCGCACCCTGCATATGGCGCTCTCGGGCATCCGTGATATCAGCGTGATCGACACCCCGCCCAAAGGGCGCAAGCCCGTCCGCACCATCGTCGCCGAGTACTCGGTCGGCGCCTTGAAAGAGGCGGTGGGCGCAGAGCTGGAGCGCGGCGGACAGGTCTTTATCCTCTATAATAATATCGCCCGTCTCGACGCCTTCTCCGCGACGGTTCGGGAGCTCTTTCCGCAGGCGGAGATCGTCGTGGGACACGGCAGGATGTCTCCCGCGATGCTCGAGGAGAATATCCGCGCATTCTACCTCCGCAAGGCGGACATTTTGATCTGCACGACCATCATCGAGAACGGCATCGACATCCCCGACGCGAATACGCTCTTTGTGATCGAGGCGGACAAACTCGGACTCTCGCAGATGTATCAGCTCAAGGGACGCGTAGGGAGAAGTGCGCGCCTTGCGTACGCCTATTTTACCTATCCCGCAGGGGGCATTTTGTCGGGGGATGCGGAGAAACGTCTCCGCGCGCTCGTCGAGAACGGCGACCTCGGGAGCGGGTATCGACTCGCGATGATGGATCTCGAGATCCGCGGCGCGGGCAACGTGCTCGGCGCAGAGCAGCACGGCCATATCGAGAAGGTGGGTTACGAGATGTACTGCACCCTGCTCAAAGAGGCTATCGCGGAGCTGAACGGCGAGGCGATCCCCGAGAACGGGAGTGTCGAGATGATCGTCAAAGAGGACGCCTACCTCCCCGACGACTACGTCACGAGCGAGCTCGCCCGTATCCGTTTCTACAAAAAGATCGCCGCCATCACCGACGAAAAGGGCAAAGGTGCCGTCCTTTCCGAACTGGAGGAATCCTTCGGGATGCCGCCGCGGCAGGTGCACGCCCTCGTGGAGATCGCTCTCCTGAAAGGACTCGCATCCACCCTCCCGATTAAGCGCATTCGCGTGGATAAAGACGCCGCTGCGATCACCTATTCCGATCTCGACTTTATGACCTCCGCCGCGATGCGGAATGCTCTCGCGCTCCTCTCTTCCGAGATGCGCGAAGGGGGCACGAACGAGGGGGAGGCGCGCTACGTGGTCAAGGGCGGCTTAGTGTCGGCAAAGATCCGCATTTTGATCAAGTTCGTAAAAGCGCTGCGCGGCGAAGCCGTGGCGTAATTGTGCGGCAGAGCCGCCTTTGAGAGAGCCGCGAAGTATAGCGGCGCATATACGGCACCGACGATTTCATCAAAGTGCGGCGCCCTGCGGCAAGGGGATATTTGCCCATAGGACAAGTGATACTTTCTGCAGCACAAAAACAGCGACATTCTTCGCCCCCCGCTTGCTCTATGAACAATTTCACTTATAGACCATCCTAACGTACGCAAAGCGTGCCTTTTAGGCGCGGATGCGCCGATTTGCGGGCGGTTCGGCGGTCAATTCTCGGCAGAGCCGATTCACGCTCTTATCCACATTTTCTCCTCCTTTGTGAATGGAATCTCCCTAAAACGGAAAAATTATCAATATTGACTTGCGCATCAGGCGCGTTTTATGTATAATATCAAAGTACACTACAATATTATGGGCGCATATCCGCGCCTTCCGGTCTGACCGGCATAAAGGAGTATATCGTAAATGAAAAAGAAATTGCTCGCTTTTCTACTGATCCTCGTCCTCGCGATCACCGCGATCACTGCGACAGCCTGCACCAAGAACTTAGAGCGTGATTTCAAACAGGTCACGGCGACCATCTCTTATGCGGATCGCGTTTCGCAGGTAGATAAGCTCGACCTCAACGCGACGATCTACAACTTCGTCTATCAGTACTACAACTACTATTCGCAGGGCTACATCAGCCAGACGCAGTATCAGTCGGTTCTGGACAATATCGAGACGAGCTACGATCAGGCGAACGAGAGTTTGGCGGAGACCGAGGCATATACCCTGAAGTGCATCGAGGAGCTCTATCAGCTCGTCATGAAGGATGGCACGCAGGAGGAAAAGGATAAGGCGCTCGCCGCCTCCACCAAAGGCAAGACCGAGTACGACATGGCGGCGCGCATCAAGGAGATCGAGAGCATTCTCCCCTTGAAGGATCTCATCGCGGCTGTGGACGCATACAACGAGGAGATGCAGAAGAGTTTTGACTCCTTCCTCGAGGCGTACGAGTCCGAGGTCGCAAAGTCGGGGACCAAGCACTCCACCAATAACGTCAAGGAGCTCATCATCACCAAGCCCTGGAAGCTCACCTACGAGAAGGGCGAGAGCCTCAACGAGGTCGGGTTGGTGGTCGAGGCGAAGTACGAGGACAGCGACGAAGTCGTGACCCTCGACAGAGACGAGTACACCGTGACCGGGTTCTCTTCCGAGGAAGTCAAGGAAAAGGTGGAGATCACCGTGTCCTTCGGCAAAGCCACCGCGACCTTCGACGTGGAGATCATCGATGCGAAGACTTCTCGCCCCGCGATGCCCAAAGAGGAGGAGGAAGAGGCAGAGAAGACCGAAGTTGCAAAGCTTTTCGAGGTGGATCTCGACGAGCAGATCGAGGCGGCGAAGAAGGACGACCCCACTCGCTATAAGGCTCTCTCCGAGGCGAAGCGCAGACTCGAGAAGCAGATGAGCTCGAACTATCGCACCTACGACTACTATTACCTTTCCAAGCTCAAGGATCAGGTCGTGACCGCCTACGAGGAGATCGTGGGCAAGACGGCGGCAGGCGTCTCCGAGGCGGAGATCCTCGCCGAGTATGAGAAGCGTTTGAACGATCAGTACCTGGATCTCCTTTTCTCCATCTCCGAGTACAGCGACAAGGCCGGTGAGACTGCCGTAAAGACGCAGATCGTCCACGAGGACGGCGAGGTCTTCTACGTACAGCACGTCCTCTTGAAGCTTTCTTCCGAGCTTGAGGAGAAGTACACCGCCTTTGAAAACGAGAAAGTCGCGAATAAGTCGGCTCTTTGGGAGTACAAGAAGGGGCTCATCGACGAGACCACGATCCTCGTCAGCAATCCCGAATACGACAAGGACGCTGCGTGCGAGGAAGAGGAGTGCACCTGCACTGCTTGCGTAAACTATAAGGGCGAAACCCCCGGCGAGTGCACCGATGAGGACTGCACCTGCAAGAAGTGCCCCAACAAAAGATACCTCAAGACCATCTCCTACGGAGATGACAAGACCTTGGTCGCCAACGAAGACGGCACCTTTGACATCCTCGTCCTGCGTGCCGCGATGTATGAGGATCTCGCGACCGTGACCGAGGATTCCTCCGCAGAGGATCGCACGGCGGCTCTCGAGATTTTCAAGAAATGGATCTATATGTGCAACGAGGACGACGGCATCTTCTCCACCCTCTCGAGCAACGGTCTCGGCTACAAGCTCAGCATGACCGAAAGCTCTTACGTGGAGGCGTTCACCGAGCTTTCCCGCTTGCTGGCGTATGGTAGCGAGCAGGAAAAGGCGGATCATCCCGACTATCACATCGTCGGCAGCGGCGTCGGCTCCTACGGCTACTGCTACACCGAGTACGGCATCCACGTGATCATGCTTTCGGGCTATGCTCTCGATCCCCGGGCGGAAAAGACCGACCTCGGCAACGGTTACTATGCGATCGCGGCGGACGTCGTGACCGACTATCCGTCCTACAAGCCTGCGGAGAGCGGCGAGACCAATACTCCCGCGAAGGGCACGATCCTCTACGACATCGTCGAGTCCTTGGAGAAGGAAAAGAAGGATGCGAAAATTGGCGAGTTCAAGAAGGACTTCTACCGGAACGGAATGAAGGACGACGTCAAGATCACCTACTTTGAGAAGGTCTACGAGGACCTCATCGAGCAGTATCAGGACTAAACGAAAGAGCCGGCCGATGAGCCGGCTTTTTTTAGGAGATAGTATGAGCGATTATAAGGATAGAGAGTTTAATGCAGGCAAGGTCTTTGTCGAGGAGACCGCTGAAAAGCGCTACGTTTTCAAGGGCAGGATCATCAACGTCAGAAATGACAGGATCACCCTCCCGAACGGCGCGGAGTCTCTGCGCGAGAGCGTGGAGCATCGCGGTGGCGTCGCCGTCCTCGCCGTGGATGAGAATGGCTACGTCCCCATCGTCCGCCAATATCGCTATCCCCTCGGCAGGGAACTGTGGGAGATCCCCGCGGGCAAATTGGAGGTCGGGGAGCAGCCCGACGAAGCGATCCATCGCGAACTGCGCGAGGAGACGGGGCTCGTCGCGGGCAGTATGACCCCACTTGCAATGTTTTATCCTACCTGCGGTTATTCTAACGAGATCATCCGCGTGTACCTTGCCACCGACCTCACCTACGTCGGCGCCAAGCCCGACGACGACGAATTCCTCGAGCTCAAGTACGTCAAGATCGACGAATTGTATGAGAAATGCCTTTCGGGGGAGATCGTAGACGGAAAGACTTTAGTCGCCGTCTTCAA
>CAMOTC010000050.1 GCA_946625545.1 uncultured Clostridia bacterium | reverse complement strand
CTGAGCGCGGAGAAGGGTTGCAGATGCGAGGCTCGCCGAGTGAGCGGGCGCGAGCGTACTCCTTGCGAGATTTCACCGACTCGAACAATGAAACTTATGAGCGAACAAAAACGGTGACTTCGGAGAAGGTGGTAGAGACGAGGCTCGTCGAAAAATCGCGCAGGCGTGTACTCCTTGTACATAACTGCGCGATTTAGAAGACAGAAACAAAGTATATGCCGCTTTATACGAAGTCACCGACGCCCGCCGAAGCCGCCACCGGAGAACCCACCCCCACCACCGTGGAATGAGGAGCCGCCCCCTCTGCCGCCGCTGAAGGCACTGCGTGCCATCTCGGCAGCCTTTGCCGCCTTCTGAGCGATATTGACGGAGCGAATGACGTTTGCGACGTTGCCGACAAAGTTCAATCCCGTCATGCCGCGGAAGGAGCGGGAGAAGAAGTAGAGGATCAAGAAGTTATCGGCGTCCATGCCGAGACCTTTCGCAGAATAGTTTTTAAACTCGGGATAGGCGATCTCGAGCTGCTCGGCGACCTTATCCGCGATCCCCATCGCCGTCGCGAAGATCATATAGTCCTCCCAGATCGCGAGGGCGGGGATCTCGTGCTCGGCGAGGAGAGAAAACTCCTGCATATACTTTCCGAGCGCGTGGAGTTTATTGTATTCCTTCTGCCCCGTGAGGGTGAGAGGCGCCTTCTCCTTTCTCAGCAAGAGATAGGAGATCAGTCCGCCGATGATGAGACCTGCGGCGAAGAAACTCATACCTTGCGAGAAGAGGAAGAAAGAAAAGCCCGACAGGATCAGGACGATCACCCCTGCGATGATCATCGCGGTAGAGAACTTCTGCGCCTTATCGCGAGCGGGATTATTCTTTCTGTAATCGCCGTCGCGCTGGGACTTATTCAGGATCGCATCCTTATACTTCTCCACGATGTGCATAAAGCGCTCGTAATTGGTCTTCGCGTAGCTTTCAAATTCTTTCATCGTAAAGCCCGTGCCGAGCGGCTTCACCATCAGGAGCATATCCACGACGTACTTTTGATGGGTGCGGAGTTCGTCCGCCTCGTCCTTTCTGAGGACGGTGATGACGGCGCTCTTTTTGCCCTCGTCGGGGAGAATGGTGATATACTTCAACCTGACGAGCTCGAGCATCGTCGCAGAGATACTCTCATCTATGTAGTTCTCATTCGAGTAGTAGAAATAGAGAGGGGAGACCTCGCCGCCCGTGTAACCCTCGGGGATATCGCGATAGTAGATGGGAGCGTCGGGGAGATCGAGGGGTTTATTGTGTCTTTTCGCATAGATGACGTAGATCACCCCGCCGATAACGGCGAGACCCGCGAGGATATAATCGAGGATGGTGAAAGCGAGGCGGATCCTGACCTCTTTCTCGTAGTTTTCCTGCCACGCCGTCTCCTCTTCTATGATCTGTATCTTTGCCCGTGACTGATCGATGGAGGCGTATTCGTAGCGACCATTCTCGAGAAGGAACCTACTCTCGACGTATTCCCCTGCCGAGATGTCCTCGACGTCGATGATCGCGCTCTTTTTATCCTCCGACTGCACCCACACGCCCACGGCACTGCTCGAGACGTGCAACCAACCGCAGAGATCGGGCTCCGCTTCTTCAAAGTTCACTTCTACGTGCATCTTATTTACGTCCATCGCGTTGATCTCGGAGAGATACTTATAGTAAAAGACCGATGCGTCCGAAACGTCAGTTATGATCCCTTTTATAGAGTAACTGTAGGAGATGGTATGCGTCCCCGAGGTAAACTCCGGCATGATGACGCCGATCTCCACCCCGTTTGAACGAGCATAGAAATAACCGACGGGAGAGTCGTACGTTCTCAAACACTTCTCCTTCGCTCCCGTCTGATCGAGATCGATCGCGCCGACAAAGTCGATGGGCATACCGTCATAGTAAAAGCGATTTCCGACGACGTCGAAGGAATCCTGCGACTTTGCTACCCGCTTATCGTCGATGATCCGATAGAAATTCCACCAATCGGTGTCCTGCTCGCTGAAGTTCGCGACGGCCGTTTCGGTAAAGGTCGTCACGCCTTTTTTGCCGACGTACACGTCGATATTCAATTCTTCCAAAACGATCTCACTCGAAAAGATGGAGCAAGAGGAGAGAAAAGGCAGGAGCAGCGCAAGGAAAAGCACGATAACGACAAAACAAGCCGCGACAGGCAGCTTGCTTTGCTTTTTTTCGATAGGATGATTTGCTTCCATCAGAACTTCACCTGCGGGACGGTCTCGCGAACGGTGTTATCCACCTCAAAGAACTTCTCCTCCTTAAACTTGAAGATAGAAGCGATGATATTGGAGGGGAAACGCTTTACGAGCACGTTATACTTCTGCACGGTGTCATTATAGAACTGTCTGGAGTAGGAGATCTTATTCTCGATATCGGTGAGCTCGCTCTGCAGTTTCAGGAAGTTCTGATTTGCCTTGAGCTCGGGATACTTCTCCATCGTGACGAGGAGTCTGCCGAGTGCGCCGGACAAGCCCGCGTTCGCGTCGATCGCCTCCTCCGTCGTGGAGGCGCTGCTCACGCGGCTACGCCACATCGTGACGTTCTCCAAGGTCTCCTTCTCGTGCGCGGCGTATCCTTTGACCGTCTCCACGAGATTGGGGATCAGGTCGAAGCGGCGACGAAGCTGTACGTCGATCTGCGACCAACCGTTCTTTACCTTTTCCCTGCTGTCGACGAGCTTATTGTAAGCTTTGACGATGAGCGCGACGATGATAATGACGACCGCTACCACACCGATACCGATCAAGAGTTTACCCCACCAAGCCATAATAATTACCTCACGTATATACTGGCGCAGGCTCCCTCGGGACTCCATCAGTCGCCCTTGCTATCGTTTATTTTATCACTTCTGTGATAATCTGTCAACTCGGCGGAGGGGGCTACTTCTTTCGCCGCGTCCGATCTTTTCAGCTTAGACCCACTATCTTCCTCACGGAGAAAGACGTCTCTCCCGTAATACTTGACCATCAGTCTGTCGAGGAGAGTGCGCATCGGGCTAAAAAGCACGATATTGAAGGCGGCGTTGCCCACCACGTGCACGATATAGAAATAGATGCCGCGCATATAGATGACCGAGAAAGCATACCCGAAAGCGACGTTGACGCGCGCCACTGTAAAGAATGCGTCGATCGCCGTAGTCAGCACGCCAAATGCCGTTGTGACAAAAATGGTAAAACCAAAATAAATAAACTTGTTTTTGAATTTAAAAATACGAGCAAGCAAAAAGGTCGCGAAGGCAACGAAATTCCAATGAATGATATATGCCAAGACCCAAGTGTGAATGCCCCAGATGAAGCACTCGATCACGATAAAGACGCCCGTCGCGATAAAAGCGATTTGCGGCTTGAAGCAGGCTGCATAGAGCATGATGAGCAGGGTGACGACCTCCACGTTCGGGATGGCCGCCAGCGCCTGTTTGCCCGCAGAGAGCAGCGCTGCCGCAAGCGCCGTTAAAACGATATCTTTAGTCCAGAGTGACTTTTTCAACCTTATCGGGAAGCGTGAAAAGCAAACCAGATCCCTTCGCTACCGCATATTCATAGGTCTCGGGATTAATGCATTCGGTATAAACGATCAAGATCTTCATACCTTTTTCATAAGTAATATTGGAAATACCCTCTTTGGACGCATAGAATTCTTCACCGTCATAGGTATAGTTGTTTCCCATGCTGTGGAGCTCATCTTCATACGCATTGTTATTCACGTAAACCATAGGAAAGCCGGCGTCACCCATCGTAAACCCGTCATAGGTAATCTTGGTGATGAAAGCGCCATATTCCGCAGATTCGGTATACTCCATTTCGATTTTTCCGTCCTCTTGCATCTGCTTGAACGCCTCGAACGCAGAACCTTCAAAGCTCTTACACGCAACGCAAAGGACAGCTGTCGCTAAAAGCGTGACAATTAAAAGTGCAGTTAAAAATTTCCTCATTTTTCTTTCCCTCCGAAAGTAAAGTATTTGAGCATTCCGTACTTGAAGTATCCTGACTGGAGCGGCGCTTTCGCGCCCTGCGTGCCTTCCCTGGTAGTGACGTTCGCTAACGCTTCTCTCTCTGCTGAAGAAGCGGCTCTTACAGTAGCGGGGGCTGTGCGGGATTTTCACCTGCTTCCTTGTCCGCACGGAAATATCACCTTATATAGTTGTACGAAGGGGCGCGTTGCCGCGCCCCCTGATGTTCGTTTCAGGGAGAATTCTCCCTTGCGAGTCCCTTACAGACCCCTCTTGATATAGGAGGTGTGCAGGATGTGATGCGCCTTGTGGCTGCCCGGCTCGCCGAGGTACTCTTTGTAGAGCGTGATGATCGCGGGATTCTCGTGAGACTTCCTGTACTTCATCTCGCTGTCGAGCTTGTAGATGCTCGCGGCGCGAGTCGCCTTGATGTCGATATTATTTCTCTCGTCCGCGGTGCGGATGGGCTGACCGCCGCCGTTCACACAGCCGCCGGGGCAGCTCATGATCTCGATGAAGTGATAGGGGCTCTTGCCTGCCCTGATCTCGTCGAGGAGGACGCGCGCATTGGCAAGTCCCGAAGCGACGGCGACCTTGACCTTGATGCCTGCGACGTCGTACTCAGCCTCTTTGATCCCCTTGGTGCCGCGCACTTCCTTGAAGTCTACGGAGGGGAGCTCCTTGCCCGTCAGTTTCTCCGCAACGGTACGGAGAGCCGCCTCCATCACGCCGCCCGTAACGCCGAAGATCACGCCTGCGCCGGTGGAGATGCCGAGCGGATCGTCGAACTTCTCCGCGGGGAGATCATTGAACATAATGCCCATACGCTTGATCAGCTTCGCGAGCTCGCGGGTAGTCAGCACCGCATCGATATCGGGGATACCCTCGCCCGCCGCGTTCTGGTCGGGACGGGTCTTCTCGAACTTCTTCGCGGTGCAGGGCATCACGGAGACGACGTAGATATCCTTGGGATCCTTTCCGAGCTTCTCGGCGTAATAGGTCTTCACGATAGCGCCGAACATCTGTTGCGGCGACTTGCAGGTGGAGAGGTGGTCGAGCTGATCGGGGAAGTTATGCTCGATAAACTTGATCCACGCGGGAGAGCAGGAGGTGATCATCGGGAGCACCCCGCCATTCTGCACGCGGTGGATAAACTCGGTGCCTTCCTCCATGATCGTGAGATCAGCCGCAAAGTCCACGTCAAAGACGTTATTGAAGCCCATTCTGCGGAGCGCCGCAGCCATCTTGCCCTCGACCTCGGTACCGATGGGGCTATTGAACTCCTCACCGAGACCCACTCTCACGGAGGGAGCGGTGCCCACGATCACGTACTTCGTGGGATCTGCGAGCGCGGCGATCACGTTATCGATCTCCGACTTCTCGGTCAGAGCGCCCGTCGGGCAGACGGTGATGCACTGTCCGCAGCCTACGCAGGCGACGGAGGAGAGGGGATTTTCAAAGGCGCAGGCGATGTGGGTATCGAAGCCGCGAGCATTCGCGCCGATGACCGCCACCGACTGATATTCCTTACACGCCGCCACACAGCGACGGCAGAGGATACACTTATTATTGTCGCGCACGAGGTAGGGAGTGGTGTCGTCGATGGGATAGTTCGACGTCGCACCCTTGTACTTATTCTCGTCGCAACCGTACTCGAGGGCGAGAGCCTGCAATTCGCAGCTCTTATTCCTGACACAGCTCAAGCACTCCTTCTTGTGATCGGACAAAAGGAGCTCGAGGGTGATCTTACGGCTATTCATCACCTTGGGAGAATTGGTCGTGACTTCCATACCCTCGCTGACGGGGAAAACGCACGCGGCAACGAGGCTCCTCGCGCCCTTCACTTCCACCACGCACACACGGCAAGCACCGATCGCGTTGATATCCTTCAAGTAGCAGAGCGTGGGGATCTTGATCCCTGCCTTGCGCGCCGCCTCGAGGATCGTGCTGCCTGCGGGGACGGATACGTCGATCCCATTGATCTTCAAATTAACCATTTTGACTTCTTCCATCTCTGTTACCTCCGTTATTCCTTCACGATCGCCTTGAACTTACAAGTCGACATACAAGCGCCGCACTTCACGCACTTCGCGGGGTCGATCTCCATCGCGGCGAGCTTCTTGCCGGGAGCGATATAATCGGTACGATTGATCGCGCTCGCGGGGCACTGTCTCTGACACATGCCGCAGCCGATACAGCTGTCCTTAATGATCTTGTACTGCAGGAGGCTCTTACATACGCCTGCGGGACACTTCTTATCCACGACGTGAGCGATGTACTCGTCACGGAAGTAGCGGAGCGTCGAGAGGACGGGGTTGGGAGCGGTCTGTCCGAGGCCGCAGAGGGAGTTCTCCTTGATGTAGTAGCAGAGCTTCTCCATATCCTCGAGATCCTGCAGGGTAGCTTTGCCCGTGGTGATCTTATCGAGGTACTCGAGGAGTCTCTTATTACCGATACGGCAGGGGGTGCACTTACCGCAGCTCTCATCCACCGTGAAGGTAAGGAAGAACTTCGCGATATCCACCATACAGTTGTCCTCATCCATGACGATCATACCGCCCGAGCCCATCATGGAGCCGATGGAGATCAGGTTGTCGTAGTCGATGGGGATATCGAAGTGCTCTGCGGGGATACAGCCGCCCGAAGGCCCGCCGGTCTGCGCCGCCTTGAACTTCTTGCCGTTGGGCACGCCGCCGCCGATGTCCTCGATGACCTCGCGAAGGGTGGTACCCATCGGGATCTCCACGAGACCGGTATTCACGATCTTACCGCCGAGAGCGAAGACCTTGGTGCCGCGGCTCTTCTCGGTGCCCATGGACTTGAACCAATCGGCACCCTTCAAGATGATCTGCGCGATATTCGCATAGGTTTCTACGTTATTGAGCACGGTCGGCTTGCCAAAGAGACCCTTGTGTGCGGGGAACGGCGGACGAACGCGGGGCTCGCCGCGGTTACCCTCGATACTCGTCATAAGAGCGGTCTCCTCACCGCAGACGAATGCGCCTGCGCCGAGACGGATCTCGAGGTCGAAATTAAAGCCGGTGCCGAGGATATTCTTGCCGAGGAGTCCGTACTCCTTCGCCTGATCGATAGCGATCTGCAGTCTCCTGACCGCGATGGGGTACTCCGCACGGACGTAAACGTAGCCCTGTTGTGCGCCGATCGCATACGCCGCGATCGCCATCGCCTCGATGACCGCGTGAGGGTCACCCTCGAGGACGGAACGATCCATGAATGCGCCGGGGTCGCCCTCGTCGGCGTTACAAGCCACGTACTTCACGTCGCCCACAGCGTCCTTGGTGAACTGCCACTTTCTGCCCGTCGGGAAGCCTGCGCCGCCTCTGCCGCGAAGACCCGAAGCGAGCACGACGTCGATGACCTCCTGCGGTTGCATCGAGGTCAGCGCCTTGATGAGCGCCTGATAGCCGTCCATCGCGATATACTCGTCGATATTCTCGGGATTGATCACGCCGCAGTTACGGAGAACGACGCGGGTCTGTTTCTTATAGAAATTGGTTTCGGAGAGAGCCTTGACCGTCTTGCCGGTAGCCTTCTCCTTGTAGAGGAGGCGCTCGACGAGTCTGCCCTTCACGAGGTGCTCGGAGACGATCTCGGGGACGTCCTCCACCGTGACGCAGCTATAGAATGCGCCCTCGGGATAGACGATAACGACGGGACCTACCGCGCAGAGACCGAAGCAACCGGTCTGTACCGTCTGGACGTCGGCAGCGATGCCCGCCTTCGCCAGCTCTTCGTTAAATGCCTTCAGGATGTTCGCGCTGTTATTGGAGTGACAGCCCGTACCACCGCAAACCAAAATGTGACTTCTGTACATACCTTCCTCCTACTTTACTTGACGATATATTCCGTCACAGGCTCTCCGCCCAAAATGTGTTTCTCGACGATGACCTTCACCTTTTCCGCATTGAGTCCTGCGTAGGTGACGGGAGCCTTTCCGGGGAGTACGACCTCCGCGGCGGGCTGATCCTTCACGTCCATATTTCCCGCGCGAGAGATCCTGACGTTCTTCACGAGGCGAGAGGTGATCTCGTCCACAAAGGCGTTGAATACTTCTACCGCGCCGGACTGCAATCCCGTCGTACCCATCCCGACGAATACGTGGGTCTCACCCTCTTTCGTATTGTCGCGGATCAAGACCTTGGACTGCATCTCTTCCCTGATGGCGTTGATGTCTGCGATGCTTTTCATATCACTTTCCTCCAAATAAATTTGTTAGAGTATAGTTCACGTCCTTGCGGACTTTCACCATTGTTTCCGTATCCGTATAGCTACCGTATTTCGTCTCGATCAAGCGGGAGTCAAAGACGTATCCGCCCTTTCCCGTGACCGCCGACAGCGTGATGACCGTGATGGGCATCTCCTGCCAAAAGACGATCAAGGCGTCGCCCACCTGTCCGAGGGGTACCCCCCGAAAGAGAGCGCGCACGACGGTGCCTCTCTCCGTCGACGCGTAGGAGAGCGAGCCTCCCGAGCTTTCGGCGACCTCCTTGAGGAGGGAGAGTCCTCTGCCGCGCGGAGCCTTCTCCCCGCGAAAAGCCTTTCGGAGCTCCTCTTCGTTGATCCCGACGCCGTCGTCAGAGACCTCGAGAGCGATCCCGCCTTCCTCCTCCGTGATGAGGACGAGGACGTGCTTCGCGAGAGCTTCCAGGCTGTTTACGACCAAATCGACCAAGTGTTTCGATATTTCCATAGCAATACGCGCGTGCGCGGGCACGCTCAAAGTAGATTGTACCACATTACTCTCTCTTTTGCAATATTTTATCACTCAATTTTCCGCATTATCCGATCTATTTTTCTCCAAGGGCTCCGCACGGATAAAAAAACTCCGCATCAGCGGAGCCTTTCGACCTTCCTATAGATAAAGAGATCATTCGCTCCTATCTTCCGTCCTTTCCCCTGCCGAGCCTTCCTCGGCGGGCGCATCGAGGGGCGCCTCTTCCGTCTCCTCGTCCTCCTCGACGTAAACGCCGCTGTCGTCACCCTTCAGAGCGTCCGTCCGATCGAGAAAGGAGAAATGCAGGTCACTCTCCTTGAACCAAAAAGCGAGCGCGGCGAAGCACATCGCGATAGGGATCAGGAGATAGCTGTAGAGCAGGTTGAAATATTCATTCCAATCCACAGACAGCTTTGCGTACAGAGCGACGCGAAGCGCAAAGAGCACGATAAAGAGAAGAATCGTGCCGAGATAGATCGAGAAAGCGACGAGCTTGAGCTTCGTGTCCTTTTTCCAATAAGCGATCACGGCGAAAACCGACATCACGATCATCGCACAAGCGACAAAGAAGGAAAAGACGCCCGTCGCGCAGGAAAGCGAGCTTGCCTCCGCGGTGGCGAGCCCCGCCCCCTTCAAGAGGTCAAAGGTCGTGGTCAGCGCCCAAAAGATGGAGAGTCCGAGAAAAGCCCATTTCGCCACGCTTCTCCTCCTGATGGAGAGAAGGACGGGGATCAAGAGCCAGAGTGCGACCTCCAGTACCATAGAGATAAACGTCCCCAAGACGGGCATGAACGATCCGTTAAAGTCCCCTACGTAATAGAAAAAGCACACGCCCGCAACAATGAAGAAAAGGATGCGGCAGATAGACTCCGCTCTCCTCTTGACTGCATTGATGACTTCATTGATATCCATGATCTTACCTCAAACGTTTGATCATTTTCATTATATTATTTACACGTCGCACTGTCAAGGGCAAAAAAAACTTCGACACGCAAAAAATGCCTGTCGAAGTTCTTTTATTTCGTATAGATTACGCGTTATACTTCGCGATGATCCCTGCCACGTCTTTGGTGGTGATCCTGCCGTACACTTCGTCGTTTACGCTGAGCACGGGAGCCAATCCGCAGCATCCGATGCAGCGGGTCTCCAAAAGGGAGAACTTCCTGTCCGGAGTGCACTCGTCGTTATCGATCTTGAGGATATTCTTGACCTCGTTGATGATATCGCCCGAACCCTTAACGTAGCAAGCGGTGCCGAGGCAGACGGAGATCTGATATTTCCCGCGGGGATTCAGAGTAAACTGCGAGTAGAAGGTGGATACGCCGAAGACCTTCTCAAGGGGAACGTTCAGTTCCTCCGCGACGATCTGCTGGACCTCTACCGGCAAATAGCCGTAAACGCCCTGCGCCGCCTGAAGCGCCGGCATCAACGCGCCGGGGAGCTTCTTGATATCGTATAGTTTCGCACGAAGCTCTTTCTCCTGTGCATCCGTTCCTTGGAAAGGCACGGTCGTAAGCTTGATCTTACCCATGATAATACCTCCTCACGGGAGAATCTCTCCCTCGTTATCGGATCGTTAGATTACGCGTCCACCTTGCTCATGTGAGCGATGAGGTCGAGCACCTTGTTGCTGT
>CAMOTC010000049.1 GCA_946625545.1 uncultured Clostridia bacterium | reverse complement strand
CTGACCTTTTCCTCCCCCTTATACCAACCAAGCCAAGTGTAGCCCCGATTGGTTTCTGCTGTGATCGTGACTTCCTCACCGGCAGCAAGGGCTCTTAATGCCCAGTTGACTTCGCCACCTTCCTCCGGGGCCTTCAATAAGGTCACCACATAGTGCTTCTCTCTTTTCTGCTCTGCATTATTCACGGAGATCAAATAATCCGCAAGGGTGTCAAACGCCGCTACGCTGATCATCACCTCGTTATTCTCGTCATATAGATCGCTGTCTGCTGATAAGCGATACGAGAGCTCTTCCGTCCGAATTTCCTTGCCGTTGATGGTGACGACATACTGATTGGCATGGAGGATCTCTTCCCAAGAGATCAAATAGGATGCATCTTCGTCATTTAACTCAATATTTACGATCGGTGATTTCAGCCTATACTTCATCACCGAGCGGGATGAGACGGAATGGGTATAACTCCCGTACGACGCTTCGATCTTTATCGTATAGCTCCCTGCTTCATAATCTGACAGATCGAAGAGAGTCGAGGGCGTACTGACCGCTAATTGATTATTGACGTACACGTCATAGTTAGCGGGATAGTCCAAGGCGGACCAAGTAACGATCGAAGTAGAGATATCCATCGAGATATCCGTCACGGAGGGAAGGATCATATGCGCGTAACTCTTGGTCACATAGCTGGAGTTGATCGTATTCAGTCCGTCGCCGTTGGAGCGGATCTTGACAGTATAATAACCTGTATCGTAATAGTCGGGGAAAGTCCAAGTGGTAGCGTGTATGACTGTATCCATCTCGGATTCATTTTTATTGGATTTATATACGGTGACGCGATATCCTTCCGCATTGGGTACAGCGTCCCAGGAGAAGACGCTGTTCTCGATGGAAACGCCGGGTGCGCGGAGCTGTGACGCTTGCGTCGCCGCATCTACCCACTCAGCATACAGCGTCAACCCGTTTTGCGAAACGACATTAGAAACGTCGAACTTCTTGCTCAGGATATATCCCGCCGAGGTCTGACCGCTGCTCAGCCACCACCCGTTAAAGACGTATCCAGCGCGCTCGGGGGTGTAGTCGACCTTGCCGTTCGTCGTCTTCTTTACCTCATTATTTGCACCGTCATAATTCAATACGAAAGTCACGTCCTTCTCGTCGTATACCCAACCGGCATACAGCGTGATCGAGGAGGTGACGGTATCATTCTCAAAGTCCCATCGCGCAGTCAATCGAGCATCGGCAAACCAATGGGTAAAGATATAGTTTTCACGCGAAGGCGTTTCGGGCGCACTTGTACGGCTGCCCTTTTCCACGATGGAGGTTTTCACCTTATCCCCCGAAAGGAAAGATCCTCCGTTTGCATTAAAGGAAACGACGATCTCATTCTCCCAATACGCGTACAAAGTGATGCTCTTCGTTACTGTATCCGATGAAAAATCCCAAAGGCTCTTCTCGATCGTGCTTACGGACCATCCCACGAAGACGTGTCCGTCATAGACGGGAGCGGCAGGCGCCTCGATCTTACTCCCCGCATCTACGGTGAGCTTCCTTGCACCGATCAAAGCACCACCGTTCGCATCGAAAGTGACAGTATATGTAGTTTGTGTGTTTTCACTCGGATCCCCCTCGGAGATCCCCTCTCCCGACGAAGGATCTTTATCCGATACGCCTTGATCGCCTCCCGAAGAAGGAACTATCTCTCTATTAGATGCTTTCAAAATTTCGTATGCGTCCTTGGTGATATACGTGCCTACGGGCATCCCCCACATCTCGAGGGTGAGCGTGCCGTCCTTTAGGGTGCCTGTCATGAGCTCCTCGCCGTCCTGCAGGAAGCTGATCTTGTCTCCGTCGAGCTCGTACTTGCCCGACTCGCCGCCATTGTCCTTCCACTTGCCACCGCTAAGCTCTACCCAGGAGGACTCGTCCAAAGAGGAGCCTTTCACCTCATAATAGATATCGGTTTCCTCGCTCGAACAAGCGACTAACCCGAAACAAAGCGTAGCCGAGACAATCACGATGATCAATGCCACTAACAACTTTTTCATATCATCTCCTCCTTATATCAGAGCGAAAAACGGAAAATAGAGCAAGCGCGCTCCTTCCCATTATATATTAAATGTAGCATAATACAATGATATTGTCAATTCTATATCAGAAATCTATAGTTTAGTCCAAATGTAAACCATATCCAACCATAGAGCGGAAGTGCTCCCTGCCCAAACCATAAAAGAAGCACTCGGTCAACGCCGAGTGCTTTTTCTTTTTTTGCGGAAAGGTTTATTCGCCGTGATAGGGTGTCGGCTCGCTGATGGGATAGAGGTCAAAGCGCCGATCCCCTCGCCCCGAGATATAAAAAGAAGCGAGAGGGATCACCTCTCGCCTCGATTATGTACCGACTCGATCACACCTTGGTCTCGGAGTTTACGCCCAGACAGATGTCGTTCTCGTCAAAGAGGAGCACGATATGATAGCCGGGAGCGATCCACTGTCTGACCGTGATCCCTTCGGCGTTCACAGACACCGCATTGGGCTGCCCCACAACCGCGGTGATCTCCGCGAGCGTCTTGCCTTTCAGCACGCCCAATTTGATAAATTTCGCGTTCAAACTTGCGGCAGGGATCCTGACCACGACCTTGATGATCGCATAAAGAATGAGTCCTCCGATGAGGGGCAGTACGTAAAGATACCAGTATTCCATTTCCTTCTCCTCCCTGTTAATCGCTATCCTTCGTGGAATAGGGGGGCATAAAAGCTGCGGGCGTTTCTTTTACGGGAGCGGCTTCTTGCTTCTTCAAAAGGAAAGCCACGCCGAAAGCACAGCACAGTAGTCCGATCACGACGAGAACGGCGCCGAAACCGAACGCGATGGTCTCATTCATATCCATCAAGATGAGATTGGCTTGCTGTACGTTATTTGCGGTGGTCGCGGAAGCATTTTGGATACCGGTATAAGCGTCTCCGCCGTAAACCTGCTTGCTCGCCATAGTACCTGACGCGCGATTGAGATCACCCTTGGTAAACATCACGACGCCGAACACGAGGGACACGACGGCGATGACGATCAAAATAATTGCCAAAATCTTTTTCTTCATAAGTATTCTCCTTTTCGCCCTTGAGAGCGTTTTTATCCCGTTCAGTTTACCATATTGCGCGCGTAAGCGCCGCATATTCTCCGAATCATAGAATCACGACCCCTACTTTCGATGCACGACGAGCTCGTCGTCCTCCTTATAGTAGGTCGCGAGGGCGATCTTTGCGACATCTCCTTCCTCTATCCCGAGGCGGGAGAGCAACCACGATTTATCCCGTCCCACCTCCTCGAGCGCTCTCTCCACGATCCTGCCGTCCTCCACGACGTCTTTACTGAGAGATGCGGGGAGAGGACGGATGCCGAGATCGACGGCGCGGGCATTCACCGCGCGGGGAGAAGGCAATACCGAGATATCGCCGCTCGTCTCAAAGATCACGTAACGTACGTCCCTGAGGTCAAAGTATCCTTTCGCGCGACAGAGCGATAAAAGATCGTTGATGTCGAGCTTACTGCGGGTCAGATTCTTGTAATTGATCCGCCCCTCCTCCACGAGGATCAGGGGGCGTCCGCGCAGAAATTTCTTGAGAAAAGTGCCCTTTCGCGCGACGAGGGTCAGCACGATATCCATAATGAGATAGATGGTCATCGCGATAAAGAAATGATAGAAGGGTCTCTCGGGATCGGTCGCCATCTCGGCGGCGATGGAGCCTAAGGAGATCCCGATCACATAGTCGAGAAAGGAGAGCTGGGCGATCTGTTTCTTGCCCATGATCTTGGTCACGACGAAGAGGAAGAGGAAACTCGATACGGAGAATATCACCACGCGAAGGATAGCATTCATAGCGTGATTTTTCCCGCATTTCCCCCCTTTTATCCCCGCGGCGGGAAACGGATCACTTGACAAATGTAGGCGGCAGGGGCATATAATAGGGAAAGATTTTTATAGGTAGGTAAGTGATGAAAGAGTACACTATGAGTAGATACAGCGACGCGATCAAAGACTCCCTTCTCTCCCTCCTCTCGGTGGACAGCGTACAGGGAGAGAGCGCCCCGGGCGCCCCCTTCGGCAAGGGGACGAGAGAAGCCTTGGATCGCTTGCTCACCCTCGCGGCTTCCTTCGGCTTAAAGACTCACGTCGTGGACGGGTATTGCGGCTGGGCGGAGATCGGAGAGGGAGAGCTGCTCGGCGTCCCCTTTCATCTCGATACCGTACCTTTCGGGAGCGATTGGTCGCACTCCCCTCTCGGTGAGATCGCCGTGGAGGAGGGGAAAGAGATCATCTACGGACGCGGCACCGAGGACGATAAAGGTCCCGCGATCGCCGTGCTCTACGCCCTGAAGTCCCTCCTCGATGAAAAGAGAGTCCCGCGCAGGCGCATCCGCCTGATCGCAGGACTGAATGAAGAGAGCGGCTGGAAGTGCATCGAGAGATACCTGATGAGTGAGGAGATCCCCTCCCTCTCCTTTTCTCCCGACGCGGACTTTCCCGTGATCTACTGCGAGAAGGGGGTCCTGCACGCCGTCATCTCGCTGAAAAAACCCGCCGAGATCCTCTCCTTCTCGGGAGGAGAAAGGGTAAATATGGTCGCTGACCGCGCGACCCTCGAGGTCACCTCTCTCTCCGACGCCGCCTTTTCCAAGTGCTTGAAGGGGGGAGTCAAAGTCAAGTTTATCGCGGGAGGCTTCCGCCTCTCTGCGGAGGGCGTCTCGGCGCACGGCTCCACCCCCGACAAGGGCGAGAACGCGATCCTGAAGATCCTCTACGCCGTCAAGTCCTCCTCCGAGTCCCTCGCGGATCTCTACGACTATTTCCACGCGTCAAGCGGCGAAGGTCTCGGGATCAAGATGGAAAACGAGGAGATCGGCGATCTCACGATGAACGTCGGCCGCGTGGAGACAAAGGGTGATCGCATCCTCTTTTCCATAGACGTCCGCTATCCCGCCCCGCACACCGAGGAAGAGCTCATCGCGATCCTCAAAAAAACCCTCGGCGAGGACGCCGAGATCACCGTACAGGGTCGTCACCTCCCCCTCTACGTGTCCCCCGAGTCCGAGCTCGTGACGAGTCTCCTCGCCGCCTATAACGAAGTCACGGGTGAGAGCGCCCGCCCCATCGCGATCGGGGGTGCGACCTACGCGCGCGCCTTTCCGAATGCCGTTGCCTTCGGTCCCATCTTCCCCTTGGAGGAGAGCCGCATCCATCAAAAGGACGAGGCGATCACCCTCGAGGGACTCCTGAAGTGCGCCGAGATCTATCGCGCCGCACTCTTAAAGCTCGCCTTCTAATCTCTTTACCCCGCGCGCACTTCGTGCTATAATCTACGTATGAGTAATTTCACGATCACGCTCATCACCGTGGCGATCATGCTAGCCTATGCGATCCCCGGCTTTATCTTCGTGAAAACGAAAGCGATCAAACCCGACTCCATCGGGGCTTTTGCCCGCGTCCTCTTATACGTCTGTCAGCCCGCCCTCTTTCTCTATTCCTTCAACGCCGCCGACTACAGCCCCGAGTTCTTTGCTCAAATGGGGATCTTTTTCGGACTGTGTATGGGGATGCAGATCCTCGTGATGGTGAGCTTGACCTTTATCCTAAAGAGCAAGTTCGACGACGTACGCAACCGCATCTGCACGATCGCCTCCGCTCTCGCGAACGTGGGCTTTTTCGGCGTGCCCCTGCTCGAGGCGATCCTCCCCGGCTATCCCGAAGCCGTGGTCTTCTCCTCCGTCTTTTCGGTCAGTCTGAATCTCCTGTCTTGGACTCTTGCCGTCGGCATCATCTCGTGGGACAGAAAGAAGATGAGCGTGAGAAATATGATCATCAATCCCACGACCATCACCCTGCTCGTCGCGATCCCCCTCTTTCTCACGAGGACAAAGCTCGAGCCGAATTACATCGAGCCCATCATCACCCTCCTTGCAAAGATGACCACCCCGATGTGTATGCTGATCCTCGGTATGCGTCTCGCGACGGTCACTCCGAGAGATCTCTTTCTAAATCCCCGCATCTATCTCTCGACGGCGATCAAGAACGTGATCTACCCTCTCCTATCCTTCCTGATCATCTACTTTATCCCCCTGCCGACCTATATCAAGGTGACCTTCTTTATCCTCGGGTGTTGCCCCGCGGCGAGTATGGTCCTGAATATGTCCGAGCTCGTCAAAGAGGGACAGACGCAGGCGGCGTGCAGCGTACTGATCAGCACCCTGTCCTGTATCGCGACCATCCCCCTCCTCGCTCTGATGATCCCGCTCCTATAGACGCGGTAAAAAAAAGGAGAAGGCACTCTCGGAAGAGTGCCCTCTTTTTTTATTGCTTTTCCTTCTCTTTCGCCCGCTTGCAAGCGCTGCACCCGGGACATTCCGAGCAGCCGCAGTCGCAGGGCGGTTTGCCCTTCTTCCACGCGATGATGCGGGAGATCACGACTCCGACGACGATCGCGACGCAAGCAACGATCAACAAGACTTGAAGAAATACGCTCATATCACGCCGCCTTTGCTTTGCCCTTCGCGTCCCGCTTATTATAGAGGACGATAAAGGCGATCACGACCGCGATGACGGCAGCAAAGATAAACGCCGTCCACCACCACGACCCGATCAGGTAGATCATCGAGGCGACGATATAGGAGGTCGCCACCCAGAAGAGGAGGGTCATTTTGAAGGACTTCTTATTGGGGAGCTCCGCCTTTGCCGTCGCCACTGCCGCAAAGCAGGGGATGGTGGTCATATTGAAGGCGATAAAGGCGATCAAGGCGGGCACCGTGATCCCCGTTGCGGTGATCATCTGCACGACGCTATCCACACCGCCGAGCGCCTCGTTAGCGGCAAAGCCCGCCGTGATACACGCCGCGAGAGTACCGAAGGTCGCGATGACGTTCTCCTTCGCGATGAGTCCCGTGACCGCCGCCACCACAAAGACCCAGCCGTATTCACCAAGCTGTGAGCCGAAGCCGAGCGGCGTAAAGATGGGTTGCAGTAGTCCCCCGAGCCCCGCGAGAATGGAGAGATTCATCTCGCTGTCCTCGAGATAGTGCCAATTCCAAGAGAAGTGACTGATGAACCAGATCACGATGGTGGAGGCGAGGATGATCGTAAATGCCTTTTTGATAAAGTGCTTCGCCTTATCGAAGAGGTGGATCATCAGCGCCTTGAACTGCGGGAGATGATATGTCGGGAGCTCCATAATGAAGGGAGGGACTTCCCCTTTCATCGTGGTAGAACGCATCAGGATGACCGCGAGGATCGCGACCACGATACCGAGGAGATACATCGCGTAGGTGATGAGATCGGCATTGCCCACTCCGAAGAACTGTACGATACCTCCCGCGATCGCAGTCAGGATGGGGAGCTTCGCGCTGCAGCTGAAGAAGGGGATCACGCGGATGGTCGCGGTGCGCTCCTTGTCGTCTGCGAGCGTCCTCGTATTCGTCATCGCGGGGATAGAGCAGCCGAAGCCCATGATCATCGGCATGAATGCCCTGCCCGAGAGACCGAAGCGACGGAAGATCCTATCGAGGATAAAGGCGACGCGCGCCATATATCCGCTGTCCTCGAGGAGGGAGAAGAAGAGGAAAAGAAGGAGGATCTGCGGCAGGAAGGAGAGCACGGAGAAGAGACCTCCGAGGATGCCGTCCACGACGAGCCCGCTCGCCCAAGCGGGAGCGGACGCCATCGCCTCGCTCATGCAGGCGGACAAAAGTCCCGTGAAGGTATCGAGCGCGTTAAAGAGGATCACGCCCGGGCTGTACACCGACTCCTCGTAGCCAAAGAAGGTATTGACCGTGATCTCGGAGCAGAAGGCGTCGATCTCGCTGACAAATTCCACGTCCTCGAATTCGCCCTCTTCGTTCAAAGCGAGGGTGCATTCGTACCCATCCGCGTTATAGAAGGTCTCGTACTTATTTCCTTCCGCGTCGTATAGGTCGAGGAGTTCACCCTCGTCGTCCGCGAGGACGGTTAGTTCGTTCCCCTCCGCATCGTAGAATGCCGTGATCTTATTCCCTTCCTTGTCATAGGCATAGGGAACGGGGGCGAGCTCTACAAATTCGTCACCGTAAAAGACCGCTTCCACTTCGTTGCCGTCTTCGTCGAGATAGATCGCGCCGCTCGTAAAGTCTTCTTCTGCGATCTCCTCTCCCGTCACGGTGCTGTACGCGACGACGGGTTTATCAAAGACACCCGCCGCGCCGAGATATAGTAGATCCTCGCTGAACGTCAGGTGGAAGACGAGGAAAAGGATCACGAGAAAGATGGGGATACCCCACACCTTATGCGTCAGCACGCGGTCGATCTTATCCGATTTCGTCATGCTGAACTTCTCCTGCTTCTTGGTCATGACGGGGGCGAAATACTTGGAGATATACTTGTATCTCGCGTCCGCCACCAGCGCCTCAAAGTCGTCGCCGAAGACGTCGTCTTCAAATGTCGCCTTGAACTCCTCGATCATCGGGAGAGTCTCCTTATGCATCTCGGTCTCGATGCTGTCATTCTCCACGAGCTTGACCGCATGGAACAAGGGATTGGCGACGCCCTGGCCCTTAAGGGCGATCTTTACGTCACCGATCAGGTGGGAGAGTGCGGAGCTCTCGAGGACGCTCGTCCCTTCGCGTGGCTTGGTTGAGGCGGCATAGGCGCGCTTCATCAAGTCGTCCAAGCCGCTCTCCTTCAGCGCCGAGGTTTTCACGACGGGGACGTTCAGCCTCTCCTCGAGCAGTTTCTCGTCGATCGTGTTGCCGAGTTTCTCCACTTCGTCCATCATATTGAGAGCGATCACGACGGGGACGTCGATCTCCATGACCTGCGTGGTCAGATAGAGATTTCTCTCGAGGTTCGTCGCGTCCACGATATTGATGATACAGTCGGGCTTCTCGTCCAAGATATAGTTGCGGGCGATGACCTCCTCCGGGGTATAGGGAGAGAGGGAGTAGATGCCCGGGAGGTCTACGATCTCCACCGGTTCGGGGCACTTCTTGTAGGTGCCCGTCTTCTTATCCACCGTGACGCCCGGCCAGTTGCCGACGTGCGCCGTGGAGCCCGTCAATGCATTGAAAAGGGTGGTCTTACCGCAATTCGGATTTCCTGCAAGTGCAAAGCGTTTCATCCCTTCACCTCCATCGTAACGCACGCCGCCTCCGCCTTCCTGAGCGTGAGCTCGTAGCCGCGCACGGTGATCTCGATGGGATCACCGAGGGGTGCCCTCTTGCGCATCTTGATCTCCGCGCCGGGGGTGATCCCCATATCGAATAAGCGGCGCTTGATCTGACCTTCGCCGCCGACCTTCTTCACGATGCCGACGTCAGAGATCTCGAATGAGTCCAATGTCCTTTCCATATTTCCTCCTTATTTACGCGACGAATATCTTCGTCGACAGATTCCCGTCCAGGGCGATCCTCCCGTCCTTCACCATCACGACCACAGAGCCGCCCGACGAGGACAGCACGCGGATGGAACCGTTCACGTTGATCCCGAGGTTTTCGAGATGCTTCTTGGTCTTTTCGTCCGCCGCGATGCGGACGATCTTAAGTTCCCTATCGATGGGTGCGAGTATGATCGGCATATTTCTTCCTCCCCCGCACGACTACGTCATGCGATGCCAAATATGAATGATTATTCACATTCATCTGCATTATAATACGACGATACGCCCGCGTCAAGTAAAATATGAATAATTTTTCACATTCGTACAATTTTCGCAAATATATTGTCTTTTCATGAAAAGAATGATACAATACGGATATGGAAAAAAGCGTCAGAGAGCCCAAGCAACAGCGCTCTATCGAAAAGAAGGATAAGATCATTCGCGCGGCGTACGAGCTATTCTCCGAGAAGGGGTATTACAGTACGGTCACGTCTGACATCGCGAAGCGCGCAGGCGTATCGACGGGGATCGTCTACGGATATTTCTCCGACAAGCGCGATATCCTCTTTTACGTCCTGAAGATCTATATCCGCGAGACGGCGTCTCCCGTGATGGACTACTTCGGCACGATGACGAAGGAGACTTCCCTGCGCGAGATGTTTGAGCACGTCATCGACATCGCGGAGTCCATGCACCACAAGAATGCGAACTTGCACAACATCCTGCACTCTATCGCCGTCGTGGACGAAGGGATCAACGAGGAGTTTATGAGCCTCGAGAAGCATATCACCCTCGCCGCCGCGGAGAAATTTATCTCCCTCGGCTATAGCGCGGAGCAATTGAAGGAAAAGATCCACGTGGCGATGAATCTCATTCAATCCTACGCGCACGAAGCGATCTACGATAAGCACGACTATATCGACTACGCCGCGATGCGCCAAGAAGTCATCGGAATGCTCATACGGCTATTTGAGTAGCAAAAACCATCTATGCGGACTTGACCTCGGTCAAGTCTTTTTTTGTGCGTGGAACAAAAGGCTGATATGTCGCCGGCGCTCCGTACTATATGGAACGGCATAACCGTCCATTCTTAATGCCCAATGTCTCATTTCCGATTAAAAAGCGAGCGAGGAGAATGGCGCAGATACGAGACGCGACGAAAAAA
>CAMOTC010000048.1 GCA_946625545.1 uncultured Clostridia bacterium | reverse complement strand
ACGGACGTGCTCTAAAAAATTCGCCTTATTCATCCCGATCTCCGACCGCACGCGAGGTGCAGTCGCTCGTAAATAATATTATATCACAAACAGTATCTCTCCGTCAACAACAGAGATCAACGATAAAAAAAGAGAGCCTTAGGCTCTCCGTAAGATCTCGATCGTGACGCTGCCGTACTTTCTCGAGTCGATGACGCTCCACCCCTCAAAGGGCGCAAAGGGGATCTCGGTGGCGTGCTCGTACACGACGACCCCCTCCTCGGAGAGGACTGCATTCTCGGCGAGAAGAGTGAAAATATTCGCGACGTAAGGGGCTCTGTAGGGAGGATCGAGGTACACGAGGTCAAACTTTCTCCCCGCGAGACGCTTGAGTGCGATGTCGTACGTGAGCTCGAGGAGCTCCGCCTCGCTCCCCACGCCGATCTTGTGAAAATTTTTCTTGATCAGCGCCATACTGTCGCGAGAGGCGTCCACCGTGACGGTGGAAAGTGCGCCGCGCGAGAGAGCCTCGATACTCATCGCGCCGCTCCCGCCGAAGAGGTCGAGAAATCTCGATCCCGCCACACGGTTTTGCAGGAGATTAAAGACGTTCTCCTTGATCCTGTCGGTGGTGGGACGAATGGACTGATCTTTTGGGGAGAAGAGCGTCCTCCCTTTATACTTTCCCGCGATGACTCTCATCGGATAGTCTCCTTATCTGTGATAACGATACTCGGGGATATATCGTGCGGCTCCACGGGGAGCGACGAGCACTCCTGCAGAGAGAAAGCGAGAGCGATCGACACGCCGTCGTAGTCGGCGAGAAAGCGGTCGTAATACCCCTTTCCCCTGCCGAGACGATGCTTGTCCCTGTCAAAAGCGACGAGGGGGATCACGGCGAGATCGGGGCGCATAGGAGTCGGCTCGCCGACAGGCTCCACGATAGAGAACCTGCCTACGCGCATCTCATCTCCTCTGCGGTATGGAACGAGCACCATATCCTCCCCTTCCACGCGGGGGAGGAAGATCTCTTTCCCCTCCGAGAGAGCACGATCGATCAGAGCGCTCGTGTCGATCTCGTCCGCTGTGGAATGATAGATAAAGATCGAGCGCGCGCGGAGATATTCGGGAGAACTCGCGACCCTCTCCTCCACGGCAAGACTCATCTCCTTTCTCTCCACAGGAGAGAGCACGGAGACGTGGCTCTTGATACTCTTTCTGATCTCACCCTTTCGCGACATATACCCTTTCCGACCGCGGTGTATTATAGCCCACGAGCACCTCGTAGGGGATCGTGCCTCGCATCTTTGCGACGTAAGCGGCATCCACCCCTTTTGACAATATTATAACACGTTGCCCTATGGGCAAGTCAACGCTATCCGAGATCATTTCAAAAGTATCCATCGATACTGCGGCGATCCTGAGCCGCCGCCCCGCCGCGATCACCTTTCGCCCGATCTCGGAGCGAGAGACGCCGTCCGCGTACCCCCCGAGCACGGTGTACGCATAGAGGGTGCGATCTGCTCTAAATCCCGCCGAACTGTACCCGAGGCTCTCCCCTGCTCGAATGCGCTTGGACTTTACGATCTCGCTCGTGACCGTCATCGCAGGCTCGAGGGGGAGTCCCGACGTCGCATATCCCGTATGATAGCCGTACGCCGCAAGCCCCACGCGGAGATAGTCAAAGTCCTCAGCTTGGAGAGCGCCCGTCCCCGTGACCGAAGTGGTAAATCCGCCTCTCGAGCCGCCATCCGAGAGTCCTGAATAGATCGCGGCGACAGCACGTCGAAAGGCGGCGTTTTGCTCCGCGATATTCTCATCGGAGTCATCCTTATAATGAGTGTCCGCTCCTTCGACCAGCACCCCTGCCCGCGCGAGCAGGAGAGCGGCGCGGTAACAGGCTTTCTCCCCCGTAAAACCGAGGCGATTCATACCGCTATTCACCTTGATACGACAGCGCTCTATCCTTAGCTCGATCGCTCGACGCGCGAGGGCGAGATCGCCGATCAGGGGGATCATCGCATATCTCCTGCACAGCGGCAAGGCAGTAAAAGAGGGAGCGGTCACGAGGACGTCTTTCCCGAGATCTCGTATCGAGATCCCTTCCGTCTCCGTCGCCACTCCGTAGTATTCCGCCCTCGTCGCCCTGACCACCTGCGCGGCGCCGTGCCCGTAGGCGTCGGCTTTCACCATCAGGATCAAGGGTTTTCGGGTCGCACTCTCCACTCGATGCAGATTTCGCTCTATCGCACCGAGATCTATCTCCGTCTTCATACCGCATAATATGCGGCGGAGAGGAGATTATTTCTTATTTGCGTAATAATTGATCAAACAGCCGTCTTTGATGATGGTCTTCTCGTCGTCGGTGAGTTTATCCACGGTCGCCGTCTCGGAGATCACCTTGTCCCCTCTGACGATAACGAGGCTGAAAGGTTTGTCCTCCAAGAGACACTCGCGAACACTCGGCACGATCACGATATCGCCCACCTCGAAATTCGCCGTGGTGAGATAGGGGATCATACCCCAGTTGATCAGGTTACTGCGATAGCGCTTGGTAGCGTATTCCACAGCGAAATTCGCCCCTGCGCCCAGCACTCTCTGACAGCTCGCCGCCTGCTCGCGCGCACTGCCGTCGCCCGGCTTGACCGCGTAGATCGCCGAGGTGATGAGGCTCGTACCCTTGAGTTCGAGACCCGCGCGCTTCACAGCGTCTGCGATCTCGGTCGGGAGCACCCCGCTCGAGGCGTACTCGGCGGACTCTTTCTGTACGACCTTGCACCTGCCGACGTACTCGGGGACCTTTCTCGAGAGGGCGAACGCCGCGAGGCGGAGAGGATTGCTCCTATACGAGGAAGTCTCGCCCGAAGGGATCAGCTCGTCCGTCGTCGTGACGGGATCGTGAATGACCGCGGTGATGCGGTAGATCGCATTGTCCGCGAGAGAGGGGATCACGGGCCAATCGGCGATATTGGGACCGTAGCGGAGGGGCTCCGAGGTCTTCGCCTTGCCGTAACCGTTATACACCCTGCTCTTATACGAGCTGTCATCGTGGGAATAAGGGGGGATCGTGGGATCGTAGTCGATACTCGTCGCCGCCGTCAATCTGCCGCCGTTTGCCGCCGTAGCCGCGATGGAACGAGCATCCATCAGGGCGACTGCGGAAATCTGCCCTTCGAGGGGTTTGGAGCCTTCGCGGCTCTCGAAATTGCGCGTCGTGTGACGAATGCTCAAGCAATCGTTCGCAGGGACGTCACCCGCACCGAAGCAGGGTCCGCAGAAGCAGGAACGCACCGAAGCGCCCGCCTGCATCAGGGTCGCGATCGAGCCGTTTTTCACGAGCTCGGTAAAGATGGGCTGACTGCCCGGATAGACGCTGAGCTGAAATTCGCCGTTGCCCGTGGACTTGCCGCGGAGGATATTCGCGCTCTCGCAGATATTGTCGTAGGTGCCGCCCGCGCATCCCGCGATGACCGCCTGTTCGACGTAAACGCCGTCCTTCTTGATCTTTTTGGTGAGATCGATGCTGACCTTGCCGCCGAGCAGTTCATTCATATTCTTGCTCGCCTCGGAGAGGATGTCGCCGGGAGAGGCGATCAGATCCTTGAGCTTGTAGGCATTGGAGGGGTGGAAAGGCAGCGCGATCATCGGCTCTATCTCCGAGAGGTCGATCTCGATCACGGAGTCGTAATAGGCGAGGGACTTGGGCTCGAGCTTTTTATAGTCGTCCGCCCTGCCGCGAATGGCGAAGTACTCCTTGACGCGATAATCGGTCTGCCAGATCGAGGAGAGACAGGCGGTCTCGGTGGTCATCACGTCGATGCCGTTCCTGTACTCGATGGGGAGATTGGTGACTCCTTCGCCGATAAACTCGAGGACTTTATTTTTGACTGCGCCCTTCTTAAAGACCTCGCCGATCAAAGCGATCGCGACGTCGTGCGGACCGACGCCCCTCTTGGGCGCACCCTTCAAGATCACGGCGACGACCTGCGGATACTTGATATCGTAGGTCATGCCGAGGAGCTGTTTCACGAGCTCGGGACCGCCCTCACCCATCGCCATCGTGCCGAGGGCGCCGTAGCGGGTGTGGCTGTCGCTGCCGAGGATCATCGCGCCGCACTTTGCGAAGCACTCGCGCATATAGGTATGAATGACCGCCTGATGCGCGGGGACGAAGATGCCGCCGTACTTCTTTGCCGCAGAGAGTCCGAAGAGGTGATCGTCCTCGTTGATCGTACCGCCCACCGCACAGAGCGAATTGTGGCAGTTGGTGAGGACGTAGGGAATGGGAAACTTGGTGAGTCCCGAAGCCTTCGCCGTCTGGATGATGCCGACGTAAGTGATGTCGTGCGACGCCATCGCGTCGAACTTGACCGAGATGGGCTTATCCTTCTCCGCGCCCTTCACGCTGTGCGCGTTCAAGATGGAGTAGGCGATCGTGCCGCGATACGCCTCGTCGAGATCTTTCTGAGTAAATCCCGCGGCGGACAGTTCCTCCGAGTCCACGATATTGCCGTTCAGTATGTAGGAAGCACCGTATGATTTCATTTATACTCCTTTCGAGGGATACCCCCCCGCTTTCTCTTATTTCGTCCGCGAGCGGCGGATCTTATCAAACGCTCTTATAAGAGCGGCTCTATTGATTTTATACTCCGCGAGGCTCCTCTCCTGACGCTCTCTTTCCTCGTCAAGCTCGGCGCTTCGCCGTGCCTTTCTCGCGTCCGCCTCCCCCTTTGCGTAGGCTTCGCCGCAGAGATAGGTCAAGGTATCTCCCGTCATCTCGGCGATGCCGCCGTCCGTCTCAAGGAGATACTCGCCCTTTTCGGTCACGACCTTCACGTCTCCCGGGACGACCTCCACCGTCGTGCGCTCACGCCGATAGAGAAATCCCGCCGAACCGTCCGCCGTAGGGAGGACGACCGAGAGCGCCTTGCCGTCGTAGACAGTCTCACGCGGCGTCAGGATCGTGAGGGTAAAGGGGGTCATCTCTTGATGTCCTCCACCCCGCCGATAAAGTAGAAGGCTCCCTCCGGCACGTCGTCGAGCTCACCGTCGAGGATCATATTACACCCTTCGATGGTCTTCTCGAGAGGAACGTACTTGCCCTCGATCCCCGTGTAGGGGGTCGCCACGTGGAAGGGCTGGGAGAAGAAACGCTGCAATTTACGCGCGCGATAGACGAGGAGCTTGTCCTCCTGAGATAGCTCGTTCATGCCGAGGATCGCGATGATATCCTGCAGTTCGATATATTTCTGTATCGCGGAGGTCACCCGCTTCGCGGTCTCGTAGTGGAGATCCCCCACGATGCTCCTCTCCAGGATGCGCGAATGGCTCTCCAAAGGATCGACGGCGGGATAGATATTCTGCTCCACGATCTTTCTCGAGAGCACGGTCGTCGCGTCGAGATGGGTAAAGAGGGTCGCGGGAGCGGGATCGGTCAGATCGTCCGCAGGGACGTAGACCGCCTGTACCGAGGTAATGGAGCCGCTCTTAGTGCTCGCGATACGCTCCTCGAGACTGCCGAGTTCATTCGCGAGGGTGGGCTGATAGCCGACCGCCGAGGGCATCCTGCCGAGAAGCGCGGAGACTTCGCTGCCCGCCTGCACGTAACGGAATATATTGTCGAGGAAAAAGAGGACGTCCTTTTTCTCTTCGTCACGGAAGTGCTCCGCGATCGTGAGACCGGTCATCGCCGCCTTCATACGCGCGGCGGGAGTTTCATTCATCTGCCCAAAGACGAGCGCCGTCTTGTCGAGGACGCCCGACGCCATCATCTCCTCCACCATTTCGTATCCTTCACGGCTCCTCTCGCCGACGCCTGCAAAGATCGACCTGCCGCCCATCTTGCCGGAGACGTTGTGGATAAGCTCAAGGATCAGCATGGTCTTGCCCACGCCCGCACCGCCGAAAAGACCGACCTTTCCTCCCTTGACGTAGGGAGTCAGGAGGTCGATGACCTTGATGCCCGTTTCAAAGATCTCGGTATTTTCCGAGAGATCGACGAGGGCGGGAGGATCACGATGAATGGACTCTCTGTGATCCGAGACCTTCCCTTTGCCGTCGATGGGTTCGCCGTATGCGTTCAGCACCCTGCCGAGCACTTCGTCGCCGACGGGGACGGTGATGGAGCGCCCTGTCGAAAAGACGTCCATACCGCGGCTGATCCCTTCGGTGGGAGTCAAAGCCAAACATCTGACCACGTTCCTGTCGAGCTGACTCACGACCTCAAAGGAGATCTCTCCATTCTCGGTGGGGACGCGCAGGAGCTCATTCAGAGAAGGAAGATGAGTGTCGAACCTTACGTCCGCCACTACACCGATGATCTTGATGATTTTTCCTTTATACTCTCTTGTCATACCTATTCTCTAGAGAGCCGACGTCCGCGAGGGCGCGGGTGATGCTCTCCTGCCTTGCCTTATTGTACTCGGAGGTCAGCTCCGAGATCATCTTTTCTCCATTCTCCGTCGCCTCCGGCATCGCGAGAACACGAGCAAAGTGCTCCGCCACCGAGGAGGAGACCAGCGCGCGAAAGATCGCCGCCGCGACGTACTCGTACACCGCTCTGTCCACCGTGCTCTCCGTCATTTCCTCGTAGAAGGGAGTCGCCTCCTCTCTATCAAAGGGCAAAAGACGCTCGACGGGGACGACGGAATGATCCCCCTCTACCCTGCTATAGACGATAAAGACCTCGTCCAGCATCTCCTCGCGATAGAGGTTTATAAGATCCGCCGCGATGGAGAAAGACGCCTCGGGCGAAGGACTCTCCGCAGAGTGGAGAAACTCCACGTCCGCCTCGATCCCGACCTTGGAAAGTCTCTCACGCGCCGCCCCGCCCACGATAAAGAGGTATCTCTCCTCACGGGTGCGTAGCGCCTGATATGCCCGCTCAAAGAGCCTTTGATTGTAGTCGCCGCAGAGACCCTTGTCTCCGCCGATCACGATGAAAGCGGCTCTCTTTCCCCTCTCCTCAAAGAAGGGAGAAGCGGTATAGGACAGACCGCCGAGGATACGACGACTGCATTCGTAAAAGCGATCCGCGGCGGGGATCCCGATGCGAGCGCGCGTCAATTTCGCCATACTGATAGCAAACATCGCGCGAGTGATCTTGACGGTCTCCTTGACCGACTCGATGCGCCTCTTTATCTCGCGGTTATTCACCCGTCGCCTCCTCAAAGCTCGCCTCGATCTTGCGAGCGTTCTCCTCGGTGAGCTCCCCTGTCTCCGCGATCTCACGAAGGATCTCGGGGTGCGCCGAGCGGATATGATCGACGACCTTGCGGAGGGTCTCTCTGACCTTCCCCTTCTCTATAGAGGAGAGTTTCTCCCCCGTCGCGAGGGCGATCTCCACGACCTCCTCGGGCATCGTATAGGGTGAGCCCTGCGGCTGTACGAGGAGCTCCGTCAGTTTCGCGCCGCGCTCAAGGACAGCCTTTGTCTCCTCATCCACGTCCGCGCCGAACTCGGTAAAGACCGCCATTTCACGGTACCGCGCGAGGTCGAGTTTGAGTCCTTTGACGACCTTTCTGACAGCATTCGGCTGTGCGCTGCCGCCCACTCTGGAGACAGACAAGCCCACGTTCACCGCGGGACGGATGCCCGCGTGGAATAGCTCTGTCTCGAGGAAGATCTGACCGTCGGTGATGGAGATCACGTTGGTCGGGATATATGCGGAAATATCCGATCCGAGCGTCTCGATGATGGGGAGAGCGGTCAGAGAGCCGCCGCCCAAACGCTCGGAGAGTTTCGCCGAGCGCTCCAAGAGCCTCGAATGGATATAGAAGACATCGCCGGGGTAGGCTTCGCGCCCTGCGGGACGACGCAGCAAGAGCGAGATCGTACGATATGCCACCGCGTGCTTGGATAGGTCGTCATAGACGATAAGCACGTCCTTGCCGTTATACGCCATCTCCTCCGCCATCGCCGTAGCGGTATAGGGAGCGAGATACTGAAGGGTCGCGCTGTCAGAGGCTGTCGCCGAGACCACCGTGGTATATTCCATAGCGCCGCTCTCGCGGAGACGCTTCACCACGTCGGCGATCGTACTGTTCTTTTGCCCGATGGCGACGTAAACGCAGTAAACGTCCTGCCCCTTCTGACTAAGGATCGCGTCGATCGCGAGGGAGGTCTTGCCCGTCTGTCTGTCGCCGATGATGAGCTCGCGCTGACCCTTGCCAATGGGGACGATCGCGTCCACGACCTTGACGCCGGTACAGAGGGGTTCAGCAACTTTCGCACGCTCAAAGATCCCGGGAGCGGGACTCTCAGCACGACGGAAAGAGTCGGTCTCTATCCTCCCAGCGCCGTCGATGGGATCTCCGAGAGGTCCTACCACCCTGCCGACGAGCGCCTCGCCGACGGGGACGGTCACGATACGATCGGTCAAGCGCACGGGAGCGCCCGCACAGACCTCGGTGAGACCCGTCAAGAGGATCGCGCCGATCGCGTCCTCCTCGAGATTCATGACCATAGCGAGAGACTCCTCCCCGACGAGGAGCAGCTCTCCGACCTTGGCGTCGTCCAGTCCTTCCACAAAGATAACGCCGTCCGAGATCGAGCACACGATGCCCGCCTTGATCTTTTGGATACTGTCTGTATGAGAAAACTCCTCTTTCAGAGAGGATAAGATATGTTCAAGAGGTTGATTTGCAAGGGAGGAGGACGCATTCTTTCTCGCAAGACGCAGTTTCTCCCTGACCGATGCGTCAAGGATCTTTTCGCCGTCCGAAATGACGAGACCGCCGATCAGCGCCTCGTCGATCAGAAAGGTGACCTCGCTCTCCTTCGCCCCGAGATGGGCTATGATCTCTCGCTTTTTCGCCTCCGAGAGTGCTTTTGCCGAAGTAACGACGTACTCAGTCATTCTTTTTCCAATCCTTGAGCGCATCGTCGATCAAGCCGTCGTCCACCTTGTCGATCTTTTCCTCGATGATGGACTCGGCGAGGGTGATCGCGGCGTCCTTGATCCCTTCTCTCGCCTCGGCGACGACCTTCTCCGCCCTTTCACGCGCGGCACGCTCGGCATCCTTTACGATAAGATCGGCGCGCTCCTCCGTCTCGCGGATCCTCTCTTCGCAACGCGACTCGGTGGCGAGCTCGGCTGCCTGACGCTTCTCCTCGATCTCTTTATCGAGGGCGTTCAGCCTCTCCTCGCTCGTACGACGAGCCTCCTCGGAAGCGCGGAAATTTTCCTCAGCATCCGCCTTTTCCTTCTCGATACGCGCCTGCCTCTCGCGGATGAACTTCATCACCGGCTTATAGAGGATGAGCCACAGCGCGACAAAGAGAATCGCGAAGTTCAACAGATGTAAAAGGAACTTCGTGAGACTCAGTCCGAGAATGGCGTCCGAAATGATAAAAGTCATATCACAGCACCTTGATCACGAGCATGATCGCGATAAATAAGCCGTAGATCGCCGTGGTCTCGATAAAGGCGAGACCGAGGAGCAGCGTCGTGCGGATCTTGCTCTCCGCCTCGGGCTGACGTGCAGTCGCGTCAAGCGCCTTGCCAGTCGCGATCGCCATGCCGATACCTGCGCCAAAGCCGACGAAGACCGCGATCGCCGCCGCGATGGCGAAGACCGACGTTTCGGTAAGTTCGGAAATGAGATACTGAACAGCCATAATCATAGTATTACTCCTTTGGAGAATCGGTCGAACCATTCTCCGCTACTGCGGGCACCTCCACGATAGGCATGGGAGACACCGCCGCCTCTCCCACAAAGAGAGAGGATAATATCGCGAATACGTACGCCTGTATCAACGCGTGGAAACAGGTGAAAAGCACTCCGACGATCACGGGGAGACCGAAGGAGAGATAGATGTAGCTGTAGACGAGCTCAGTGACGAGTAAGCCGCTCGAGATACTGCCAAAGAGACGGAAGGACATCGAGACGGGGAGAGTTATATCCTTGAGCGCGCCGAGAGCTCCCTTGACCTTTCTCGTCTTTGCCCCAAACGCCACGATCAGGATAAAGGTGGAAACGGACAAGGCGAGACAGGCGTTGATGTCCGCCATCGCGGGACGCAGACCGATGAGCTCCACCATCGTCCCGAGGAAGATATACGCCGCCGCCGAGAAAACGTAACCCCCCATAAAGGCGCGCGTGGTGGAATTTTCCTCATTCATCTTGTCAAACATCAGGACGATGGACTCAAGGACGCTCTGCAGTTTACCGGGGACGTCCGTGAAGCGCGGGATCACGAATATGCGCATCACGACGGCAAGAAGGATCAACACGCCCGCCACGATCAGCGACGTGTAAAAGCTCGGGTTCACACCGAGCCCGAAGAAACTCACGTTTTCCGGAAGTAGAGCCTCTCTCATAGATTCGCCGAGAGAAGCCGCACCGAACATGAAGTTCATCTATCCTCCTTTTTACTCCGCCCTACCATTTCGTTTCGGCAGAGGAAGTAATGCAATACTTATTCTTTCCCTTCCTTCTTGATCGGGATGACCTCCACCGCGACGTCCGAGCGGAAAGCGCGGAGATCGGCGATAAAGGGATCGACGTCAGCCTTCTTAAGGTGTATCGTCACGAAGGAAAGGGTATCGGGCGCTGCAGGATCCACGTAGTAGAGCGCCGCAACAGAGGACTCCTCGTCGAGAACGAACTTGCGGATCGAGTCACGGGCGACTCTCTTTCTAGAGAAAAGGCGCACCCCGATAAACTCCTCCTCCGAGAAGGTGTAGTAGGAGAAGAAGAGACTGCCAGCGATAAAGGCTATAAACAGCACGAAAAGCACGATACTCATGATGTCGATCGCAGGATAGAGGGAGAGATATCCCCCGACCTCCGCGAGACGAAGTGCGGCGAAGACGATCCCCGCGACAGATGCAAAAATGACCATCGCGAAGAGAACAAATGCCGATTTCGGAAATGCGAGACCATACTTTTTCATAATA
>CAMOTC010000047.1 GCA_946625545.1 uncultured Clostridia bacterium | reverse complement strand
TCGACGCCATCTGCAAGGATCCCGAGAAGGGCGACGTCTATGAAGGCAGAGTCGCTCGTATCATCCCGATCGGCGCATTCGTCGAGCTCGCTCCCGGTAAGGACGGCATGATCCATATCTCCAAGCTTTCCAACGAGAGAGTGGAGAAGGTGGAGGACGTCGTGAATATCGGCGATCTCGTCAGAGTCAAGGTCATCAAGATCGACGAGAAGAAGAGAATTGACCTTCGCTTGATGGAGATCCTCGAGAAGGCGGAATAATCCCTTCTATCATAAAAATCGGCAAGCTGATAAAGCTTGCCTTTTTTTATGCAATGACTTCGCTGACCGTAGTGAGCGAGATATTTTGTGCTAAATACGCCTCGATGATCGTGGGAAGGGCGGTCACGGTCTGCGCCTTGGGATGCATCAGGATGAGATCGCCGTTTGATATGTTTTTCGTTGCGCGCTTTGTAAGGAGAGTAGGATCGCTGTCTCTCCAATCGATGGTATCTTTTGTCCACAGGATCATCTTTTGTCCGAGTGCGCGACAGGCGTTCTCGGTATTATCTCCGAATGCGCCCGAGGGAGGAGCGAACAAAGTGACTGTATAACCGATGCTATCATAGATCAATCGGTTGGTCTTCGCGATCTCCTCTTTGTTTTGTTCTAATGACAGTTTTGAGTGATCTTTATGCAGGTAGCCGTGGCATCCGATCTCCTGTCCGCTTTCTTTTACGGCGCGAAGGGTCTCTATGTTGTTCTCCGCCCATATCCCGCCGATGAAGAATGTTGCTTTTACCGAATATTTCCGCAAAATCGACAAAATCTCCATAACGATATCGCTCCCTTCGTACACGTTGAACATCATAGCTGCGACGGGCTTATTTTCGCTACCTTTATAGATCGCAAAGCTCCCGACGGTGACCGCTTGATTGTCTTGTTTATATGTCAAATTTGTGACGAAGAAGAGCGTCGTGATCGTAATGATCAGCACAAGTGCGGAAAGGATGTCGATGACTTTGCGCGAAAGGCGTTTTGCCGGGTGGTCTTGCGGGAATACTTTTTTCATAGTGAATGTATATGCTGCTGGCAAAAAAAGTTTGTAAAAATTTTTGCTTTGCCTTTACATAATTTTATTAATTATGTATAATAGATGTATGAATGAGATCATATCCTTGCCCGGTGGTATCCGTTTGGCTTATCAAAATATTCCATATATTCGTTCGGTATCCCTCGGCGTTTTCGTTAAGATCGGCAGCAGAAACGAGCTGCCTATCGACAATGGTATCGCGCATTTTACCGAGCACATGATGTTTAAGGGCACCGAGAAGCGCACCGCCTTCGATCTCGTGAAGGAGATGGACGCGCTCGGCGCGAATATGAACGCATTTACCTCGAAGGAGCTCACGGGATACTATTTCCAATGTATCGACGACACGGTGGACGAGTGCGCGGAGATCCTTTCCGATCTCTTGCTGCATTCCACTTTCCCCGCTGACGAAGTGGAGAAAGAGCGCGGCGTTATCCTCGAGGAGATCGATATGGTGAACGATATCCCCGACGATCTCTCGCAGGATCTTTGTTCCGCCGCTTATTGGGGGGATCATCCTCTCGGCAGCACCATACTTGGTCCGCGTGAGAACGTGGAGCGCTTTACGCGTGACGACGTCATTTCCTTTATGTCCTCCTATTACGCCGCCGATAATATCGTGATATCCATCTGCGGGAATATTTCTCGCGAAAGGGCGATCGAGGTCGCCGCGAAGTATTTCACTTTCCCCGCGCGCTCCCGGGCGAAGCGCATGTTTCCCGCGCCCGCGCAATTTGGTGGCAGACTGGAATGCAGCTATAAAGATGTCGAACAGGCGAATCTCACGATCGCTTTTCCCGCACTCTCCTATCCCGATCCGCGCCTGATCGGACTCTCCGTCCTCTCATTTGCGCTCGGCGGTGGTATGAGCAGTATCCTTTTCCAGGAGATCAGGGAGAAGCTCGGACTCGTGTATTCGATTTACAATTATCACGCCTCCTATGAGGACATGGGTGCGCAGTGCATCTATCTCGGGACCAATCCCAAGAAGGTGGAGCAGGCGGTCGCCGCGCTCAGGAAGTGTATCTCCGATTTCTGCAAGACGGGAATGGATGAGGAATGCTTCCACAGGGCGAAACAGCAGGTCAAAGGAGGCATCACCCTCGGCAGTGAGAGCAGTATGTCTATCATGCGGACGATCGCGAAGAGCGCGCTCTTTATGGATCGACCCTTCGATGTGGACGAGCGCCTCGCCTTGTTGGATGCGCTCTCCCTCGAGGAGCTCAACGGCATGATCCCCGAGTTCTTTGATACAAAGGCGATCGGTGTAGGCTACGTAGGAAAAGAGATCAAGTACGATTTGACGGAGATTTATCGATGAAAGATACCGACACGAAGAAAACGAAAGATACCGCGAAAAAGCGCGCCATTTGGCTCCCGCTGACGGTCTTTTTATCTCTCGTATTTGTCCTGATCTCGATGATCGGGTTCTTTGGTAATGCGTTGAAAGGCTTTTTCCTCGGCGTCTTTGGCTTTATGGGGTATGCTTTCATCGCTCTTGCGATCATTCTCTATATCCTCGGACTGCTCGGCATCTTGCGCGGTAACCTCAAGGGGAGAACGATCGCTTTTACCGTCGTCCTTTCCTTTATCGTCCTTTTATTCCTTGAGGTCGTCACCGCGATCGTGAATAAGGATCTGCAAGCGGAGAGTCTCTCCTCCTTTCTCGGCGAGTGCTATGCCGCAGGCGCAGGTACCAGCGGCGGCTGGCTCTTCGGACTCTTTGCCTATCCGCTGATTTCTTTGATCGGGAAATATTCGGCAATCGTATATGCCGTCCTCTTCTTTGTCGTGCTTTTCTTTGCCTTGTTGCCTTTGATGCGCGGCGCAAAGGGCGGGGAAGCCAATGGCTCGCAAGGATACGGGGAGGCTCGTCCTCTGGATGCCCCCGATAGCGGACGTACCCTCTTTGTGGATACGATAAAGCCGGGACAAAAGGACGGGAAAAAGGTACGCATGAAGGGTTTCTTCGGCAAGAAAGGGCCCGAACCTCGTTTCTTTGACTATAACGACGAGCGTCCGCTTGCTTTCTCCGAGGGAATGGTCCCCGAGCCGCAGGCGGCGCAGTTTGATATTTACGGTGGCAGAACTGCCGACCTTCACGAGGAAGATGATTCCTACGAGGAGTATCCCTATCTGACCGCTCGTCAGGACAAGCGTCCCGCTCTCTCTGAGGACGAAGGCCGCTCCGATATGCCTGCTTTCGTAAAGAGGCTTGCAGAAGATCGCGCTCGTGCGAATCAAGCTCTCTACGGAGACGATACTTTCGGCTCGATCCCCGAGGAGCCTCGCTTTGCTTCGGGTGAAAATGCACTATCCGCGAATTCCGCGAATTCGATGACTCCCGCACAACCTGCGCCCGTTAAGCCTATAACGCCAGCGGCAACGTCCGCACCCACGCCTATCATCCCGCAACAGGAGCCCCCGCGTCCCGCACCTGCGAGAGCGCGCGCTGACAGCGGGATCATTGAGAGTATGTCCGATCTGCAGAGATTGCGTGATCGTGAAAATGCGAGAGTGGTGAATAGACCGACGATCCTTGGTGAGACTCTACCCACCTCTCCCGTGGAGAGTGCGCCTGCGCCTGCTCCTATCGAGCCCGCGCCCGTTGATCGCACTCCTGCCGACCCTGAGATCGAGGCCGTTACGAACGAACCCGAGGTCGAGAGACCCTCTCAGCCCGACCGCATCCCTCTCCGTTCCAACGTGCGTTCCGTTTCCGCGCCCGAAAGGACGATCACCCCGAGTGATGCTTCCATTATGGAGCCTATCGAGGAGCCGCCTGTCGTGTCTGCTCCCACGTCCGCTCCGATCGAGCCTATTCCCGATAAGCCGATTTCTCCTATAGACGACTCAGAGCCTATCCAGCCGCGCCCGACGAGAAAGCCGCGTTCCGATATCGGCGGCACCCATCGTACGGCAGGGGAGAGCTCGTATATCGACCCGAAGAAGGTCTCGCAGATGAATATCGATCAGATCGAGTCTGAGCCCGAGCCTCCTGCGCGCCCCTATACGGCGCCCTCCGTCGCGCTTCTTGACGAGTATCCTCCCATCGCGGATGAGGAAGACGTCGATCAAAAGGGCGAGATCCTGGTGTCGGCGCTCCGTTCCTTCCATATCGAGACCGAGATCCTCGATCATAAGACGGGTCCGACTTTCACTCAGTTTGCAGTCAAACTTCCCGACGATATGTCGGTCAATAAGTTGACTCCGCTCGAAAAGGACTTCAAGCGTAAGATCATGGTGGAAAAGAATATCCGTATCATCCCCTCCGTCCCCGGGCTGGACGCCGTGGGTATCGAGGTGCCGAACGATACTACCTCTACCGTGGGTCTGCGTTCTATCATCAATTCCCCTCTCTTTGAGAAGGAAGGGAAACTCTTCTTCGCGATCGGCGTCGACGTCAGCGGCAGGGCTGTTTACGGCAACCTTTTAAAGATGCCGCACCTCCTCGTCGCAGGATCCACCGGTAGCGGTAAGAGCGTCGCCATCAACGTCATGATCACGAGCATCATGTATCACTATTCGCCCGAATTTGTCCGCTTTATCATGGTTGACCCGAAGAAGGTCGAACTCGCTCGCTACAAGGAGATGCCGCATATGCTCCTTCCCAATCCCGTGAACGAGGCGGATAAAGCGGTCAACGCATTGACCTGGGCGGTGAATGAGATGGAGCGTCGTTATCAGCTCTTGATGGAGAACGGCTGTCTCGATCTCGGCGAATATAACGCAATGATGAAAAAGCGCGGGGAGAAAGGTCTCTACTACATCGTCTTTATCATCGACGAGATGGCGGATCTGATGAGCGTGGCGAAGCGCGAAGTGGAGGACAGGATCGGTCGCTTGACTGCAAAAGCACGTGCGGCAGGTATCCACCTCGTGATCGCGACGCAACGTCCTTCCGTGGACGTCATTACCGGCGTTATCAAGAATAATATCCCGACGAGGATCGCCTTTAAGGTCACATCCTTTACGGACTCCAAGACTATCCTCGATCGCGGCGGTGCCGAGTCACTCTTCGGTAACGGCGATATGCTGTACGTCCCGCCCGAGGGTGGCGATCCTATCCGCTTGCAGGGACCCTTTATCAGCAATCCGGAGCTGAAAACCATCGTCTCTTTCATCAAAGAGAATAACGATGCCCGCTACGATACCGAAGCGGAGCGTGTGATACAGGCGGAGAAAGAGGCGCCGCAGGAAACAAAAGTCCCCGACGATACCGAGGACGAAGATGGAGAAGATCCGCTGTTCGCTCCCTCGCTCCTCTATTTCATCAATAGCGGAGAGGCTTCTATCTCGAAATTGCAGATCAAGTTCCGCATCGGTTACGGCAGGGCGAAAAGGATCGTCGAAACGATGGCGGAGGCAGGCTACCTCGGCAAGGCGGAAGGTGGCAATAAATCTCGTCAGGTCCTCCTCTCTCTCGAGGAGTATTATCAGATCTACGGTACAGGCGACGACGAGGGCGACGATGACGGGGACGGTGAATGAGTATGAAGATAGGTGCGATCTCTCTCGGATGTGATAAAAATCGAGTAGACACGGAGCGTCTCCTGGGTTTTGTACTATCCTCGGGTCATGAGATCGTCAATGACATCGCGGAAGCGGATATTGTCATTATCAATACCTGCGCATTCTTGAAAAGTGCCGTCCAAGAGAGCTTGGACACCGTCTTTGAGGTCAAGTCGCATGAGAACGTCAAGCACTTGATCCTTGCGGGATGTCTCCCGATGCGCTATCTGTCAGAGCTCAGCGGTGAAGATGGTCTCCACGAGGCGGATGCCATCATAGACAATACCTGCTACGATCGGATCGGGGAGATCATCGAGGATATTTGCGCGGGAAAAAGGGTAGTCATGACCGCGAAGGCACAGGAGAAGGTGTCTCCGAGTCGCGTCATCACTACGCCTTATCATTACGCCTATCTGAAGGTTTCGGACGGCTGTGATAATCACTGCACGTTCTGCGCGATCCCCTCTATCCGCGGCGCTTATAAGAGCACGCCCATTGAGGATCTCGTCCGCGAAGCGCAAGATCTCATTTCGCAGGGGGTCAAGGAACTGATCCTCGTCGCGCAGGATCTGACGCGCTACGGAGTGGACATTTACGGAGAGGGGAAACTCTTGGATCTTCTGCGCGCACTCGTCGCGTTGCCCGTAGAGAAGGTGAGGCTCCTCTACTGCTATCCCGATATGTGCACGAATGAGCTCATCGATTATATCGACTCCGAGCCCAAGATCGCGAAGTACATAGATATCCCGATGCAGCACGCGTCGGACAGCGTCTTGAAGCGCATGAATCGCAGAGATACCTCTCGTTCTCTCCGTGAAAGGATCGCTTACATACGCTCAAAGGGGAGCAATATCGCGATCCGCTCGACCTTTATGCTCGGCTTTCCGCAGGAGAGCGAGGAGGAGTTTGAGGAGCTCATGACCTTCCTCCGTGAGGAGAGGTTGGATAACGTCGGTTTCTTTATCTACTCCAAAGAGGAGGGCACGCCCGCCGCGCGTATGAAAGGTCAGATCGCCGCAGGGGTTAAGAAAGAGAGATATAACCGCGCCGTTGCATTGCAGTCTGCTATCGCGGAAGAAAAGGCAAAAGCCGCCGTTGGCAGCGTGATCACCGTCACCTACGACGGCATCGACTATGATAAACAGTCCTTTTACGGACATACGGAGAGACAGTGCCCCGATGTGGACGCAAAGGTGTATTTCACCTCGGAGGATCCTGTGGAGATCGGAGAAAGCTACTCCGTTCTCGTAACGAAGACGAAGAAGCTCGACTTATACGGACGAGTCCAAAGGAGCGAAGGATGAATTTGGCTACGAAATTGACATTATCCAGGATCGTGGCGATCCCTGTGATCGTGGTCCTCTTTTACGTAGTTTTTCCCTTTCATCTCCTCGTCTCCGCGCTTTTATTCGTCGCTGCGGCGATCACCGATATGATCGACGGAAAGGTCGCGCGTAAGAGGGGAGAAGTCACCGACCTCGGGAAGCTCCTCGATCCCATCGCGGATAAGGTATTAGCCTGTTCGCTCCTCATTATGATCGCGGCGAGCGGTGACGCGATGATGCTATTTCCTCCCGCAGGAGCGATCTTTACTGCGCTCATCGTAGCGCGTGAGATCGTGATCGGCGCGCTGAGAATGCTCGCGGCACACAAAGGAGTGATCCTTGCCGCAGACAAATTCGGCAAGATAAAGACGGCGCTCATCAACGCCTCGATCCCCATTATTATGATCTCGGAGTATAGCGATGTGATCAAGATCGTCGGGAACGTCCTCTTTGCGGTCGGCTTTGTCTTCGCGATGATCTCGGGGGTCAATTATATCGTGAAAAATCGTTTTCTCTTTGTCGGATCGAACGAGGGGGAGAAGGACGATGATTGAGTCTCTGATCTTTAAGATATTCGGTTATACCGAACAGCAGATCTTGCAGAGCTTAGCCTCCGAGGGCTTGACGCCGTATTCTCTGTCGGTAGACTGCTTGGATGCTCGTCTCGTGATCTGCGTGGATCCCGCCGAGCGCGATCTCGTGACCCTGCGTGTGTATGCGCTATTTCCCGGATGTCTGTATCGCGAAGGGGATGGGACTTTGGCAGAGACTGTCCTTGAGAGACTGCATCTCTATCACGCGACGCTCTCCGTAGCGGAGAGTTTGACGGGCGGAATGATCGCGAGCGCGCTCGTGGACGTCCCGGGTGCGAGCGAATGTTTCCTCGAGGGGATCGTCTCTTACTCCAATGAGGCAAAGATCATGCGCCTTGGTGTCTCTCCTGTCACTTTGGACAATTACGGCGCTGTATCCGAGCAGGTCGCGTGTCAGATGGCGAAAGGCCTCTTGAGACCGGGGGTGAACTATACGATATCTACGACGGGGATCGCAGGTCCGGGAGGAGGCAGTGAACAAAAACCCGTCGGCCTGGTCTATATCGGCATTGCGGACGAACTGAACTGCTCCGCGACGGAGTGCAGATTTCAAGGGACGCGTGACGAGATCCGCAGAATGTCTGCGAATACCGCGCTTTATCTCTTGTGGAAACGACTCGTAAAGCCGATAGACTTTGACAATATGGTCATAGAGTGATACCGCCCTCGGGCTGTGCGCTTTATTATAAATATATTTATAGGAGAAATGTTATGAACGAAAACGAAAGAACGAACGTAGCGCCCATCGACGAGAAGAAGCTCGAAGAGAAGCGTAAAGCATTGGAACAAGCGATCCAACAGATCGAAAAAGTTCACGGGAAAGGCTCTATCATGAAGCTCGGCGACGGCTATGCCGTGAAGGTCGAGGTGATCCCCACGGGGTGCTTGGCTCTCGACCATGCGCTCGGGATCGGTGGTTTACCGAGAGGCAGGATCGTAGAGATCTACGGACCCGAGTCAAGCGGTAAGACCACGGTCTCTCTGCACGTCATCGCCGAGGCGCAAAAGCTCGGCGGCACCGCGGCGTTTATCGATGCGGAGCACGCTCTCGATCCCGAATATGCAAAGAAGCTCGGGGTCAATACCGAGGATCTCTACATCTCTCAGCCCGATAATGGCGAGCAAGCTCTCGATATCGCCGACTATCTTGTGAGAAGCAACGCGGTTGATATCATCGTCATCGACAGCGTCGCGGCACTCACTCCGAAGTCCGAGATTGAGGGAGATATGGAGCAGCAGAACGTCGGCGTACAGGCGAGACTGATGTCCAAGGCTCTGCGTAAATTGACCGCGATCATCAATAAGAGCAAGACCTGCGTGATCTTTATCAACCAGCTTCGCGAGAAGGTCGGCGTGATGTTCGGCAACCCCGAGACCACGACGGGCGGCAAGGCTCTGAAATTCTATTCCAGCGTACGTCTCGACGTGCGTAAGAAGGACGCCGTGAAGGATGGCGGTGTGATCATCGGCAATAAGACGGTGGTCAAGGTCGTCAAGAACAAGCTCGCGCCTCCCTTCCGTACTGCGGAGTTTGAGATCATCTTCGGACAAGGGATCTCCAAGGAGGGTAGCTTGACCGATCTCGCGATCGAGAAGGGCGTCTTCCAAAAGAGCGGTTCCTGGATCAGCTACAATGACGAGAAGATCGGGCAAGGTAGAGACAGAGTGGTCGCGCTCCTGAAGAGCAACCCCGAGCTTTACGCCGAAGTCGAGGCGAAGGTCAAAGAGAAGCTCGAGAGCGCAGAATAAAATAGGTAACTTCGGGAGAGATCCCGTTACAAATAAATATATGGAGGAAACAAGAAATGATATTTAATACGTTGATTGCTTCTTCCGCAGTTGTTGCAGGCATTGTTTCCGGTGTCGTCGCCCTGATAGCGGGTGTATTCGGCGGCATCCTCGTATATAAGTACGTGGTCAATAAGAAATTAGGCAATGCGCAAGCGGAAGCGGCAAAGATTTTGGAGGACAGCAGACAAGAAGCCAAGTCCATGAGAAAGGAGGCTCTGATCGAAGCAAAAGAAGAGCAGCACAAACTCCGTGTCGAAGTGGATAAAGAGGTCAGAGAGCGTCGCGCAGAGGTTCAGCGCCTTGAGCAGCGCGTCACCGCGAGAGAAGAAGCCCTCACGAGAAAGGAGGATACTCTTGATAGGAGATTGACCGACGTGGAGAATGCACAGGCAGCTCTCGGTGTGCGTGAGCAGGAGATCGTCCGCAAGGAGCAGGAGGTCGCCGAATCACATAATAAGATGCTGAGTGAGCTCGAGAAAGTCTCGGGTATGTCGCGTGACGATGCGAAAAAGGTCCTTATAGACGAGATGCTCGAGGATGCGAAGCGTGACGCTGTCGCGATGGCGAAGGAGATCGAGGCGGATGCGAAAGAGACTGCCGAGGCGAAGGCGCGTGAGATCGTGACGATGGCTGTGCAGAGATGTGCGACCGATCACGCCAGCGAGATCGCCGTGTCTGTCGTTCCTCTCCCCAATGATGAGATGAAGGGCAGGATCATCGGTAGGGTAGGTCGTAATATCAGAGCTTTTGAGAACGCTACCGGTGTGGACGTCATTATCGACGATACCCCCGACGTCGTGACCATCTCCGCTTTTGATCCCGTCAGGAGAGAGATCGGTCGTGTCGCCCTTGAGAAGCTCATGAGCGACGGCAGGATCCATCCCGCTCGTATCGAAGAGACCGTTGAGAAGGTCAAGAACGAGATCGATAATCAGATGAAAGACGCAGGCGAAGAGGCAGCCTTTGACGTAGCAGTCTTTAACCTGCATCCCGAGCTCATAAAGATCCTCGGTAGGCTGAAATTCAGGACAAGCTACGGACAGAACGTCCTTAAGCACTCCATCGAGGTCTCCCACCTCGCAGGTATCATTGCCGCAGAGCTTGGCGCCGACGTGAAAGTCGCGAAGCGCGCAGGGCTCCTCCACGATATCGGTAAAGCAGTCGATCACGAGATCGAAGGCACCCACGTGGCGATCGGCGTAGAGCTTGCAAAGAAGTTCAAGGAGAGCGAAGCAGTGATCCATGCGATTGCCGCGCACCACGGCGACGTGGAGGCAAAGACCGTCGAGGCCGTCATCGTTCAGGCGGCTGATGCGATCAGCGGTGCTCGTCCCGGCGCACGCCGCGAGTCCTTGGAGAACTACGTCAAGAGACTCGAGAATATCGAGAAGATCGCTAATTCCTTCGATGGTGTCGAGCAGTCCTTCGCCATCCAGGCAGGTCGTGAGATCAGAGTAATGGTCAAGCCCGAAAAGGTGGACGATAGCAAGACTTACTTTATCGCGAAAGAGATCGCAAAGACCCTTGAGAACGAGCTGGAGTATCCCGGACAGATCAAAGTCAGCGTTATTAGGGAGCTTAGGAGCGTAGAATACGCCAAGTAGGCACTGATGTTTCGCGCCTCTTATGTCGCACTACCATCTCGCAAGCGGGCAGTTACATACGCTTAAGTATGCGCCTGCCCCCTTGCTCGCGGAGAGTTTGATAATCACCACTCTTCGCCGTCGCCATTATATACGACGCTCT
>CAMOTC010000046.1 GCA_946625545.1 uncultured Clostridia bacterium | reverse complement strand
CAAGGCGCGGTCTTTAAGTTGGGAGCCGATATCACGGTGGAGTATCCGAACTGCCTTGCGGTCGGTACCCCCGATCGTCCCTTCACGGGTACCTTTGACGGTCAGGGTCATACGATCACCGTAAAAGGCAGGGCGATCAAGAGAGAGTACGCGGGCGTCTTTGGATACGTCGGAACGAAGGGCGTGATCAAAAATCTCCTCATCGACACCGACGAGAACGTGCGCTTCGGCGATAACGACGCTCTGTATTCGGGCGTGGCGGTCGCTCTCCTCTACGGCACGGTGAAGAACGTCGTCGTGCGCGTGCACGCCGATACCGTCGTCTATACCACGCAGGGCGCACCCTCTTCGGGCGGCATCGTGGGCAGAGCGGGTAAGCTGAACGAGGACTACACCGTCGCCTACGACTATACGATAGACAATTGCTGGCTGATCGTGGAGGAGAACGCTACGGTCAATGATCCGATGGGCAGACAGGAAGGTCAGGTGTACGAGGACTTCTATGATCTGCACGGCGTGGCGAGAAAGATGCGTATGGTGGGCTCTGTCCCCATCGAGGAGGATCCTCTTGAGACAAATCCCTTCAAGAAGGGTGCGCTCCGTGTGAAGATCACGACGGAGGAGGCTATCCTCTTCACGGCGGAGAGGACCAGCGTATTCTACGGCTTTATCGATAATACCACGAGCATCGACGGCGATATGAGCCCCATCTCGGATAAGTCCAACAATATCTACGAGTGGACGGTGCGCGAGGGTAGCGTTTACGGACCCAATAACGCGCCCATTCTCGCGAGCGAGGATATGCTCTGCATCTTTATCAATAAGTACATCGCCACGGTGGACGACTTCCTGATGATCTCGGAGAACGTCCGCCTCGGCAGGAACTATCGCGGTATCATCTACGAGCTTGGCGAAGACCTCGAGATCTCGGCGGATCTCCTCGAGAACGGCATTTACGCCCCCATCGGCGGCGAGGTAAAGGTGCAGTCGGGCACAGGCTTCGAGAGCTTTATCGAGCGCGACTTTACGGGCGGCTTTAACGGCAACGGACACACGATCACCCTCGCGGAGGACGTCGTCATCGAGGCGCGTTACGCGGGTCTCTTCGGCAGAGTGGCAAATGAGGCGAGGATCAGAGATCTCATCGTCGTCGCGAAGTGCGCGATCGGTAAGGACAGCAAGGATAACACCAAGCGTACCATCTACGCGGGCGTCCTCGCGGCGTATGCCCTCGGCGGCAAGTATAATAACGTCGCCATCGTCCTCGAAAAGAACGCCACCCTCTTTGGCTCCGTCGGTATGGGGCGCGCCTTTGGCTATCTCCCCACCGATCTCTCGGCGGACGTCGCGGAGAACGCTTGGGTCATCAGCTATAACAGCAAGGCGAACTACGACCTGAATGAGAGCGAGCTCTCCTATAATAACGGCGAGGAAGGCATCAACCAGGGCGGCTTTAATAGCTTGATGGTCATCGCCGCGGGTATCGTGAACGTCAACTTTAACAATACGACTAAGAAGTACTACTTCACCTACGAAGATCCCAATGCGGATGATCACTCCGAGACGGGGATCACCCCCTATTGGACAGATCGTTACAGAGGGGAGAGCGACGACTACTTCCACTTCAGAGCGGACGACACTCACGAGAAGGACATGCAGGGCGAGTGGAACGGCACTTTCCGCAATAACGGGTATTATCCCGATGGAACGGAGCGCCGCAGGATCTACTCTGTCAGCTTCCTGAATAGCAGGATCGAGTCCTTTAACGATCTGAAGAAGTACGCGGAGAACGTCAACGCGGGCTACGACTTCTATAAGCTGACCTTCACGCTCGAGAACGATATCAATATCGGCGATAACTTTGTCGCGATCGGTACTCCCGCTTCGGGCATGAACGGCACCTTTGACGGCAAGAAACACACCATCACCCTTCCCGCAGACAAGTCCATCGAGGGCGAGTATGCAGGTATCTTCGGCTACGTGGCGGCGGACGGCAAGATCGTCAATCTCCGTATTGTGGTCGCAGGCACCATCGGTAAGGACGACTACACGACGGAGGATATAGCAAATTATAAGGTCAAGAATACCCTCTACGCAGGCGCGATCGCCTATAACGGCGGCGTCTTGGAAAACGTGATCGTGGTCTCGAAGGGCGCGAAACTGAACGTCGTCGATAATGACAGCGTGCAGGGCATCAAGGGTCTCGCGATCGCCTACGATGAGACCAACCTCCTCAAGAACGTCTGGGCTCTCGTGGACGCCTCCTCCTACGTGGACGCGATCGGCGTATGCGCCGTGGGCGACAGCCGCGCGAACGTGATGACGGTCATCGGTATCGGCGTCGTGAGCGCGGACTTCGACTCGAGCAGCTACCAGGTCAGATTTACCAATGAAAAGCTGCACTATCAAAAGGACGACGCGGGCGTATCTATCCCCGTCATGGGCTGGTACAAGTCCTTTGAGAAAAACCAGCAGATCTCCAAGGCGATGCTATCCTCGGGTGACCTCGCGAACGGCGCTGAAGGATATCTCCTCGCGCCCGCGGATTATATCGGGGTGAAATACGAGGTCGCGGTCATCAAGACCACGATCACCTACGTCGAAGACCTGATGGCGATCGCCGAGGACGTGAACGTCGGCGGATACTCCTTTGAATCCGTGACCTTTAACCTCGGCAACGACATCGCGATCCAATCCACCTCGCGCATCATGCCGATCGGCACGGATGAGCATCGTTTCAAGGGTACCTTCAGCGGTGCGAAGGGTGAGTCGCGCCATACGATCACGATCAGCTCGAGTTGCGCTTTGGAGGGTATCTTCGGCTACAATGCGGGCACCGTCACCGATCTCGGCGTCATCGTGTACGGCAAGGTGGGCAAGGCGGTGGGTACCTTGGATAATATCTACGGCACCATCGCTTGCATGAACTATGGCACGATCAAGCGCAGCTACGTGGATATCATGTCGGGCGCCGTCGTCACCGGCTATACCGTCGGCGGCATCGTGGGTGAGAACCGCGGCACGGTATCCGACTGCTTGGCATTTGTCCGCGAGGGCGGCACAGTCATCGCCGAGACCACGCGCAGAAACGTCGTGAATGCGGGCGCGATCGCAGGCGTCAACTACGGCACGATCGAGGGCGCGACCGACTTCAGCAACTGGACGGCTCTCCTCCCCGTGGGAGACAACCGCATCGCAAAGACGGAGAAGGGCGCCGAGGCGAACGTCTTTATCTACGGCACGGTCACCGCTGTCTCGCACGCGGCGGCAGGCTCCTCCGCATATACCAACGCGGGCGGCGCGGTAGGCAATAATAATGAAGGCAATATCAACTATTTGATCGTCTATCTGACCGACTCCGGTGTAGTCAGCTCGGAGGCGAAGGACGCAGGCATGACGAGAGCGGGCGGTATGGTCGGCTACTCCAAGGCGGGTATGAATCACAACGTCCTCTTCCTCTACGGCGAGGTCATCGCGAAGGACTATCGCGGCGGCACGGCGGGCTATCTCGACAGCGTCATCGCACTGAACGTGTGGCAGGTCACCTTGAACCGCAACGTGGACGGCGCGGGCGAAGGCGCAAAGACCATGAACTGCTTGAATATCAAGGGCAACGGCAAGGTCAAGGCGGCGATCGACCTCTTCACGAAGAGGATCATCTTTACCAACGTCACCGAGAATAGCGGCACCGACCTCGACGGCTGGTACACCGCGGCCTCCGTCGAAGTGGACGAGAAGACGGGTAATATCGGCGAGAACGGCAATACCTTCCTCCCCCTCGCCACCATTCAGAATAAGCACGTGATGGTGATCTTTGTCAATACCGAGATCAACTCCGTCGCCGACCTCAGCGATATGGCTGCCTCGGTCAGCGGCGGCTTGTCGGGTAGCACCATCGTCTTTACTCTGAAAAAGGACATCACGATCAAGGCGGGAGATCTCGCCGCGCTGATCGGCACTGAGGAGTATCCCTTTAATAACGTCTTTGACGGAAATCATAAGACGATCACTTTGGAGGACGGCGCGCTCGTGGGCGAGTACTATACGGCACTCTTCGGCTATACCGGCTCGACCGGCGTGATCCGCGATCTCAAGGTCGTGGTGAAGACCGGTAACTACGGCTCCGCCATCTCCGAAAAGAGCGCGATCCTCGTCGCCGTGAACTACGGCACGATCACCGACGTCACCATCGACGTCGAGGAGGGCGCGACCCTCGTCGGACAGACTGTTGGCAGCTTTGCGGCGGCGTCCTATCGCACCATCGAGAACGTGACCTTGAACTTGAGCGGCGCACTTACTACGGTGAGCCCCTCTGTCTCCGAGCCTGCGGCGGCGGAAGGCGAGAGCATCAATACCGCTATCGCGGGCGGACTCGTGGGCGCGAATGACGGCGTGATCGAGAACGTGACTGTCACGGTGGGCGAGACGGGCTACGTCGGCGCTTTGAATGCGGCGACTGCCTACGCAGGTATGCTCGTCGGTGAGAACTATAAGACCATCTCCGCCATCGAACTCGTGAATATGGGTGCGCTCGAGGCGGACGGCAGAATGATCGCCTACTCCGGCACCCTCGCGGGTATCAACCTCGGCAACGTCTATCGCATCTATGTAGAGATCGCGGGCGCGACGTACGAGGGCAACGCGCGTAGCGGCGGACTCGTCGGCAACAACGTCAACGCCTTGCATACCTCCTTCGTAAAGATCGTGGGAGAGGACTTTGTCGGTAGCGACAGCGCGGTCGGCTACGCCAAGGCGAAGGACGACGACAAAGTATATAACGTGTGGATCTACTCGGATAGGGCGGCGAACGTTTCTGACGCCGATCACGTGAACAGTATGATCACGGATAGGGCCATCTCCTGCCCGACTGCGGCGGACGTCACCGCGGGCAAGATAGCCTTTACCGCCGAGATCACCGATCTCAAGGATAAAGTCGCCTTCTTTGCAAATATCCTCGCGGATGGCTCCGCTCCTGCGGGAAGCGGCGCGGCGATGGATAACGTCGTGTACTCGACGGAAGACGCTAAGAGCTACGTCACCTACTTGACCTACGACATCGTATCCGAAAAAGTCGTCTCCCGCGTCATCGAGGACGTCAGAGTGCGCTTCCTCGCGAGGTCGGAGATGGGTAGCGGCAGTGAGCTCTATGCTTTCGCTCTCGCGATGAACGACGGCGAATATGCTCTCGAAAACGCAACCTTTACTTTGACCGATGACTTCACTCTTCCCGAGAGAGCCTTCCCCTCCTTTACTTTGCCGAGCGGCGTCACCTTGAACGGCGCGCATCACGTCGTCACGGTCGGGAACGCGACTGTCGAGAACGGTCTTGTCAAAGAGAATAACGGCACGATCGAGAAGGTCGGCTACAGATTTACCAAGGCGGAGACGGGCGCCTCTCTCGTAAAGGCAAATAACGGCAATATCGCTAACGTCGCGGTCTATCTCGAGAAGGGGGCGAGCCTCGAAGGGGGCAAGTACTTCGTCCTCACCGAGAACGGCACGTCGGAGAACCTCTGGCTCGTGACGAGAGAGGAGGTCGAGAGTAGCTATCCTACGATCAAGATCAACGGCGTCGGCACCCTTACCCAGGGCGGCGAGGCGCTGACCTTTACCGCCGATGCGGGCGGCGACATTATCTTTATCGGTTACACCGAGGATCACGAGATCTTCTCCGCCGATCCCCTCTTTGACACGGCGGCGAAGTCGGGCGTCTATACCGCTGAATTTATCAGTAAGACCCTCGACACCGATTATAAACTGCAGGTCCTCAGCGACGTCACCGATCTCGGCTATACGGGCGAGAACGAAGTCTTTACCGTCGCGGCGGATCTCACGGCAGGCGAGACCCTCTTTAAGAGTACGACTTTCCGCGGGACGATCCTCGGCGGCGGCTACACCATTCAGGCGGAGACCGCCTCGGGAGCGCTCTTTGAGCACTTCGGCGGCGTCATTGAGTCCTTGACTCTGGATCTCAGGGCGAGCGACTCCGATCTCTTCGGCTCGGATGACGAGCTCGAGCTGCGTGACGTCCTCATTCTCACCGACGCCGACACCTTCCTCCTCGGGGATCAGGTGACCGCTTCGGGCGTGTGGGTCGTGACGGAGAATAAGGCGCTCTATACTGCGCTCACGAGCGCGGAGAGCAAGCATTCCGTCCTGTATAAGAACGGTCCCGTCACGTACACTTTCGATCAAGGTATCAAGGTGAGCGCGGCGGACGGCGAGACGCAGGTCTTCGCGGGTTGGTACACCGACCTCGGCGAGGAGATCGTCGCGGCGAGGAGGATCAATACGACGCTCTCCCTCCCGAAGAGCAAGGGGAACGCCTATTATCTGAACTATATCAACCGCACCTTTACCTGCACCGACGACCTCGTGCGTCTGTCCAAGGCGGTAAAGAGCGGCTTTGAGTTTGCGGGCGTGACCTTCTACGTGCAGGACAACGGCTTTACGCTCACCCAGCGCGTCGAGAGAATCGGCGATGCGACGCACGAATTCAAGGGCAATATCTTCGGCGGCAGTAAGTCTGTGATCAGCTACGCCAATTATGGCGAAGAGGCTACCTTTGCCGTCGAACCCTTCCTCTATCGCGTGAACGGCGAGATCAGAGATCTGATCTTTGACTTCGGCGCGGGCGCGACCTTTGTCGGGACCCCCACCCTCGTGGAGGAGAACCTCGGCTTGATGCAGGGCATCGTCGTGATCGCGGAGGGAACGGATACCTTCGCGGGCGGCGCAGGACTGACTCTCTCCAATGGCGGCGTCATCAAGAACAGCTGGCTTTTGACGAAGGGCAGTGACGTCGCAGTCAAGACGGGCGATCTCGTCGGTGTGAACGAGATGCGTGTGGACGAGACCATCGTGGACGTCTCATTCTCCGATTCGGAGAGTGCGCAGGGCACCCGCGTGATCTTCCATATCTCCGCTCTCGCGGGCAAGTTCGTCGCCCTCTACGATCACGAGGGGAACGTCGTCTTCCCGGGCAACTACAGCTCGGGTCTCTATACCTCTCCTGCGACGGCGAGCGGCGTTAAGATCGCTCTCAAGAGCATCGACACCATCTATCATCAGGACGAACTCGTCTATCTCGGCTATGCGACGTCGGCGGGCAACCTCGCGGAGAACAGCGTGATCACCGTCGGCGCCGATATCGAGATCAAGAGAAATTTGGTGCCCATCAAGTTCAATGCGATCACCCTCGACCTCGCGGGACACTATCTCGACGTCAAGGCTTCCGCCACTGCTTCTACGGACGTTGTATTCTCTGTGACGTCAGAAAATGGCGGCAGGATCAAGAACGGCGCGATCTATCTGCATAAGGGCGCCTACGGCATCGCTTCCGCAGGACTCAAGCTGTATAACGTCGTAGTCTTCCTCTCGGAGAACGGTATGACTCTCCCCGCCTATATAGCCGAGATGCGGGACACGGCGACGACGGCGTGGATCGTGACCGAGGATCGCACGAGAAAGACGGTCATCGGGACGATCTCGGGCTACTACGCCTATCTGTACGCGCCGCGTGCGGCATTCGTCTTTGACGAGTCGCCCGAAACGGACGCCGCGATCCGTGCGAGCTTTGACAGTGAGAACGACTACGAGATAAGCTATGTCGGCGAGGAGAATGACTACTACTATTACGGCGGCAGAGACGACCTCAGCATTACGGAGCAGGTCGCATACTTTGCGGCAAAAGAGATCGACAGCGCCGATGAGTTTATCGACTTTATCAAGGCGGCGGCGCTCGCCGAGGACGCCTCGGGGAGGACGCTCCTGAAGGGTGCGGAGATCCGTATCACGGCGGATATTACGCTGGACGGGACCCAAGAGATCATCGTGGAAGGGGGCGATCCCCTTTGCGGATTGACCTTTGCGGGTACTCTCCTCGGCGGAGGACACACCGTCACTGTTGTCGGCGGCACGATCTCCGACTCTTACTTGACCATCGAGGCAGGCGGCTCGGCGACTCGCCTCGCCCTCGCTTTCCGCGATGCGACGATCGAAACGGCGAGCTTGCTCTCCGTCGATGACGAGGCGGAGGTCAGCGATCTCGTGCTCGTCGTCTATCAGGCGGGCTCCCTTATCCGGGAGGAAAGTCATGCTCTCGTCGTGAACGTGTATGGCGAAGGCGCGATCGAGGTCACCTTTGGCGATGAGATCTCCTTCACTGCGAGAGAGAGTGGAAATTACGCCCTCCGCGACTGGAAGGATAAGGAAGGAAATTCGCTGATCGACGATCTTGCGGACAAATATACGATCACGTCGGATTCGGCGATCTCCGCGGAGTTCGCGCTCCGCTACCTCCTCACCGTCGAGTACGTCGGCGTGGATGACAGCATCTTAAAGACAAACGCGCGCGATCTCCCGAGCTTTAACAACGTGGGCGTGACCTTCGCTTCCGATGTGAAGGATGGCAAGATCGAGGTCACTGTCAAGGATATCGGCAGGAATTTCCTCCTGACCGGTCTGACTCCCGACGGCGCAGTGATCGCGGAGAATCCCGATGCGCACACCTACTCGCTGAGCGTTTCCGACAATTACAACATCACCCTCCGCGTCGCGATCGAGTATATCGAGATGATGTGGGAGACGACGGACTACAAGGCGGGTGCGACGGAGTACACCGCTTACGGTGACTTGGAGACGGCTCTCATAGCCCGCGGCTATACCGTGGAGTACTACTATGAGAACCTCGAGGACACTCCCAAACCCGTGAACGGCAAGCCCTATCACGCAGGTAGCTATCGCGTATCCTTTATCGTAACAAAGGGAGAGGGCGCGAATAAGCGTAAGATCTGCGACGCGCTCGGCGGCTTGAAGATCAGACCTGCGGTCTTGACATTTAAGTCCGTCACGATCCTCGACAAGACCTATGACGGCACGCCGGATGCCGAGGCAAAGACCAAGCAAGACGGCAGTCTCGACATCATCCTCGAAGGATTTATCGAAGGATCGACGGATAAAAACTACATCAGCGCGGAAGGATTGAAGTTTACCTTTGCAGACGTAAATGCCGGACAGGGCAAGACGGTGTACGTTTCGGGCGAGGGCTCTCTCACCTATAATGCACCGGCGACGGCGCTGACTCCGGAAGAGGAAGCTGTCTACGCGCACCTCTATCGTGACTACGTCTTTGACTCGGGTTCGATCACTTCGGACGGCGTGATCATTCGCGCGAATATCAACCGCCGCACCTTGGAGCTAACGATCAACTCCAAGACGGTGGAGTATCTCGACCAATTCGATGAGAACGCTCCCGACTTGAAGCCCGAGCCCGTCGATCCCACCCAACTGATGGAGTGTGATAAGGCCGCCTTCAACGCGAGCGCCACTAAGCTCGTGACGAGAGAGAATGCGGATCGCTATGACGTCGGTAACTATCGTATCATCGTGGATAACAGCTTCTCCTTCCCGAACTACGAAGTCAGACTGCAGTCGGGTCTCGAAGCCTACTATATCGTGACGCCGTCCCTCCTCACCATCCAGTTCACCACCGACGATACGATGGTCTATGGCGAAGCGACGCATACCCCCAAGTACCTCGCGTACGACAAGGGGAATGCTCTCGTGGAGCGTTGTGCGTATGACAGCGAAACGCCCTTGATCTTCAGCCGGGTCGTATATAATGGCGGTAATGCGCTCCTGCCGAATACCGAGACGACGAGGTATTCCCTCACCTGTCTCTTCTCTGCGGAGAATAAAAACTACACCGTGACCCCCCACAGCGGCTATCGCATCGTGAACGGCAAGAGCCTCGCAGTGCTCGAAAAGGCAGGAGCTTTGCTCGTCACGAAAAAGGAGATCACCGTGACCGCGTATGCGGAGAGCAATACCAAGCGCTTCGGCGTCAGGGCGGATAAACCCACCGCGTCGCTCGCCTATGGCGAATCCTTTGTGGAAGCGGGCGCGAAGCTCGTCGTCTCGAGGGCGCAGGGCGAGGCGGTCGGCAGTTACAAGCTGGAGTACGCCGTCAAGGATAGCGCGGGAGCGGATATCACCTCTCGCTACACCTTTGTCACGCAGTCGGGAGCGCCCTATTACTTCACGATCACGGCAGTCGCGATCCGCGTGAAGCCTGTAAAGACGCAGGTGGCTTACGGTACGCAGATCAACACCATCAATTACGGTGCCTCGGTGGAGGGCGGCGGTATCTCGCTGTCGGATCTCTACTGGGCGTCTAACTGGAAAGCTGTGAATGCCCCCGAGAAGGCGGACGTGACTCTCGCGGATCTCGGCATCTCCCTCTCTCTGGACGCTTCTTTGAAGGGAGTCTTGAGCGTGGGCGAATATACCGCGAAGTTCGTGGTCGCGAATACGAATGCGAATATCTCCGACGTCCATACGAGCAACGCGCAGAATATGATCGTGATCCGCAAGCGCGATCTCAAGATCAAGGTCACGAACCTGACCCGTAACTATAACGGTTCGCAGGTGGATAGCTCTGCCTTTACCTACGAGTTTGACGCCAACGAGGCGTACAACTTGATCGCGGCGGATAAAAAGAAAGTCAAGGTCGTGGCGAAGGACTACACCGTCATCGGCGGCAAGGCGTCGGTGGGTATCTATAGGGTCGAGGCGTCCTTCTCTCTCTCCGATACGACGAGCGAGAGGATCGCGGAGAACTACAATATTATCAGCGAGGCAGGCACCCTGACCATCAATCCTGTGGCTGTCACCGTGAGAGCGGAGATCGGATACTTCGATCAGGAAGGGACCTTCACTCCCGCAGTGGTCACGCGTAACGGATTTGACTATCCCGACAAGTACTACTACGGCGACTCTACCGTGACCTTCCGTTACACGATCAAGGCAGGCAAGGGTGTGGATCTCTCCTTCTTCCAGCTCCCCGAAGAGGGCACGGATCTGGAGATCTCGGACTGCATCTCCAAAGAGCTCAAGATCTCTTACTACCGCCTGAACGGTCTCGCGCCGGATAGCTACGAGCCTGACGATATCGGCATGACGGCGGCGAATAATAACTATAGCGTGACCTTCTCCTCCGACGGCTTTGACGTCGAACCCGTGAGTTTCTCGATCAAGCTGCTCTCGGGGACCAAGACGGTGGGCGAGGCGGATCCTCAGCCCAAGTACGAGGTCGTCGCGATGGACGTGAAGAACGACAATCAGATCATTGAGAATTACAGCGAGCTGTCTGCGGGTACCTTTGAATTTGTGATCATCGCGGATAGGAGCGAGGGCGAGACGCTCGGCACCTACAGCTACGAGAACGTGTCCGTGGAGATCAAGAACCTCGCGGCAGGCGTCTATCTGACCGACGAGAGGACGGAGACCGGAGCGCAGTTTGCGGATCGCATCGAACTCGTGAC
>CAMOTC010000045.1 GCA_946625545.1 uncultured Clostridia bacterium | reverse complement strand
ACTTCTTGGTGACGACGCCCACGGCGCCCGTCTCCTTCGCCGCCGCAAGGGACTCACTGAGGGAGACTTCGGGCTCGGGAATGACGCTCTCCGCCGCCATACCGCGGATCAACGCGATCGCGTGATCGAGTACGGGATAATAGGTCGCCTCTGTAAAGGTCTCGTCCGCGACGACGCTGTACCAGTCCTTCTCCTTATTCTTCGGGAAAGCGCTGCGCTTGACGTCGGGGTGAGCAGGGATCAACCCCTTCACGTAGGGCTCGTCGAGCTTGACCAAGGAGAGCACGTTGCCATTGTCCGTCTCATAGACGTAGACGAAGCACACACGCTTGCCGTCGGGAGAAAATGCGAAGTGATTATCCGACATCAGGAGCTTGCCATTCGGGGTGCGATTTGCCCTGCCGTTGATCTCCACGCCGTCACCGTACTTCCCGGAGAGGTAAGCGATGATGGACTTCTTGGTGATACTCGTGCCGTGCGCCGCCGTCGCCGCAGCCAAACTATCGGACAGCGTACGGGTCTCTGCGGGAACGACCACCACCTCGGCGGGTCTCGCCTCGAGCTCGCGAATGCGCTCGTTCAAGCGGACGATCTCCTCGTCTTTCTCACGGATCGTGCGGACATTCTCCTCGAGGGCGCGATCCTGATCTGCGATCTTGTCGTCCTTTTCCTTGAGTTGCGGGCAGTTCGCGCAGTCCTTAGGCTCCGCCGCCTTTCTCTTCATCTTGGCGAGGGTCACGAGACGCACGAGCGCATAGACGCCGAGCGCGATGAGTACGGCGAGGATCACGTAAATAGCGATCAAGGCGCCGATTCCGGCTGATACAATATACATAACACTAAACTCAGTCATTGTTCGATCCCTCCTCGCCTGCGCTCTCCTGTGCGTCCGACGCTTCCTGCGGGGCTTCTCCGCCGCCGTCACTCGGTGGCGGCGATTGTCCTTCTTTCTCTTTCTTCAGCATTTTCTCGACGATCACTATCGCAGCAACGAAGATACCGAACGCGATCAAGATCAGGATCAAGATCGGGATCCAATTCAGACGGATATGCATGACCGCCGTCATCGGATCGGATACGTCGTAGTTCTGGTTCACCGAGATAAAGACCGCGGTAACGGTGAACTTACCGAGATCGGACTCGTCGTTACCGATATAGGAGACCTCGACCCCCTCGGGGAGCTCTCCGCTGATCGTGATGGAGTGCTTTTTCCCATTGAACCAGAAGCTCTTATCCTCAAAGGTGATATCGCCGATATCGGTGAGCTTCTTCTTGCCGATCACGAAGTCATAGCTGAGGTCGCCGTCGAGACCGCTGTCCCACACGGTATTATCGGGATCGGTCAGGGAGACGATGACGTCGTGCTTTCCTGCGTTGGTCTGCACGTTATTCTCCACCGTGTACGCCGAGCTCGGAGCGATGGTATAGGTCTGCGCCGTGCCGTTATAGGTAAACTCAGTCGTATCCGCGGCAGGTCTCGCGATCTCCTTCTTCTTGATCTCGAAGCGAATGATCTTTTCCGCTGCGGCGTAGCCGTCCTTCGGCGGAATGTATGCGCGCAGGTAGTAGACGCCCGCATTCACAGGCTTAACGGAGGAGAACTCGCCGTCCTCGGCGGTGGAATAGGTAAATACCACGTTCTCTTCCATATATATCGCGCGCGCGACGGGATCGAAGGGCTTGGTATCGCCGTAGACCCTGTCGGAGATCGTGAGCGAAGTGATCTTATTCATAATGAGGACAGGCTCGGAGGATACGCCGAAGGCGAGTACGCTATACTCCTTCTGACGGATCGCGATGTATTTCTGTCCCGCGACTTCCTTGATATAGAAGCACTCGGTCTCCGCGTTCGCCCCTTCCGCCTCGTCGAACTTCGGGATGTCGTAGATCACTACGACGCCGCCAGGATACTCGTGTCTCTTGTACACAAAGATATTATCCTCGGTGCCGTTCACCGCGATGATCTGCTCTCTCAGCGCGGCAGAGATCGGGAAGATATTGGTCTGATAGGAGAGAGAGGTCGAGAGCTGCTCGTTGACGGTATACTGCTCGCCCGACGAATTTCTGATCGTCATAGTCTTCCACAACGTGATGTCGTAGAAATCCACGAGGGTCGAGGTCGCGTACTTGCTGTTTTGACGCATCTCGCCGATGATCTGATTTCTCTTCTCGTCGTCGACGTCGCTGATCACGGCACGCTTCTGCGTGATGATGATCTCGTTGACGGTGTCGGTCGCGGTGCCGTCGGAGATCCCGCTCTTCTCCTCCTCGGAGATCGCTCCGTCGAGTCCTTCTGCGGAACCGATACCCTCGACGACGGTATTAAACTTCGTCTTGGGCAGGACGATGGTGAAGTTCAAGCCTTCGCCCTCTTGTCCCGCGGGCTCCACGACGTCGATATAAGTGCTGCGCACGATATCCACGCCATCGGTGTAGGGATAGGTGACGACGAGCCTGTAGTTGCCGTACGGAATGCTCGGGACGGCGACCTCGCCGCTTGCCGACGTATCAAAGGTGTAGTTCGGCACGAGGACGTTCACGCCGCCGACGCCCGCTTCGTACTTGGGATCATCGTTCTCATACAGCGTTACCGTCGCGCCCTCAAGGGGAGTGCCGTCGGTATCGGTGACGGTGATAGTGATATCGGTCAGTCTCTTCCACTCCGCCGTGAAGGAGAGGGGCTTATAGCCGATCTGATATCCGTCATAGTCGCCTACGATCAAGGTGCCCGCCTCGTCGCGCCAGCCGACAAAGATATAGCCGCTTCTCGCGTGTCCGGTCTCGTCGATAAACTTCACCTTTTCACCGGGGAGCATCAGGACGCTGACCTCGTGCGTCCCGTCGACAAAGTCAAAGAGGACGAAGGGACGCGGATATTCATGGGTATATTTCACACCGCGGAAGGTGACCTCCGCAGTATAGGTGGGAGAGCTCGGTTCGCTCAGAGTGATCGTCACGTCGGGAGTCAAGATGACCTCGCCGCAGTCGCAGATAAAGGTCGCCTTGGGGATCTCCTCGTCCCATTGCGGTCCCTCGCTGAAGATGTGACCGGAAGGAATGATCTCGACGTCGATATCGCTGTAATAGGTCACGTTTTCATAGACAAAGTGCGCTCTGCGCTCGATCCTTCCGTTGCGATCCACCGCAGGGGGGATGGGCTCTCCGACGGTCTCGACGGTCACGTCGCTCTCCGAGAAGAAGAGTACGTGCGTCGCGTCGTTACGGCACACCACCTTTGCAGTAGCGGAGAGGTGATCTGCGCTCCAGGTCCAAGTGATCGCGTCAAAGTCATAGTCGTGACCGAGGGCAGTGCCGAATTCAAAGGTCTCCTCCGTCATCACGCCGCAAGCGCAGCTCTTATAGTAAACCGCAGGATGCTCGCAGTCCGCCTCGCTCACGAGGTAAGCGGGGAGAGGACGCTCGATGTAGTCGTGATCTGCGAGGATCACGTAGTTATAGACGCCGTCCGAGGTAAAGGTGATATTCTTGCCGCTCTGCTGTACGGCATAGACCTCCACCGCGTCTCCCACAAAGCGGAGCACGACGACGTTCGTCCTCTCTACGGGGAGGAGAACGGTGATCGTGTATTCTCCGACGCCTACCGCGGGGGTGACGTTCGGCACGAGAGATGCCACGAAGCACTTATCCTGTACGAGTTGTGCCGCCGCCGCATCGGTGAGTCCGGAAGCACCGTGCTTGACCTTTCCTGCGATCTCGGCGAGGAGATCGGGGACGATGGGATCCGCCTTGAAAAGATTGAAAATGCTATTCGCGGCAAATCCGCCCTGCGCCGAGAGCGTCATCGTGTAGTCCTTCTCTCCCGTATCCGTCGAAGCGGAGAGAGAGGCGTACCTGATCTCGAAGTCGTAGGTCTTATCGTCGGTGGTGTGATCCGTCCACTCGTAATTTGACTTATCGGCGATGCTCGCAGTCACGGTATGAGCGCCCGCAGCGGTCTGCTTATTGCCGGTGATCGTGTATCTGTCGGAATACTCCACGACGGTAAACTCGAAGGTCTGCTCGGAACCGTTATAAACGTAGGTCTTCGCCGCCGCCACGGGGATCGCGATCTGCGCCTTGTCGATCACGAAGTAGTAGGTGAGATCGTTCGTGCTGTCCTCTGCGAGGGTCGCACCTTTCCACGTATAGTTATCTTTGTCCTTTAGAGAAACCTTCACGGGGTAGCCTGACGCGTTTGCATCGGTCTGCACGTTGCCGGTGATATCGTACATCTCGGCGTTGCCCGCCTGTTTGAAGACGTAGGTGATGGGAGAGCCCGTGTATGTATAGGTCTTCTCCTCCGCCGTGTATGCTTCGGGCTTATTGAGGCGCACCTTGGAGATCACGAAGGGGACGACCTTCTCGATGGGATCGTAGGACGCCGTGCCCGCGACGGTAAACTTCGCAAGATAGGCGCCCGCATTTACGGGAGCGGGGTTTTCTGCGGTGGGGATATAATAATCGGCATCGGTGCCGCTCTGCGCGCGATAACGGATCACCACCGTGCCGTACTTCGCGCTCGCGCCGACGGTCACCGTGGTGCCGTCGTAGGTCTTGCCGTTTGCGTAGGGATCCACCGTCCAGGCGTTGGCATCCTCCGCGATATGGAAGGTGGAGGTCACGCTCTTACCGTCGCTATCTTTCCACCCATAGTTGGCGTAATAGTCGTCGCCGATGGTAAAGACGACGTCATAGTTGCCGAGAGCTACGCCGCCATCGTTCTCCGTCACGCTGAAGGGAGCGTTCGTCGGGAGGGTGACGCTCGCGGTCTGCAGTTCGCCGTTATACGCCTTGGAGTCGACGCTCGGCGTAGCGATCAGATACTTTCCGATCACGAAAGGGTACCCCTTGTCCGCGATGTCCTGCGTCTGGTCGTCGCCGTCGTCCCACTCGGTATTTGCCTTGTCTTTGAGCGAGACTGTCACGGTGTAGTTGCCGACATTGGTCTTGACGTTATTCGTCACGGTGTAATGCGCTTCGGGGTCGCTATCCTCCTCCGCTTTGAACTCGTAGGTGATGGGGTTGCCGTTGATAATATACGCATCGGGCACCATGTCGCCGGGGTCGAAGGTGTAGGTCTTCTCGAGCGCGGTGTACGCGGTCGGCGCCTTCACCTTGATCCTGTCGATCGTGAAGGTGTACTTCTCCACACCCGTCGTACCTCCTACCCACACGAAGTTAACGGTATCGTCAAGAGTAGCGGTCACGGTATAGCTGCCCGCATCGGTCTTTTTATCATTCGCGATCGTGTAGTAGGCGCTGTGTACGGTGGAGGCTGTGGTAAACTCGAAGTATTGCAGTTTGCCGTTGTAAGTATAGCTGCGATCCTTCGCCACGGGCTTCGTCACCTCAAAAGGCAGGACGTCGTATAAAAATCCGAGCGGAGCGATGCTGCCATCCTCCCAAGTGACGAGGGTATCCTCAACCTCTGTCAAGGTAGCGGTCGCGATATAGTTATTGCCCGTTACGGTCGCCTCGTGCCCGGTGAGCGTGTAATAGTCTGCGCCGCCCGCAGTCTCAAAGGCATAGACTACCTTGCCTGCGATGGGATCGTAGGTATAGCTCTCGTGATCGCTGTACGCCGTCGGCTTTTCGACGCGCACGACCTTTACCTCAGAGCCGACGACCTTCGCATTGGCGTAATGGCAGTACCCTTTCGCGTCGTAGCGAGTCACGCCCCACTTGACGTCGCTATTCTTGACGATAGCAATGCTGACGTCGCTATTTGTCGCCGCAGCGAGCTTGACCTTGAACTTCAAGGTGATGAGTTTGCCCGTCTCGTAAACGTTGTAGTTCTCTTTCAGAGAAGTGTTGTCATTCTCGTTCAAGAAGAGGAAATACTTCCCCTCGATGCTCTCCTCCGGGTCGATGGTCTGCCATGCGTTCGTGACGTTCGCGCCATCTTCGATAGCGGCGTTGATCCGGGGAAAGACCGCGCCGAGCGTCGTGAAGAAGGGACTGTCCGACTCGTAGAGGAAGCCGACGAACTCCAGCTTCGTGTCGTCAAAGGTGGGCGCGAAGAGGAGAGAATTGATGCCGAAATTCTTCGTGACGTAGACCGTCGCGAGGACGTAGTCGTCGCCTCCCTCTCTCTCGAAGGAGGTCTCGACGGTGAGCTCCGTCGTCGTGACGTCGGGCGCGTCTACGCTGTCATCGTTGAGCTTATAGTAGCCGTACACCGTCTTATTGCTGTTGGGCATGACCGCGAAGTCCACGAGCTGGGTGCACGCTTCGTCCTGATACCAGCCGACGAAGCTGTAGAAGTCGTCGAATTTCTCGGGGATCGCAGCGTCGTAATCGATGATCTTTGCATAGGGCAAGGTCACCTTTTCCTCGGAGGTATGCGCTCCGGTATAGCTGATCGCGCTCTCCGCATCCTCCTGAAATCCCGTCTTGAAGGTGATCTCGTAATCAACGGGCGTAGCGATATACGTGGGCTTATACTCGGCGTGATCTCCGGTCTTCACCGCCTCCCAACCGCGGAAAGTATAGGTGTACTTCTTGTTCTCGCTGTCCACGGGCGTGGCTGCTCTCGTCGGAGGGATGCCGCCTCTGTCCTCGTCGAGGGCTGCCTGGGGCGTCACGTCGGCCTCGTCGTCGTTGCTCTCCGTATAGGCGTAAGTGATCAGCGTCTTGCTGTCCTGCGGGTCGTACGCATACAGGAGCACGCTCTTTGCGCCGGGAAGCAAGGTCACGTTGCCGCCCGTGACGGAGAGGTCGCGTTTCTCGCCGATGCTCAGCAAGGTATTATTGGGATCCACGGTCACGTTGATCTTATAGTTTTTCGCCTCCGCGGAGCTCTTGGTGCTGAAGCGCAACGTCGCGATCGTACCTTCGCCGTACCACTTGCCGCCGTTCACCCACACGAGCACGAAGCGCTTGACGCCGTAGCTATTGTAGGTCCCGTCAGCATCCTTGCCCGCCGCCTCGAACTCCGAGGTCCAGTTCTCATTCTCCACGGGGTCCTTCGGCGTGACGCCGATGAGGGTCATCGCGGTGGGATCGAAGGTCACAAACAAGCGGATCGCCTGTATGCCCTGCTGGTTATTGCCGATCGAGATATCGACGTCAAACTCCAATCCGCGGTTGACCGTGACGTCGGAGACCGTGATGGTCTGCTCCGCCAGTTCCGCCGCATCCGCCGTGCGCGCCGAGTAGAGGAGGGATACCCCTACGAGCAACATCACGCACACCGCGAGCATCGCCGTTATCTTGATAAGCCAGTGATTTTTCCTTTTTGCTGTTTGTTCCATAATATTCTCCATATCACGGTTGATTGTCGATTGTTTTTATTCCTACGCGTTTTTTTCCGCATTTTTTTTGCGATATAAGATATATGCCACGACGAGTGCACCGACGAGGATCATCACGCCGCCCACGATCAGTCCGATCATGAGTTCGCTGAGCCCGCCTTTCTCCTCTGCGAGCTCGGGTGTACGCACCGAGTCCACCTCGCCGCCCGAGGTCACGATGATCTTCTCGGCGACGACCACGCCACCCGTCCTGAAGGAGAAATCATCCGTCAGCACGAGAGGATCGCCGTACTTCTCGTTATAGATGGGGTCAGACGCATCCCCCGTGATATAGCCCACCTGCCTGACGATGAGCTTCACCGAGTGATTGCCGTTCTTCGCGTCCTCTTTGATGCGAAAACGCAAGGAAAAGAGCATGCCCGTATCGGTGATATTCGACGAATAGTCCGCATACTCCACGCAGAAGGGAGGCTCATAGTCGCCGTCCTCATACGCCATGAAGTTATCCATCGGGGCGAGCGAGGCGAGCGCCTTGCCGTAGGAACGGCTGACGAGCTCTAACGCCTCGGTATCGTACTCCACGCGGAGATAGAGATCCATCAAGCCGTCATTCTCCGTCAAATAGACGCCGACATCGACGCCATCCTCCGTCTCCTTGGTCTCGAGCTCGAGTTTGACGTCGTTCTGCTCTGCAAAAGCCATTGTCATACTGCCGCAAAATGCCGTCACGAGCATCATACATAGTAATAAAATGCCGAAAAACCTTTTCACGTTAAGCTCCTTACTCCGCGGCGATGGCCACATTGGTATCTTCCGGAGTCGTGCTGAATTCATAGTCCGTCACGGCGTGTCTGACGCCGTCGAAGATCACGCCGGTCTCGGAGGCGAAAATGATCTGCCCCTCGGGGAATTTAAATCCGAGATAGCCGTTCTTGACCGTGACCGAGCCGTGCTTTGCTTTGAGCTGGAAGTTGCCCACCGTCAGCGTATGTCCGCCGAGATCGATATAGATGTCGCCCTCCTCCACGTCATAGAGGCGCACGTCGGAGGGGTTCTCCTCATCCGTGATCGTGATGTCCGCCGTCACGAATGCCTTCTTTCCTGCGCTGAGCACGGCGAGCAGGCTCTCCTCGTCGTCCACGAGCACGCCGCCCCTGCCTTCAAAGACGCTGTCCTCATCGGTCACGACGATCTCGTTCGAGTAGTAGGTGCCGTTCACGGTGACGTCCGAGCGGATCTCGTACTCGTAGCCGGTGGCGAGCGCCATACGCGCTGCGATGACGTCTCTCGTATCCTTATAGCCGTCGCCGTTCGCATCCCAGAGGAAGACGTAGAGGTAGCCTGCCGCGGGGGCGGGCTCGCCGATCTTCGCCCAGACGGCGGCGACGCTCTTGAGGGTGGTGTACTTCACTCCGACGAGGAATTTCTTCATCATGACGACGTCGTCTGCGGAGACCGTGCCGTCGCCGTTGATGTCACCCATACCGATATTGAGGGTCATCACGGCGATATAGTAGGCGTCCTCGTCGACCTCGGTGCTGACCGCGGACTCGAAGGTCTCCACGGTGGTATAGACGTATTCGTCCTCCACCTTGACCGCCTTGACCCAGTGATCCACGATAAAGTTGCCGACCGTGGCGTTCATCGGGATCGCCTCCCCTCTCGCAAATTCGTACACGGCGCTCTCCTGGGCGAGCTCAAACTTGGCGTCACCCGCATTCCAGGCGAGACAGCGATAGCTCTCGGGAGCGTACTCCGCACCCGCGTACATGGCGTAGAAGCGATAGGTGTAAGAATCCTTCACCCACACGGCGACGAGGACGATGTCCGCGGTGACCTCGGAGGAGAAGTCGTACTCCGCAGAGAGCAGCGTCCAGTAGAGGAAGAGGTACTTGTCATAGGTGGGCTCGACGGGCTCGGTCGCGCTGCAGCCGTCGAAGATGTACTGCGCGGCGGGCATGCCCTGTGCGCCCGTGAAAGCTTCGGTGACCTCGAAGGTGACCGCGTGCACCGCCTTGAGCGTGAGCTCTGCCACGGCGTAGTTCGCGCTGCTCGGAGTGACCTTCGCGACGAGCGAAGCCGAGACGTCCGCAGCGACTGCGGTGTAGATATTCTGCGCGAGATCGACGTCCTTCACGCTGTAGGTGACGGTGATCTCGTCCTCGTTCACGGTGCCGCTGTAGCTGAGGGTCACTGTGCCGCCCTCATAGACCGCCGAGAGGGTCAGCGCCTTGGCAGCGACGACGATCTTGGCATTTTCCACCGCGCCGATCTCGTAGTTCGAGGGGAAATTCTCGTCCCCCGCGACCGTCGTGTACTCGTACTCGCCCACGCCCGCATACTGCACGTAGTCGTTGGTGACGGCAGTGATCGCGAGGAGGGGCAGGAGCGCGGCATTGATGTCGTCCGCTTCCGCCGCGACGATGCCCTCCACCACGTAGGTGAAAGCATTCTCATTGGGCGCCGCGTCGCCGTAGGTCAGCGCGACCTCGGTCTGACCGTTGATATAGGTCTTGATCGTCAGCGCCTTCTTCAGGATGGTGAAGGTAAAGGTCGGATCCTCGTCGTCTGCCCACTTGTAGTTCGCAGCGTCCTTGAGGGTGACGGTCACCGTTTGGCTGCCCGCGTTCGTCATCGTATCGCCCGCGACGTTATAGAGGGCGGAGTCGCCCGGAGTCGCGAATTGATAGGTCTGCTCTGTGCCGTTATAGGTATAGGTCTCGGTCGTCTCGGTCGGAGCGGTGACCACCGCCTTCACGATCGTGATCTCGACGACGATCTCGTCCACGGCGGGATCCGCGTCAAATGCGACGTAGGCGCTGTCTTTCGGCGCGATCGTCAGTTTGTAGCTGCCCACGGGGATGGGCTGACTGTTGAAGAAGTTCGAGACGTTGTCCCAGCTCTCGCCGTTATCCTTGCTGAAGACGTAGGAGAGGTTCTGATTCGCAAAGCCGTAGACGCTCTCCACCGTCTCCACCGTCTCTTTCAGGGTGAGGGTGGCGCCGTAGGTGACGTCGTCCGCCGTGATCGTGAGCTTTTGCTCGGCGTAGGTCGGGGTCTCGCTATCCTCGCCCTCGTAGAGCTTGAGATCGGGGACCGCCACGAGGAGACGCGCGACGGAGATCGCGACGTAGTCGGTCTCATAGCCGAGGTAGGCGTCCGTCTCGGTGAGGGTCGCCTTGACGTAGTAGTCGCCGACGGCGGTCGGTACACCGACTATGGGCTCGTACTCGTCGCCGTTCTTAACGTAGAAGGTATAAGTGACTTTGCCGCCGTCCGCGATATAGGGGTTCGCCTCTTGCGCGCCGAAAGTGGGCTCATTCCAAGTGAGCTCGATATCCGCAGGATCGACGATATAGTTATTGCCCGAACGATGGAAGGTGAGCACCTGATCCTCGGGGATCGTCACTTCGGTCACGTTCTTCACGACGAGGGTGACCATCTCCTCGTCCACGGTCTTTCCCTCGGCGTCAATGATGTTGAGAAGGATATCGTCGTCGTACGACGCGTTGGTAAACATGCCGTCGAGCGCCATATCAAAGCCGAAGTTCAAGGTCGTACCTGCGGGAACGTCCTTCACCACGCTGTATGTAACGGTGATGAAGTGGTTGGACAGAACGCCAGCCTCGTCAAAGAGGGCAGCCTTGAACGCCATGGAAAGGGTCAAGCGAGCGGAATAGGGCTCCTCGCCCGCGTCGAGAGCGGCGTTGTGCGCCGCGATCCACTCGGCGAGGGTCATCGGCACGTAGTCGTTACCCACCTCCATGCCGTAATCGTTGAGAATGGTATAGTAGGTCTCATCCACCGAAATAGCGGTCAGATGCAGATATTCCTCGTCGAACGCCGTGGTGAAGATAGCCTCGGAGAAGCCGCTGTTCTGCGTCGAAGCGTAGGTGATGGTGATGGTGTCGCCCTCTCGGATGGCGGAGTAGACGCCCGGGGCAACCTCCGTCGCACCCTCGATGCTCAGGGTCGGGACGAGGGTCAAGGTCTTGAGCCCGCCCGCGATGGGCACGAACTCCAAGGTCGAGCGACCCGGGATGCCTGCTGACTCTACGGTATCCGACTCGTTGAGGTCGTCTCCTTCGTAGAGGAGCATATAGTCCGCCGCATTCACGCCGAAGAGGGTCGCCGCCGTATCCTTGATAGAGGCGATGGTGTCGGTCTTCTCGACGTCAACGCTCTTGATGGTGCCCTGCAGGTTATTGATATAGAGCGTCCTGCCTTCGATGAGCTTCAATTCGTCGTCCTCGGTCACCACGCGATAGTCTCCGTTATCCGAGTAGAAGTAACTGAGGGGATCGCCCGCCAGCGTGGAAGCGCCGGAGGTAAAGACGCCGGTGCCGTTATTCTGCATCGTCGCACCGATAGGCTCTTCGAGATAGAGA
>CAMOTC010000044.1 GCA_946625545.1 uncultured Clostridia bacterium | reverse complement strand
AAACCAATCGGGGCTACACTTGGCTTGGTTGGTATAAGGGGGAGGAAAAGGTCAGTGAAGGCAATAGCCTGACCTACACCTTTGATATGCCCGCAGAAAGCGTGACTTATACGGCAAAGTGGTGTAAGGTGACGCTTGAACGCAATGACTCGTCGGCAGGCACGATCACCTCTCTCACGGATAAATATAATGTTGGTGAAGAGATAACAGTGACCGCATCCACCAACGCCGGCTACACATGGCTTGGTTGGTATAAAGGAGAGGAAAAGGTCAGTGAAGGCAATAGCCTGACCTACACCTTTGATATGCCCGAAGAAGACGTGACTTATACGGCAAAGTGGGGAATTGCGCCCGAGATGGCGAACTATGTTTTCACGTCAACAGAATCGACTTGTACTATTACTGGCGTGAAGGATAAGAGCATTTCTTCCGCATTCATTCCCGATTACGTTTCGAGTATCGGGTCTGCTGCATTTAGTGGTTGCACTTCTCTCGAGGAGATGACGATTCCCTTTGTGGGCAGTAGTAAGAGTGCTACGTCTGCAAGCAGTTCTACGCTCTTTGGTTATATCTTCGGAACGTCGAGTTACACGGGCGGCACAGGCGTAGAGCAGTATTATAGCTCTTCGAATTATTCTACATATTATATACCCTCTTCGCTTCGTTCTGTCACTGTGACCGACGGGAATATTCTATATGGAGCTTTCTACGGTTGCTCCTCATTGATCACTGTCACGATCCCGAATAGCGTGACGAGCATCGGGTCTTCTGCATTCTCCGGTTGCTCCTCGTTGACCTATATCACGATTCCGAATAGCGTGACGAGCATCGGGAATTTTGCGTTCGACGATTGCTCCTCGTTGGCCTCTATCACGATCCCGTCCAGTGTGACGAGCATCGGGAATTATGCGTTCTCCGGTTGCTCCTCGTTGACCTCGATCACGATCCCGAATAGCGTGACGAGCATCGAGCGGAATGCGTTCAAGTTTTGCTATAAGCTAGTGGAAGTATACAATCAGTCCTCGCTCAATGTCACGAAAGGGAGCAGTGATTACGGCTGTGTCGGCTATTATGCGAAGAATGTGTATACGGCAGCGGGAGACAGTAAACTCAGCACGAATGAGGATGGATATCTCCTGTATACAGATGGAGATAGCGTGTCCTTGATCGGATACGTTGGATCGGAGACGGATTTGACCCTTCCCGATGGGGTCACAGATATATATCAATATGCGTTCTACGGTTGCTCCTCGTTGGCCTCGATCACGATCCCGAATAGCGTGACAAGCGTCGGGCAGTATGCGTTCTGCGGTTGCTCCTCGTTGACCTCGATCACGATCCCGTCGAGTGTGACGAGCATTGGGAGTGTTGCGTTCTCCAATTGCTCCTCGTTGACCTCTGTCACGATCCCGAATAGCGTGACGGCTATCCCTGATCATGCGTTCTATAATTGCTCCTCGTTGACCTCGATCGAATATAAAAGCACGAAATCGTGGTGGAATTCGATAACAAAGGAATCCAATTGGTGGAATACCAATACAGGCGCATACACGATCCACTGCACGGACGGCGATATCTCAAAATAGGCGGAACTGATGGTTAGAAAAAATGAGAAGCGTAGGCACAGCGCCTACGCTTCTCTCTTGATTATCCAAAGGATCTTTTATATCAATACGCTTTCGCGAAATAGATGACCTTGCCCTCCGTGGTGCCGTCCTCTTTGAGGAGGTTCTTGCCACAGCAGACGCACTTTGTCCCGACGGGAGTCTGATCGAAGGGCATCACGCGGGTGGAGGCGGAGGTCAGCTCCTTGACCTTATCCTCGCAGGAACGCTCGCCGCACCACATCGCCTTTGCGAAGTTGCCGCTATTGACGGCGGCGGTCAAGCCCTCCATGTCTTGGACGGTCAGGATATGGCTGTCGCGGAAGGCGCGCGCCTTCTCGAGCATATTTTTCTGTATCGTGTCGAGGAGCTCGGGGATCGCCTTTTCGAGGGATGCGATCTCGATCTGCGCCTTGGAGAAGTCATCGCGGCGAGCGACCGTGACGACGCCGTTCTCGATGTCGCGCGGACCAACTTCGATGCGGAGGGGCACGCCCTTCATCTCCCATTCATTGAATTTCCAGCCTGTGCTCTGATCGCGATAGTCCACCTCGACGCGGACGCCCGCATTCTCGAGGGTCTCCTTGATCTCGGCTGCCTTCTCGTTCACGCCGCCCTTATGCGCCGCGATGGGGATGATGATCGCCTGTACGGGCGCAACCTTCGGGGGAAGGGCGAGACCGCGGTTGTCGCCGTGCGCCATGATGAGGGCGCCGATCATACGGGTCGAGGTGCCCCAGCTCGTCTGATAGACGTACTTGAGATCGCCTTCCTTGGATGCGTACTTGATATCGAAAGCCTTGCTGAAATTGTCGCCGAAATAGTGGCTGGTGCCCGCCTGCAGGCTCTTGCCGTCCAGCATCATCGCTTCCATGCCGTAGGTCGCCTGTGCGCCTGCGAACTTTTCCTTTTCGCTCTTTCTGCCCACGAGGACGGGGATCGCGAGGACGTTCTCCGCAAACTCACGATAGACCTCGAGCATCTTCAAGGTCTCTTCCTGAGCCTCTTCGGGGGTCTCGTGTACGGTGTGACCCTCCTGCCACAAAAATTCCGACGTGCGGAGGAAGGGGCGGGTGGTCTTTTCCCAACGGACGACGTTCGCCCACTGATTGATCAGGATGGGGAGATCACGCCAGCTCTTGACCCACTTTGCGTAGCTGTCGCAGATGATGGTCTCGGAGGTGGGGCGCACGACGAGTTTCTCGGGCAGTTCCTCGTTGCCGACGTGGGTGACGAGGGCGACCTCGGGTGCGAAGCCTTCGACGTGCTCCGCCTCTTTCACGAGGTAGCTGTAGGGGATAAACATCGGGAAATAGGCGTTCTTGTGCCCCGTCTTCTTGAAACGAGTATTGAGCTCCGCCTGGATATTCTCCCAGATCGCATAGGCGTAGGGACGGATGATCATCGTGCCCTTGACGGGGCCGTAGTCCACGAGCTCGGTCTTCAAGATCACGTCGGTGTACCAACGCGCGAAGTCGACGTTCATATCGGTGATTTCTTTGACGAATTGTTCTTGCTTAGGCATAATCCACTCCGTAAAAATTGTTGATTATATTATAGAATGCTTTTATCGATAAATAAAGCGTTTTAGACCTATTTCGCGAGAAAGGGGGAGATCGTGCGGCTCACGAGGGTGGGGAAGGGAAGCTCCGAGCGCTTTCTCTCCAGATCCTCTATGCTCTTATAGAGCGAAAAGAGGGTGCTCCCGCTCCCCGTCATACCCGTGAGGAGAGCGCTGTCGTCCTGCATCCTCTCGAGAAAGGGGGAGATCTCGTCGTTCAATAGGATCGCAGGGGGAAGGAGATCGTTCAGATAGTATGACTGCGCCTTGTCGCCGTGCATCAGCGCCCAATAGAGAGACAGGGCGTTTCCGCTCCCCTTGGGGAGGGTGTCGGACAGGCGATACGCCTCTTTCGTAGATACGCCGCTTTTCGGAAAGGCGAGGAGTACGTCGTAGTGCGGGAGATCGGGGAGCGTTTCCAATTCGTCTCCCATTCCCCGCGCGATCGCGGTGCCCGCGGTCATCTGAAATGCGAGGTCGCCGTAGAGGGACGCTACCCTTCTTTTGACCTTTTCGAGGGGGAGATCCCATAGCTTCGCACAGGCGACAGCCGCCGCTGCCGCATCCGCGCTGCTCCCGCCGAGTCCTCCGCCGATCGGGATATTCTTTTTTACAGAGAGAGCCATTCCGCCGAGAGAAAAAATCTCCTTCAGCTTTTCGAGGACAACGAGAGAATTGTCCCCCGCAAAGGAGCTCGTGACGGTGTCGGTGTTTGTCTTGGAAAGGGTGATCTCGTCGTAGAGGTCGATGCTCTGCATGAGCGTCTCGATCTCGTGGTAATTGCTTTTTATGCCCGAGATGCGGAGAAAGAGATTTATCTTTGCATAGCCGCGGGCGCTAACGCTGTCTGACATAGGTGTCGAAACGGTAGGCAAGGTCGCCGGAGGAGTGCACTTCGCCCGCCGTGAGGAAATAGTCCGAGGTGATCTCGGGGAACTTGACTTCGCCGATCTCATCCGAGAGGATGCGTGTGATATAGAGGGTGTCGCAGTAGGGCAGGAGGAGAGAGTAGATCTCGCCGCCACCGATGACGAAAAGGTCGTTTTGATCGATATTCAGCTCGGATAGTAGGGTAAAAAGTCCCTTGACGTCCCTTGCGACGCGTACCTTTCGCGAGAGAGCCTCCTCCTCGGTCATCGTGCGGGAGAGGACGATATTCGTGCGTCCCTTTAAGCCGGCTCCGTCGGGGAGAGAGAGGAGCGTCTTTCGACCCATCACGAGGGCTTTCCCCTTGGTGGTGCGCGCAAAGAAGGCGAGATCCTCCTTAATGTCGTACATCAGGTCGCCGCCCTTGCCGATATATCCCTTTTTGTTGACTGCCGCGATCGCCTTCATTATACCGCCACCGGGATCTTCTTGCCGAGTTTATGATACTCGTATCCTTCGAGGGAGAAGCTGTCCACCGTGAAATCGTAGAAATTCTTGATGCTCTTATCCATCACGAGACGGGGCGCGGGGAGGGGCTCTTTTGCGATGACCTCTTTGATCATATCCACGTGCCTGTCGTAGATGTGCGCGTCCGCGATCACGTGTACGAATTCGCCGACTTCGAGTCCGCTGACCTGCGCGAACATATGCACGAGGAGCGCGTACTGCACGACGTTCCAGTTATTCGCGGTCAGGAAGTCCTGAGAGCGCTGATTCAGTATCGCGTTCAGTTTGCCGTTCGAGACGTTGAAGGTCACCGAATAGGCGCAGGGGTAGAGTGCCATCTCGTGGAGATCAGCGTGAACGTAGATATTGCTCATGATGCGGCGGGAGGCGGGATTATTCTTGAGATCGTAGAGGATGCGATCCACCTGATCGAAGTCTCCCTCCTTGTAATGGTGCTTGACGCCGAGCTGATAGCCGTACGCCTTGCCGATCGAGCCGTTTTCGTCCGCCCAAGCGTCCCAAATGTGCGAGTTCAGCTCGTTGACGTTATTGCTCTTTTTCTGCCAGATCCAGAGGATCTCGTCGAGCGCCGCGCGGAAATTGGTGTAGCGCAGGGTCGTGATGGGAAACTCCTTCGAGAGGTCGTAGCGATTGACTACGCAGAACTTCTTGATCGTGTGCGCGGGAGCGCCGTCGTCCCAGCGGGGACGCACTTCCATATCCGCGTCGCTGACGCCGTTCGCGAGGATATCCTTGACGTTCTCTATAAATATCTCGTCCGCTATGCTCATATTCCCTCCTTATTTCGTGCCGCCTGCGGGCAGAAAGGTTATCGTGATGTGATCTACCGTCGTATAGTCGTAGAGGCCGACGTTTGACGAATTGATGGCGTTGATGAGCTTGTATCCGCTATAGACGTCCTCGCGCGACTCGTAGTTGGAATGCACGCCGTACTGCAAGTAGCAGTGGAGCGATGTCTTCGTCGTCGTGAGGATGCGATCCTCGATGCCATCTGCCGAGACTTTGACGGAGACGCCTTGAGCGATCTCGTCGTCGGTATAGACGGCGGTGATGCCGGTGCCGATAGAGTCGAGGAGTTCGTCGAGATTATAGCCTAAGGAGTGCATCAGCGCGCCCGCGGTCACGTCGAAGTAGGTCGGCGCCATGACGTCCTCGAGGAGGAAGTCGTAGTGGAAGGCGTGCCCGTCGATATCGGAGTGCACCGTGAGGGTGAGGGAGGGCTGCTCCTTCATCGTCGTCCCTTTGAGATCGGGCGTGCCGTTTGCGGGGAGGACCCAATAGTTTTCAAAGTCCAGTCCGTATCTCCCGCCGCTGATGGCGTAGGACTCCTTGTCCTGCATCTCCGCCTCGGAGAGAGGATAGACGTAGTTTGCGAAACTGCCGAGGGACGTGGCGCTCCCCACGACCTTCTCGATGGTATCGCTGTAGAAGATATTGTACATCGGGATGCTGACGGTGGAGGTGTCGGTCTTTGTCCTGCCGAAGACGCCCGCGGTCAGATTGGACGCAGGGGTGCCCGACTTGGTGGTGGACGCCGCCGCACTGCCGATCGCGAGGATGGAGGCGAGCCTGCCCGCATAGGAGAGGTTGCCCGCGACGACGCCGGCGCGCGCGTAGGAATAGCTCGTTCCGGTCTCCACGTTGTATGAGGTCGCGACGGCATTGACGTTCGCGACCGACTTTGCGTTCAAGATCATGAGATCGGGGGCGTCACCCTGTCCGAACCCGACGATACCGCCCGCGTACGTCCTGCCGTACTGCGCCGAGATATCGCCCGTGTAGCTGACGCCTGAGATCCTGCCCGACTCCGCCTTGCCGACGATGCCGCCGACGGATAGGATATAGTTGTCCGTCGAGATGATCCCCTTCAGGATCTCGATATTGCCTTTAACGGAGCAGTTATCCACTATAGTGGATACCGAGTGTCCGATCAGGAGACTGCAGTTGAGCTCGCCCTTCTTGGTCACGGAGTTTTTGTCAAAGAGGATGGAGCCCTCGACGTTCAGATTTTTGATGACGGCATTTTTCGTATAGCCGAAGAGACCGATGTTGCCGTCGTTATTGCACTTTGTGAAGTTCAATCCCTTGATCGTGTGCCCCGCGCCGTCAAAGACGCTCTTAAAGGGCTTCGAGCTCGTGCCGATGGGGGTAAAGTCCACTCCCGTCAGGTCGATATCTGCGGTCAGGCGGTAGTAGAGGGGGGACTCCACCTTGGTCTTGCCGAAGGTGAGAGCATAGCTCTCGAGAGTCGCTTTCAGATCGTTTGCGCTCCCGATCGTGATGACGTCGGCGGCTTCGCCCGTGCCGAGATGATAGACGACGGTCTCGGAGGCGGTGATCGCGTAGCCGTCCTTGTCGAGTGCGATGACGAGGAAAGCGTAGTCGCCCGGGGTGGTGTAGGGGGCGATATAAGAGGTCTCTGTGACCTTGAGTGCATATCCCGTGCCGTCCGTGAGGGTGCATTTGACGGAGTAGGCGGCAGCGCCTTCGTAGGCGTTCCAAGTGAGCGTCGCACCGTCCATATATGCTACGAGAGGCGCTATCTCCTCCCTATTATCACAGGCGGGAAGGAGCAGCATCGAGATAGCGAGTATGAGTATCAATGAAAAAACGAAAATCTTCTTACACATAGCGGTTTCCTTTATGTATTATTATATATTTTTTTTCATATATAGTCAATGCCAAACTGCAAAAGTCGGGAGTTCTATTTTCTTTTCGGGCGGCGTATCTTGTAATATAAAACTTTTGGAGGGCGGATATGGATATTTCTTACGGTGCATTGTCGCTGGCTGTGAATGAAAAATGCGGAGACGAGCTCCTCGTCGAGACGTCGGTGGATACGGCGGAGAGGGGCGGCGCCTCCAAGGTGATCTCGCTCGAAGCAGAGGCGAAGGGTGTCTCGGTCGAACTCCTCGAGGGAGAGGCTGAGGTCTCGGGCAAGGTCAACTATCGACTGATCTATCTCGATCGTCAGGGGCACCTATGCGGGTTGGACTACTTCAAGGACTTTAAGTGCCGCGTCAAGGGAGAGGCAGTCACCCCGACGGGGCGCGGACAGGTCAGGTATTCTATCCCCGATGCCGAGGCGCGCATCTCGGGAGACGAGATCACGCTGTCCGCCGTCGTGGAGGTCGGCTTGGAGTATAACGGAGAGGTGGAGAAGTCCTGCGTCGCCTCGATCGAGGGCGCGGAGACCCTCGCAGTGGAGGTCGTGACCGAAAAGGTGGAAAGAAGGGAGAGGACCATCTCTCTGGATAAGGTGGCGGACGTCGGACTCGGTGTGAAAAAGATCGTGCTTTTCCGTGTGGACGCGATGCCGCTTGCGTTGTCGGTGGGCGGCGCTGAGGCGACCGTCTCGGGCGAGGTCAGAGGGACGATCCTCTATATGAACGAAGCGGACGAGGTCGCCGAGCTGACCGTCTCCATCCCCTTCAGTGAAAAGGCGGAAGGGGACGCCTGCGAATACGCGGCAAACGTAAAGAGCGCACGCGTCGTGCTGACTGATGACGAGGAAGGAAATTCCGTCGAGGTGGAGGCGACCGTCGTCTTGACCGAGACTCTTCGCCGTGACGTCATACAGCCTGCCGTCGCCGCAGCTTGCGCGGGGAGAGTCGCCCTTGAAGAGAAGTCAGAGAGCGCCTGCTCTAAACATTTCGTCGCTCGCAAGTGCTATGAGGAGAGCCTCGGCGGGTCGGTGGGTCTCGCGGAGGGCGGCGAAGCCGTCGCCTTTATCCGTCCCGGCTCCTACGCCATCGCGGGCGTCACGGTGGGGGACGGCGAGATCAAGGTTGAGGGCGTCGCTTCTTTCCGCGTCGCGCTCATAGAGGCGGAAGGCTATGACGTGGCGTCCGCCGAACTCCCCTTCGTCTACGTTCTCCCCTTTGCGGAGGCGAGAGAGGGGATGAGTGCCGAGGTGGATCTCATCGTCACAGATGCCGTGGGCGTCCTTCGCGGAAAGGATCTCTCGATCTCGGGCAAGGCGCATCTCGAGATCAAGCTGTACGAGGATAGATGCTACAGTTATCTCGCGGAAGTTACCGAGGGCGAAGCGCTCGCGGATAACGGCGCGGGGATCAGCGTGTACTTTGCGGAGAAGGGGGAGAACCTATGGACCATCGCAAAGAGCGTCGGGGTACTGCCGAGCGCCCTCATAAAGGCAAATCCTTTCTTGTCAGAGCCGCTTGAGGATGGTCGGAAGGTTTTGATTTTCCGTCAAAAGTAAGCGAGCTCGTATAAGGCGGCATATACTTCGCTACCGTTTCAAAAAGGGGCAGTTACGTACGCTATGGTACGCGCCTGCCCCATTTTTCACGGAGCGCTCGCCTCTACCACCTTCTCCGCGCTCGCTTTTTTTGTGATATCTTTTGCGGATGTTTCCGAATAAATTGCGTAAAAATACCGTTTCGAGAAAGTTAAGAATATATTAGACAAGTGCAATATTAGATAAATGGAATTACTTTTTAAATAATTCGGCGATCCAACTGCGATATTCGACCTCTTCTTTCCCCGTCTCCTCTGCAGCGATAAAGCAGAGAGGGGGATAGGCGACGCACCACCAGTTCTTGCCTTTTCCCGAGCCGAGCTCCACGATGACAGCGTCGTATTCCCCTTCTTGAAGGGTCAGGTCGCCGTACGTGCGGGTGGGGAAACTCTCGCGCCCGAGGCGCACGCGGCAGCCGTAGTCGTAGCCGCAGCTCACGAGGGTGTCATTCGCCCGCCTTTTTATCTCGTCCTGCTTGCTTGATAGGAGAGTCCACATCTCTTCCTTTGTCTCGATCCCGATCGCGAGGGGGGAGATGTACTGCACGATGGCGTCACGGACGGCGAGTTTGACCGATTGATCTTCTCTTTCGTCGGAGTTCGCGCGGACGTGTATCCGTATATAGTCCGCATTCGCGGTGGCGGGTTTACAGGAGATCAAGAGGAGGGTAGCCGATACGGCGGATACGATGAGCATTAAAAAGATCAATATGTAGCGTTTCATGCCTTGATTATCCCCTCTGCTTTCCGGGAATATACCTTTTGATTATTTTTTCACTTTCTCGCCATACTACTTGCATTCGAGGTGGATATGAAGAGAGTATTGATTGCATTCGTTATCGTGATATTTCTTTCCGCAGTGACCTTCGCCGTCTTTCAGATCGATCCGATGGTCGCGGATGCGGAAGTTCTGAAGCAGGGCTCGTCGGGCGATCTCGTCAAGAAGGTGCAGACCAAACTCAAGAATTGGGGCTATTACAGCGGGTCGGTGGACGGCATCTACGGACCGAAGACCGTCTCCGCCGTCAAGTATTTTCAGCGAAAGAACGGACTCACGCAGGACGGGATCGTGGGGGCAAAGACCGCCGCGGCGATGGGGATCACCCTGTCGTCCTCCTCGACGAGCACTACCTCGTCAGGGGGCAATTATTCCTCGGGAGACAGCTATCTCCTCGCGAAGTGCATCTACGCCGAGGCGCGCGGTGAGCCTTATACGGGGCAGGTCGCGGTGGGCGCGGTGATCCTCAACCGCGTGCGCTCCTCCAAGTTTCCCAATACGATCTCGGGCGTCATCTATCAGCCCTACGCCTTTACCTGCGTTGCGGACGGACAGATCAACCTGACTCCCGACGCAAATGCGAAGAAGGCGGCGCAGGACGCTCTGAACGGATGGGATCCGACCAACGGTTGCCTGTATTACTACAATCCCGCGACCGCGACGAGCAGCTGGATCTGGTCGCGCACTGTGATGTTATCTATCGGCAAGCATAATTTCGCACTGTAAGGAGGGAGTATGAGAGAGAGGTCTATCGAGAGAAAAGAGAGGATCAAGACCATCGTCGCGATCGTTGTGATCGTGTTGCTGGCGGCGATCTCGGGGGTATTTGCCGCCCTTTACGTTACGGCGAAAGCGGAGGAGAGTGCGGCGGACGCACGTTACCGTGCCCTCGCCGAGTCCACTTATCGCAAGAGTTACTATTCCCTTTTATATAATATGGATGGTTTGGAAGGTGCGTCGAATAAGCTGACCGTCGCCTCGGGCAAGGCTTTGAGGCAGGAGTATCTCGCGGATATCTCTTCCTATGCTACAGCCGCGGCGGAGAATATGTCCGACTTTAACCCCGAAGAGGGCGGGGACAGCCGCATTATGAAATTTATCAATCAGACGGGGGACTTTGCAAAGTATCTCGACGATAAACTGAATAAAGGGGGTGCCGTCTCGGAGCGCGATCTCGCCACCCTCGAGGAGATCGCCGTCGCCGTTCGTGAGATCAAGTCCACCCTCGCCTCCCTCAGCGAGGAGGTAGAGTCGGGAGGATTCTCCTTTGTGGATACTCTGCGTGAGACGGACAGCAATTTCAGCCGCACCCTCCGCTCCTTTGAGGAGAAGGACGTGGACTATCCCTCGATGATCTACGACGGTCCCTTTAGTGATTCCCTTCTCGACCGCGAGCCGAAGGCGCTTTTGGGAGAAGAGGTGGACGAGGCGGCTTGCCGCGCCGTGGTGACGAGGGTCGCAGGTTCTGCGGAAAATGCGGATATATCCGTAAAAAGCGGTAGTAAGACCTATTTCGAGACCTACGACTGCGAGGTCGCGACCTCGGCGGGCAGGGCATACGTCACCGTGGCGAAAAGAGGGGCATTCCCCGTATCCTTCGCTCTCCCCGAGGATGCCGAGACGACGACGCGGATCGATGCTACCGCCGCCGAATCCGTCGCGGAGGATTATCTCCGAGATCTCGGATTTATGGGGATGAAAGCGGTATGGGCGAGTCTGTACGACAACGTATATTATATCAATCTCGCCGCAGAAAAGGACGGTGTGATCCTCTATCCCGATCTCGTGAAGGTCAAGGTGGGCGCCGAGAGTGGGAAGGTCGTCGGCATGGAGAGTCTGAACTATATCTATAATCACGAGGAGCGCACCCTCGCCGCCCCCACCGTCACCGAGCGGGAAGCCGCGGAAGCGATCAGCGAATATATCGCCGTCACTTCCTGCCGCCTCGCCCTCGTCCCCACCAAGGGGGGAGGAGAAGCCTTGACCTACGAATTCTACGGCACCAAGGGGGAGGATAAGTACTTCGTCTACGTGGACGCAGAGAGCGGAGAAGAGCTCAAAATAATGCGCGTTCTCGATGGTGAGCGCGGGCTGCTCTTGCAGTAAGCGCGGATAAGGGCGTTTATGCTGCTCTACCGCTTCTCGTCCGAACAGTTACGTACAAAAAGTACGCGCCTGTCCGTCCGCTCGCGGAGCGTTTGCCTAAGCAACCCTTCTCCGC
>CAMOTC010000043.1 GCA_946625545.1 uncultured Clostridia bacterium | reverse complement strand
CAAGCTTCCGCGCGGATATACGAAAAATGAATGATTTATTATTATACCGCGCAGCGCGCGAGGTTGTCAAATGCGCGAGGGATCTCAGAGCTTGTTTCTCTGGATCTTTCCGCTGACCGTCTTGGGGAGTTCGTCGCGGAAGACCACGACGCGAGGGTACTTATAGGGGGCGGTATGATGCTTGACGTACTCCTGGATCTCCTTCACGAGATCGTCCGAGGGCTCGGTGCCCTTGGTCAGCACGATGCTCGCCTTGACGATCTGACCTCTGACCTCGTCGGGAACGGCGGAAACGCCGCACTCGAGGACGTAGGGGAGCTCCATGATGACGCTCTCGATCTCAAAGGGTCCGATGCGGTAGCCGGACGACTTGATGACGTCGTCCGCCCTGCCCACGTACCAATAGAATCCGTCTTCGTCACGCCAAGCGAGGTCGCCCGTATGGTACCAACCGTCGTGGCGCGCCTCCTTGGTCTTTTCGGGATCGCGATAGTACTCGGTGAAGAGACCGATCGGAGAGCCGTTCTTGAGGCTGATCACGATCTCGCCCGTCTCGCCGTCCGAAACGATCTTGCCGCCCCCGTCCATCAGGGCGACGTCGTAGATGGGGGCGGGTTTACCCATAGAGCCGATCTTATGCGGCGCACCCACGAGGTTGCCGATGATCATCGTGGACTCGGACTGACCGAATCCCTCGAGGATCTGGAGTCCCGTCGCCTTCTCGAATTGACGATACACTTCGGGGTTTAAGGCTTCGCCCGCCGTGGTCATGTGACGCACGGAGGAGAAATCGTACTTGGAGATATCCTGCTTGATCATCATGCGGAGCATCGTGGGCGGCGCGCAGAAGGTCGTGATATGATACTTCGCAAACATCGGCAGAATGGTCGCCGCGTCGAAGCGGTCAAAGTCATAGACGAATGTCGCCGCCTCGCACAGCCATTGACCGTACAGCTTGCCCCACATCGACTTTGCCCAGCCGGTGTCCGAGATCGTGAAATGCAGTCCGTCGGGATCGACGGTGTGCCAATACTTCGCGGTGTGGAAATGTCCGAGGGCATACTTGTAGTTATGCGCCGCGATCTTGGGATAGCCCGACGTACCCGACGTGAAGAACATCAGCATCGTATCGTCGCCGCCCGGGGACATCTCGGTGCGTTTGAAGTGGGTGCTGTAGAGGGGATATTCCTCGTCGAAATTACGCCAGCCGTCGCGGGTGCCGTTCACGATGAGCTTATTCTTGAGCGAGGGGCATTTCGCCGCCGCGAGATCCACCTGATGCGCGGTGTCGCCGTCTGCGGTGCAGATGATGGTGCCGATCTCGGCGCTGTTGAAGCGATACTCAAAGTCGTGCTCGAGGAGCTGATTTGTGCCGGGGATCGCGATGGCGCCGAGCTTATTCAAGCCCAGCATCGCGAACCAGAACTGGTAGTGACGCTTGAGGACGAGCATGACTCTGTCGCCCTTCTTGATGCCGAGCGACTTAAAGTAGTTCGCGCAGCGGTTGGACGCCTTCTTCATATCGAGGAAGGTAAAGCGGCGCTCGGTCAGATCCTTGGAGACGTGCAACATACACATCTTTTCGGGATCGCGATCCGCCACCGCGTCCACGATGTCAAAGGCGAAATTGAACTTTTCGGTATTCTTGAACTTGATGGAGAGCGGGGTGCCGTGCTCGTTCTCCACGACGTCGATAAACTTCTTGTAGGCGCGATCCTTGTCGTCCGACTTTGCCTTGGCGCCGTCCTGGATCGCCTTGACGGGAGTGAGCTCGGGAATGGGCTCGCCGGTGGGATTGAGGACGATGGCGTAGAAAGTGCAGTCCTTCCCTTCCACCGCGATCATGCCGTGGGGGGTGCCGCTATCGTAGTAGATGCTGTCGCCCGCGTGGAGGACCTCGGTATGACTGCCGACCTGTACCTTCAAGGCGCCGTCGATCACGACGTCGCATTCCTGCCCGGTGTGCGAGGTCAGCTCGATGGGCTTCTCCTGCGCCGCCTCGTCGTAAACGCTCTTTACAAAGAGGGGCTCGGCGATCCTGTTTTGGAAGGCGTAGGCGAGGTTATAATAGGTCATGCCGTGCGCCTGCGCGATCTTTTGCCCTTCGCCGCCGCGGGTCACCGTGTAGCTGTTCAGCATCGGGGAATAGCCCTCGATGATGTCTGTCACGTTGACGCCGAAAGCCTTTGCACAACGATAGATGAAGGTGAAGTTTAGGTCGCTGTCGCCCCTCTCGCAGAGCTCGTACTCCTCACGGGTGACGCCGGTCTTCTCCGCCATCTCCTCCACAGTGAGTCCCTCGATCTCGCGGAGCTCGCGAATGCGACCCGCCATCTCTTTGATCTTTCCGTCCAAATCCGTTCTTTTCATCAATTACTCCGTCAAATTATAGTTTATTTCTCTGTATTTTACCGCTGATCGTCTTGGGCAGTTCGTCGCGGAACACCACGATCCTCGGATATTTATAGGGCGCCGTATTCTTTTTCACGTAGTCCTGTATTTCTTTCTTGAGCTCTTCGGAAGGCTCGGTGCCTTTGGTGAGCACGATGCTCGCCTTTACCACCTGACCTCTGACCTCGTCGGGAACGGCGGAGACGCCGCATTCGAGGACGTAGGGGAGCTCCATGATGACGCTCTCGATCTCAAACGGCCCGATGCGGTAGCCCGACGACTTGATGACGTCGTCCACCCTGCCCACGTACCAGTAGAAGCCGTCCTCGTCGCGCCACGCCGTATCACCGGTATGGTACCAGCCGTCGTGGAGGACTTCCTTGGTCTTTTCCTCGTTCAAGTAGTAGCCCTTGAATAAGCCGCGGGGGATCCTCTCCGATACCTTCACGCAGATCTCACCCGTCTCGCCGTCGGGAACGGAGTTTCCATCCGCATCGAGGATATCCACGTCGTAGCCGGGAACGGGCTTGCCCATCGAGCCGACCTTATGGGTGCCCCCCATCAGGTTGCCGATCATCAAGGTGAGCTCGGTCTGACCGAAGCCTTCGCGGGTCTGGAGCCCCGTCGCCTTCTCGAACTGGTAATAGACCTCGGGGTTCAAGGCTTCGCCCGCCGTGGTCATCTGCTTTACCGAGGAGAAATCGTACTTGGAGAGATCCTGCTTGATCATCATCCTGAGCATCGTGGGCGGTGCGCAGAAACTCGTGATCTGATGCGCCGCGAACATCGGCAGGATATCCGCCGCGTCGAAGCGATCGAAGTCGTAGGTAAAGACAGCGCTCTCCGAGAGCCATTGACCGTAGAGTTTGCCCCAAAGCGCCTTGCCCCAACCGGTGTCCGAGATCGTGAAATGCAGTCCGTTTCTCGAAGCACCGTGCCAGTACTTCGCCGTCATATAGTGCCCGAGCGGATACTTGTAGCTGTGCTCGGCGATCTTGGGATATCCCGTCGTACCCGAGGTAAAGAACATCAGCATCGAATCGTCACCGCAGGGGGACATCTCGGTGCGCTTATAGTGGGTGCTGAAGAGGGGATACTCCTCGTCGAAGCTTCTCCAGCCTTCGCGCGTGCCATTCGCGATCATCTTGATCTCGAGGGTGGGACAGCTCTTCGCCGCGATATCCACCTGCTCCGCTACGTTCCCGTCCGCAGTACAGACGATCGCCTTGACCCCTGCCGCTTGGAAGCGGTACTCGAAGTCGTGCGCCTGCAACTGGCAGGTAGCGGGGATCGCGATGGCGCCGAGCTTATGCAAGCCGAGGATCGCGAACCAGAATTGATAGTGTCTCTTGAGGACGAGCATGACTCTGTCCCCTTTCTTGATGCCGAGCGACTTGAAGTAGTTCGCGCAGCGCGCGGATGCCTTCTTCATATCCGAGAAGGTAAAGCGTCTCTCGGTCTTGTCCTTTGCGACGTGCAGCATCGCGAGCTTGTCCGGCTCCTTCTTTGCGATCTCGTCCACGACGTCAAAGGCAAAGTTGAACTTGTCGTCATTCTTAAAGTCAATGGAGAGGGGATAGCCGCGATCGTCCTCTTTGACCGTGATAAAGGCGTCGCTGACCGTGGGCTCCTCCGCCGTGCGATTGGGGATCAAAGTATCGCGAACGACCTTCTCCTCCTTATCCTCGCCCGGGATGACGACGGCGAGGAACAAGCAGTCCTTCCCGTCCACCGCGATCATGCCGTGGGGAGTGGAAGAATTATAGTAAATGCTGTCTCCCTCCTCGAGCACCTCGACGTTCTCGCCGATCTGCACCTTGAGCTTGCCGCTCATGACAAAGTCAAATTCCTGTCCCGAATGCTTGGTCAGGTGGATGGGTCTCCCCTGCAGCTCGGGATCGTACTCGTAGCGCACGTAGTAGGGCTCCGCGATCTTTTTATTAAAGAGGGGGGCGAGATTTTGGATATCTATCCCCTGCTCCTTCGCGGTCTCCATACCCTGCCCCTTACGCGTGACCGTGTAAGAGGACAAATGCGCGCTGCGACCCTCCAAGAGGTCTGTGATCGAGATGCCGAACGCCAAGGCGCACTTGTGCAGGAAGGTAAAGGGAAAGTCCAATTCCGCTCCTTCGTACATAGCGTACTCCGCGATCGTGACGTCGGTCTTTGCCGCCATTTCCTCCTTGGAATAGGCAAAGATCTCCCTCAGCTCCTTGATACGCTCCGCGATCTCTTGTAAACGATTGTTGCCTGTCATATTTCTCCTTTTTGGCGCGGTACGCAGCAATGCCCATTTTCGGAGAGCGATGCGTAGCGCCGGTGGCACCGTCCTCCCTTGCGATGGAACTGACCGCAGCTCGCTCGAGGAGGCCACCGATAAAGAAAAACCCGCCCCAAAACGATCTGCTTTGAGACGGGACAATACCCGCGGTACCACTCAAATTGCGAATAAAATTCGCCACTCATTCTCGGGATCCATCAATCCCTTAGCATTAACGCAGCATCACGTAGCCACTTACTGACCCTTTGTACTGCCGCTGACGTGGAGGCGACAAGGCGTTCGGCGCTCGGCTCGGAAGGGATAATCAACGAATGCTTCTGTCGGTTCACACCAACCACCGACTCTCTGAAAGATACTACACTCGCGACGGTCTTCGTCACAGCCTTTGGAAAACGTATTAAGTTGTAGAATAATCGTACCACTCGAAAACGCCCTTTGTCAAACGCTTTTCGATATTTTTTCGTGAAGATTATTTTATAAATAATCGCGAAAGGGAACCATATCAAATGTAGCTCGCACGATTTGACAAGCCTGGACAAATGATGTAATATGAGTTTATGAAAGTAGTTATCGTTGGTATCGGCAAGGTCGGCGACTCGCTCGCCACCCGCCTATTAAAGGAAAAGCACGACGTCACCGTCGTGGACGAAGACTATCAGACCGTCGAGGACATCGTCAATAGGAGCGATGTCAAAGGGGTCGTCGGCACCTGTCTCGAGAGATCCATTCTCGCAGACGCCGAGGTGGACAAGGCAGACTGCTTCTTTGCCTGCACTCTCCGTGATGAGCTGAATATCCTCTCCGCCGTCCTGGCGAAAAAGATGGGGGCGAAGCGCGTGGTCGCGCGCGTCCGCGATCCGAAATATCTCTCCTCCTTGGAGAGTTTGAAGGACGAGCTCGGGGTAGATATGTTCTTTAATCCCGAGTACCGCACGGCGAAGGAGATCGCTCAGATCTTGAAGTTCCCCTCCGCGATCTCGGCGGATTCCTTCGCGTCGGGTCGAGTCACCCTGACCGAGTTTCGCATCTCGGAAAACAGCCCCATTCGCGACATGGCAGTTATGGACGCGGCGCGCACCGCAGGCGGGCGTATGCTCTTCGCCGTCGTGCAGAGAGGGAGTCAGGTATTTATCCCGAGCGGCGACTTTGTCCTCAATGCGGGAGATCACGTGCACATCGCGGCAGAGGAGAAGGATCTCCTCGATCTATCCAAAAAAATCAACGTCTTTAAGCAACGCGCAAAGTCCGTTATGATCATAGGAGGCGGCAGAGTCGCCTACTATCTCGCAAAGATACTCCTCGAAGAGGGCGTCAAGGTAAAGATCATCGAGATCAACGAGGAGAGATGCCATGCGCTCGACGAAGAGCTGGAAAAGGCGACCGTGATCTGCGCAGACGGCACCGAGCCCGACGTCCTCGAGGAGGAGGGTATCCGCGACGTGGACGCCTTCGTCGCCCTGACGGGGGTGGACGAGGAGAACGCGGTCATTTCCCTCTTTGCCTCATCCATCGGCGGGATCAAGGTGGTCACGAAGATCTCCTCCGCTCCCCTCGCAAAGATGGTCATGAAGCTCGGTCTCGACAGCGTGATCGCCCCTCGTGATATCATCATCGATCAGTTGATCCGTTTCGTGCGCGCACAGCAGTCCGAGGACGCCGAAGGGATCAATGCGCTCTACCGCATCCACGACAAGGCGGAGGCGATCGAATTTACCGTTCAAGAGGATTTCCCCGGGCTGGGCACTCCCTTGAAGTCCCTTAAATTAAAGAAGAACGTCCTCCTATGCGGCGTAGTCCGCGGCGAGGAGTTTATCCTCCCTTCCGGCGATACTTCTCTCGCCGTGCACGACAGAGTCCTCGTCGTGACGGGAGTCAAACAAGTCACCGAGCTCGACCAAATATTGAAGTGATATGAATTGGAAAGCCGTCCTGAAAATACTCGGAAAGATCTTTATCGCCGAAGCGGCCATGATGCTCCTTCCCATGATCTTTGCGAGCACATACGGAGAGGACACCTATTGGGGCTTTATCATTCCGATGATCGTACTCATCGTGATGGGCGTCCCCACCTATTTTATAAAAGCGGAAGGAGAGGAGATGAAGATCCACGCGAAGGAAGGCTTCGCGATCGTCGCCTTTGCCTGGCTCGCGATGTCCGCGGTCGGCGCCCTCCCCTACGTCATCACCAAGGCGATCCCCCACTACGTGGACGCCCTTTTTGAGACCATTTCGGGTTTCACCACGACGGGCGCATCCATCATTCCGACCGACACGACGCTCGGACTCCTCACGATCGAGGATCTCCCGAAGAGTATCCTCTTCTGGCGCAGTTTCACGAACTGGATCGGCGGTATGGGCGTTTTGGTCTTTGTGCTCGCCGTCCTGCCGAAGGAAAACAGCGGCATCATCCACGCCTTCCGCGCGGAAGCGACGGGGCCCAGCGTGGGCAAGCTGACCTCAAAGATGGGGCGCACGGCGCGTATCCTTTACGCGATCTATATCGCGCTCAGCTTGATCGAGATGGTGCTCCTCCTGATCGGCGGTATGCCCTTCTTTGACGCGCTCACCACCGCCATCGCCAATGCGGGTACGGGCGGCTTCAGCGTGAAGAACGCCTCCATCGGCGCCTACGGCAGTCTGTACGTCGAGATCGTGATCACGATCTTTATGTTCCTCTTCTCGGTAAACTTCAATCTCTACTACCTGATCCTGACGGGACACGTCTTAAAGGCGGTCAAGAGCGAGGAAGCGATCGGCTTTGTGCTGATGGTCATTCTCGCCGTCTTTGCCATCGCGACCAACCTCTGTTTCTCTACGGTAAAGCTGGTGACGGCCTCGGGCGAACTCCTCCCGAATACCTTTGGCAACGCGATGAGATACTCCGCCTTCCAGGTGCTCTCCTTGAGCTCCACGACGGGCTTCTCCTCCATCGACTATAATTCCTGGCCTGCCCTCTCGCAGAGCATCCTGCTCTTTATGATGGTCGTGGGCGGCATGGCGGGCAGTACCGCCGGCGGTATGAAGATGTCCCGCTTTATCATCCTCATCAAGTCCACCGCCGCCGATCTCCGCAGAATGGTCCACCCCCGCGAGATCGTCACAGTAAAGTTCGAGGGCGAAGCGGTCAAGCAGGATACCATCGACAACGTCAGGCTGTATTTCGTCACGTGGGCGGCGATCTTGATCTTTGCGGGACTCGTGATCTCCGTCGAGGGCTACGGCGACTTTTTGACGAATTTCTCCGCATCACTCTCCTGTATCAGCAATATCGGACCGGGATTTAATGCAGTCGGCCCCGCGGCGAACTTCGCCGGGTATAGCTACTTCTCCAAGGTCGTCTTGTCATTGGAGATGCTCTTCGGACGACTCGAGATCTTCCCGTTGATGGTTCTGTTCTCCCCTGCCACCTATAACAAATAGCGCATATAGCGGCGCATTGGCTTTGTTTCTGACTTCAAAACCGCGCAGTTACGTACGAGAAGTACGCGCCTGCGCGGTTTTTCGTCGAGCCTCGCCACTACACCACTCTCTGCGCTATTTTGGGGGTTTTATCCGAGCCTCGCATCTATACCCTTCTCCAAACTATTTTAGGAAGGTTTATGCACGGTTTCTTTGTCGAGCCTCGCCACTACGCCACTCTCTGCACTATTTGGATACAATTGGATTATTCTTGGAGCGAAGCAACACCATAACGCTTCTGCAGGAAGTCCTTCACGGTTCCGAAGGAACTCCTTCACGTCGGGCACAGCCCGATCCTTCACGGGCGAAGCCTCCTTCACTCAACGCGGCAAAGTCCCTCTCCAAGCAGGCGCGGAGTAATACTTCCCACCGACGGCGGCGTATTTCCCAGCGGGCGCGGAGAAAGTGGTAGAGACGAACGCTCTGGAAAATGGCTATATTCACAAAAAACTCAACCGACAAAACAGTCTCTCAAGCGGGCGCGGAGAAGGCGGTAGAGACGAACGCTCCGCAAAGTGGCTATGTTCACAAAAAAACCTCAACCGACGGCGGAGAAGCGGGTAGATACAAGGCTCGACAAAGGTCGGCGAATGAGCGTACTTGGTTGTACGTGATTTCGCCGACCTGCCGTCAGAAACGCAGTAGATACCCCCTTATACGCCGTCGGTTATGCGAGCTGGGTGAGAGTCAATCCCCCCTGCCCCGCTGCGGTCGCCAAAGTCACTGCGTCTCCCGACCGATTGACGAGGGTCAAAGTCGCAGGGATGGACGTGACGTTCACGATGGCGGTGCCGTAGATCTGTCCGCCGCCCGTGTCGGAGTAGGAGGTGGCAAGGTCGCTCCCATTCAGAGAGAGGGCGAAGGCGACCGTATCGGCAGTCTGCGTACCACATGTGGCGACCCACCAATTCACGAGATAGGTGCCTGTGCGCGCGATATTGATCTGTCCGCTCCCCGTGGTATAGGAGACGCCGAGGGTATTATTGGAGTTCAAGGCGTCAAAGGAGACGCAAGCGCCGTTCGCAATGCTCCCAGCCGAGCTACCCACGAGCGAGAGCTGCATTCCGCGAAGTTGCGGCGGAGTCGGAGGCGTGACAGGCGGAAAAGGAGTAGGCGCAGGCGGAAAGGCAGGACCACAGCCGCACCTACGGCATCTACAGGGAGATGAGAAGAGTGTATTACAACAGCCAAACATAGTATTTCTCCTTATTTCGCGAGAGGACGTCTTCCCCTCGTGACATATCCGAGATATGTAGCTCTTCCCTCTTTCATTTTATTTTGATATATTTGTATTTGTGCGGGAGATATTCGATAAAAGTATGTTATACTATGAGAAAGGATGGTGAAGATATGAAGATCAGATTGAATGAAAATCAAGAAGTCGTGGATATCGTTAAGGAAGGCTTAAAGCAGTCGGGCGGGTACTGTCCCTGCCGCCGCGAGAGGACGGAGGAGACGAAATGTATGTGCAAGGAGTTCCGCGAGCAGATCGCAGACCCCACCTACGAGGGGTACTGCCACTGTATGCTGTATTATAAGGAGAAATAAAGAGAGCGACGTGAAAGAAAGAGGTCGGACGGGGATCCCCGTCCGACCTCATTTTATCCATTACTTACGACGCAACGAGCGTTTCGCACGTCGGGATATTTTTTATAGATCGAGAACTGCGGATATCACACCTTCAGATCCTCGAGGTAGTAGGCGTTCGTATGCGCCCTGCCGCCATGCGCGTCGGCGACCGTGATGCGGAAGTATTCGACCGCTCCTTCGAGGGGCATTTCGACGTGGGTGAGTTCTTCTCCCCAGGTATTGCGAAAGCGCCTATTGCGGGAGGTAAGGACGACGTTCATCGCGGGGTCGCAGTCCAGGACGAGAGTATCGTTCTCGACGTAAAGCGAGTGGATCTGAGGCCCCGACGAACAGTAAAAGTTCCCCTTCTCCATCGAGCCATAGACCTCGTCATAAGTTAGCTCATCCACCCCGATATAGGTGACGCCGCCGTAGGAGCCAAAGTCCTTTTTGCCGTCATTATGATTGTCGTCGCCCATCGTGCAGTAGATCCTCTTGCCGTGATTCAGCATATCCTCGTAGATGATGGGGCAGTACTCGGTAGCAGTCTCGAGCTCGGTGCAGTAGTTCAGGATCTCCAGGGACCATAGTCCCTCGATCTGCATATAGTCCTCCCTTGTGTCGAGAGACCAGTTCGGATGATTGAGCTGTACGAGAAAGCCCGCCTCGTTCGCGCGGCGGATGACCTCGTTGATGGCTTCTTTCGTAAAGACGCGGTCGTAGCCGTCGCAACGGTACTCGTCCTTAAAGCGCTCGTAGTATCTCCCCGCGTTGCGGATGGATGCGGCGACGTGATAGGTATTATGCGGGTCGCGGGAGAAGAGATTGATATGGATCGTCTTCTCATCGCGCCAGTGATCGGCGTGGTCGTTGATGGAGTATTCCACGGCGGTCAGCGCCACGAAATGCTCGTCCGTAAGGCGGGAATTATCGTGCAGGATCTCGTGATCGCTGAAGGCGACGACGTCGTAGCCGTGCGCCATATAGCGCTCCTTGATCTCCTCAGGGGTGAGACACCCGTCCGAGAGAAGGGTATGACAGTGCAGATTCGCCTTGCACCAATGCTTCGTCGGATCGATCAGGTACTTTTTCATGCTGCCTCCAAAGATCAATTATTCCCTTTATCGATGCCTACAAAGTGGGCTCTCGAGAAAGTTTTTACTTAGGTGTAGTATAGCATAGAGAAAAATGAAAAGCAACAACGCATTTCATAGAGAGCTGCGCGAAAAAAAGCCCCGCGGGGAGCGAGGCGAAGGAGCGACGTTACGGCGAGCCTTCTCGGGATCAGCCTTTATAGCTCGCGCGGCGGTAGTATCGTTATTATTAAAATTCAAAAAGGACGCCTATTTCTTCTCGGCGATCTTCACTTCTTTCAACAGGTCGATCACGAGCTTTTGCCCATTTTCATCAAAGAGAGTCGTCCAGCGATCGCGCTTCTTGCCATGTATCCGCTTCGTGTAGATCCCATACGCCTCTGCGCTCTTATCCCCGACCACTTTGGGATTGCCTTCGGGATTCTCCACGATCAGACCTCTTTCGAGCAAAATGGGGACGATATCGTTATAGGATAGGTTCGTTTCTTCTCCATAGGCGCGCAAGACGTTCCTGCGGATCTGGCTCAAGCTGATCGTTCTTCTCCAGATCTTGATCTGCGCATGCCGTTCTTCGTTGTATTCAAAGGGATGCTTTTTGATCCTTTTACGCCGCTTTTCTTCCATGGCTTCGGGGAAATGGATCTTATTGATCCCGAGAGTGGCGTCGTGCAAGCGGCTTGCCCTGCCTGCGCTTCGATGGAGAAAGATCTCCGCCGTCAAGGAGACCTTTGCCTTGAAAAGGTGTCCGCCGACGATCTTTCCCTCCTTGCCTGCGCAAGTGATATGCAGATGGAGATAGGGCGCTCCATCTTTCGTCGTGATATTGCCGACCAAGGCGACGATCTCGTGATTTCCTTGAAAGCGATAATGGTCGTAATCGGAGCGCTCAAGGTCAAAGACCCCTACTTCAAAGTCGTCCGTCGCCCCGATCCCCGAGACCGACGCGAGAGTCAAACCCTGCTCCGCCGCCACCTCAAAGAGCCTCTCTACGATCTCATCTCCTTTGTCCAGCCGCACGAGCACGGTATCTTCAAATACC
>CAMOTC010000042.1 GCA_946625545.1 uncultured Clostridia bacterium | reverse complement strand
CAGTGAAGTTGCTCGCTATGCGAGCAGTTGCGGGTCACTGCGTTCCGAGGAGAATTATCAGCCGGTCGCTGCGTTCCGAATCTATCGATCGAGAGCGGAGCGATTTGTCACCCTTTCCGACCAAGGGGAGGAGAGAAAGGGGGATCGTCTGCCGACATTGTCGGGAGAGGGGGGTTTTCTCTATGCAGAATGCGGAATGCGCAGTGAATGGCGGAGGCTGCGCCGTCGTTGCGGAGCGAGCAGCAGATGCCGCAGTGATATTCCGCGATGCTGAGTGATATTCGGCTTTCGCCGAGTGATATTTGTCGGCGAAGCGGCAAGTGATGTTTCTCGCTTGAAGCGAAAAGAAAAGGCGATCTCAGAGGCAAGGCTCATGCGGGATGACTGCGCTTTATTATTCGTCATCGGCTCTCAATCGATTTTTGCATCCTTTATAAAGGAGGCTTGATTGCGGCGCCGCGAAGCGATGACGGAATGGTGCATTTTTCTTTCTCGGTGCGCTGCGCCACCGCAACTTGCGCCTGAGGCACAAACTTCACTATTCGCTTTCTGCGAATAACTTCACTGCGAAGCAACTTCACTGTGCGCTGTCGGCGCACAACTTCACTATTCGATAGGCAATTAGCCTTTCCCGCGCGCGACTTTCGTCTAAATAATCTCTTGAAAATCCGATAATATAGTGCTAAAATAATATATAACGATTTTTACGGAGGTTTTCCCATGAATTTGTGGAAAGATATGAACCCCTCACGCATCGCCCCGCAGGACTTTATCGCGGTCATCGAGATCAGCAAGGGCAGTAAGAATAAGTACGAGCTGGACAAGGAGTCGGGCGCACTCATCCTCGACAGGGTGCTCTATACATCGACGCACTATCCCGCGAACTACGGCTTTATCCCTCTGACCTATGCAGACGATAAGGACCCCTTGGACGTCCTCGTCCTCTGCAGCGAGCAGATCGCCCCTCTCGCCATCGTGGAGTGCTACCCGATAGGCGTGATGGCGATGATCGACGGCGGCGCATTCGACTACAAGATCATCGCGGTGCCTTTCCGCGATCCTACCTACAATAGCTATCAGGACGTCGGCGAGCTGCCCCCGCATATCGTACAGGAGATCGCCCACTTCTTCAACGTCTACAAACAGCTCGAGCACAAGGAGACCACCGTCATGGAGATCTTCGGCAAGGCGCGCGCCCTCGACATCATCAAGGAAGCGATCGAGCTCTATCGGGAGAAATTCACGCAGCAATAACTATGAAAAAATATGACGTCATCGTGATCGGCGGCGGTGTGGTGGGGACTGCGATCCTACGCTCTCTCGCCGCCTATAATGCCAAGGTCCTCCTCCTCGAGAAGTCCTCGGACGTTGCCACGGGTGCCAGCCGCGCAAACAGCGGCATCGTGCACGCGGGCTACGACGCGGAGACGGGGACAAAGAAGGCATATTTCAACGTAAAAGGCGCGGCGATGTATCCCGCCCTTACCCGCGAACTGCGCGTTCCCTACCGCATGGTGGGTTCTCTCGTCGCGGCGAAGGAAGGGGGACTTCCCGCCATCAAAGCTCTCTATGAGAGAGGGGTCGCAAACGGCGTGAAGGTGGAGATCATCGAGAGAGCGCGGATCGAGGCTCTCGAGCCCAATATCTCCCCCGAGATCCGTTACGCCCTCTACGCTCCCGAGGCGGGAGTGGTCTCTCCCTATAAGCTCACGATCGCACAGGCGGATCACGCCGTCCAAAACGGAGCGGAGATCAGACTCGAGGAGAAGGTCGTCTCTATCAAGAAAACAGAGGACGGCTACCTCGTCGTCACCGAGAAGGCGCAGTACGTCGCTTCCTATCTCATCAACGCGGCAGGTGCGGGCGCGGTGGAGATCAACGCTCTCCTCGGCGAGAGCACTCCGGAGATGAAGCACGCGGTGGGCGACTACTATATCCTCGACAGCAAGGCGGCGGGTGTAGTAAATACCGTCGTATTTCCTCTCCCCGACGAGAAGGGGAAGGGCATCCTCGTCGCTCCCACGGCGGACGGCAACGTGATCCTCGGACCCACTTCCCGCGTCGTACCCCACGACGAGGCGGAGGTGAACGCCGTCACCCGCGAGGGACTCGCGCTGGTGCGTGAAGGTGTGGGGAAATTGATCCCCAAAGTGGATCTCAGGAGCGTGATCCGCGTGTACGCCGGCACGCGCACCGCTGTAGGCGGGGACTTTATCATCGAGGAGTCTTGTAAATTCAAAAATTACTTTATGTTGCTCGGTATCTGTTCGCCGGGCTTGACCTCCGCTCCCGCGATCGGTGAATACGTCGCGGCGGAGGCGGCGAAATCTCTCGCTCTCACAAAGAAAGAGAAAATGCTCCCGCTTCCCGATCGTTTCCATCTGACCAAGGCGACGGACGATGAGATCAAGGATAAGGTCGCGTCGGATCCCGCATTCGGCAGGATCGTGTGCCGTTGTGAGAAGGTCACCGAGGGGGAGATCCTCGCGGCGATCCATTCTCCTCTCCCCGCTCATACCGTGGACGCGGTCAAACGCCGCGTGCGTGCGGGCATGGGACGTTGTCAGGGCGGTTTCTGTCGCCCGCGCGTCATGGAGATCTTGTCGCGCGAACTGAATATTCCTTTGTCCGAGGTGCGTCTCGGCGAGAAGGGCAGCGAGATCGCTCCCTACGAGGTAAAAGACGGCTATGGAAAGATTTGACGTAGTGATCATCGGCGGCGGCCCCGCGGGTATGGCGGCGGCGCTCGGCGCGAGAGAAAAGGGCGCGTCGGTAGCGATCCTCGAGCGTGACGATCGCCTTGGCGGCATCCTCAATCAATGCATTCATAACGGCTTCGGCTTGCACTATTTCGGGGAGGAACTGACCGGTCCCGAATACGCGAAGCGTTTCCGTGATCAAGTGACGAAAGACGACGGCATCAAGGTCTATTTGGAGGCGATGGTGCTCTCGCTCACCGAGGATAGACTCGTGCGTGCGATCTCTCCCACGGCGGGACTCATCGAGATCGAGGCGGGGAGCATCGTCCTCGCGATGGGATGCAGGGAGCGCAGTGCAGGTGCGATCGCTCTTGCGGGCACTCGTCCCGCGGGCATCTATACCGCAGGTATGGCTCAGCGCCTGTCCAATATCGACGGATATCTCGTCGGTAAGGAGGTCGTGATCCTCGGCAGCGGCGACATCGGTCTCATTATGGCGCGCCGTATGACGAGCGAAGGAGCAAAGGTAAAGCTCGTCGCGGAGATCATGCCTTTCAGCAGCGGACTCAAGAGAAATATCGTTCAATGCTTGAACGACTACGATATCCCTCTCCGTTATTCCACGACGGTGACGAGGGTAGAAGGGGAGAACCGTCTGACAGGGGTGTACGTCGCCCCCGTGGACGAGAGGATGAATCCCGACCTTTCGCGTGAGGAGTATATCCCCTGCGATACTCTCCTTCTCTCTGTCGGGTTGATTCCCGAAAACGATCTCTTGAATGGGTCGAAGGTGGAAATGAGCCGCATCACGAACGGCGCGGTCGTGGACGAGTACAGACAGACCTCCGTCCCCGGGATCTTCTCGGCGGGCAACGTCTTGCACGTGCACGATCTCGTGGATAACGTCAGCGAGGAGGCTTTCGTCGCGGGCAGATCGGCGGCAGGCTTTGCGCGGGGCGAATTGTCGGGCGGCGATACGGTGAACGTACTCCCCTCGCAGGGGGTCAGATATGCCCTCCCGCAGAGGATACACAAAGGGGAAGGAAAGGTCAAGATCTACTTCCGCGTGGACAGAGTCTACAAGGGAAGGACGGTGCTTGTGACGAGTAACGACGAAGTCGTAAAGAGAAAAAAGACTCTCGTGATGGCGCCGGGTGAAATGCAAAATATCGAGATCGACAAGTCTCTCATTAAGGGTGACATCTCGATCATTACGGAGGAATGATGAATACCACTTGTATCATGTGTCCGATGGGATGTGCCCTCACGATCGAAGAGAAAGAGGGCGTTTTGACGGTGGTCGGGAACGGCTGTCCGCGCGGCGATAAGTACGGCAGGGCGGAGTACTCTCACCCCGAGCGTGTGGTCACCACTCTCCTGAAAGGGAGCCGTGGCGGCGTAGTCAGCGTAAAGACCGATCGCCCCATTCCGAAGGATAAGATCGGGGACCTTCTCGCCTGGGCGGCGGCGTATCGCGTGGATCACGCAGTCGAGACGGGAGAGGTGATCGCGGAGAATGCCGCAGACACGGGCGCGAATATCCTCGCGACCTCTGACTTTAAGGGATAATGCTTTACTATGAGTTCAAAGCGCAAATAACGAGGGGGGATCTCGCCCCCTTGTACCGCATCGACGGGGAGGATAAGTACTGGGCGGAGCTCGCGTACAAGGATCTCCTCGCTCTCTCTTCCGAGCTGGATACCGAGGTGCTCCGCGACGATCAGCCCGTGGACGATGCGATCTACGGCGTGCAGAACTTCCCGATGATGTCGGAGAGAAAACTCGCCGTGATCCGTGACAGGAAACTGAAGGATGCGGATGTCAAGGCGCTCGAAGCTTACCTGCTCTCTCCCTCGCCGAGCGGGATCATCCTCTTATATAACTGCGAGGGAAAGGTCAAAGGGGAGCGCGACTTTACCTTTGATACCGTCCCCGAAGGGGATCTCATTCCCTACGTTGAGAGACTGACGGCTGAGATGGGGGGCAGTATCACCCATTCCGCGGCGAAAAAACTCGTGAATTATACCGAGATGAATATGACGCGGGTCAAGAACGAGCTTTTGAAGCTGACCGCGATCGGGGAGATCACCGACGATCTCGTCGAGGCGTACGTCGAGCCGAGCGTCTCTTACCGCATCTTCGACTTTACCGACGCCATCGCGCGCGGGAGCTATTCGGGCGCGTACGAAGTGCTCGGATCTCTCGCGAGGAATGCGGGAGAGCTCTCTCCCTTCTTTACCAAACTGACCGACTATATCCGCCTGATGCTGCACACTCGGCTCGCAAAGAACGTCCCCGACGCCGATCTTGCGCGCAGTCTCGGGGTCTCTCCCTATCCTCTCCAAAAGGCGAGAAGGGCAGCGCAGAATTATACGCCGCGCCAACTCTTGACCATACTAATGAAGATGTATTCTCTGGAACAGGACTTCAAGTCGGGCAATATCGGCGTGGAGAACGCCATGGATCTGGCGATCGCGACTGCGATCGAAGCGAGGAAAAAGTGATAACCTTTCTGAAAAAAATCAATCGATACATTGTCTACGCCATTCTGGGCGCGGTCGCCACGTTCGCCATTTTGGAGGATCTCCTCACGATGACGAATACGATGGCGTACACTTCGGGAATGTCCTTTACGGGAGTCCTGCCCTGGGTCATCGTCTTTTCGGTCATTCTGCTCGGACTGATGGTGAAACTCCTGATCTTTATCTCCTATCGCATCGATAACGCGATCTTTGTGAGAAAGAGCGGACTGCTCTATCCCTTCCCCATTCCTTTTGCGGAGTTTGAGGTCACGGCATTCGCCTTCCTCTTCTTTGGGCTGCTCGCAGGCGGACTTGTCTATCTGCCCGTGCTTTTCCTCCCCTCACTCTCCCGCATCTTGGGCGCGGTGCGTTCTCTCCTTCTATACGGGACCATCGTCCTTATCATCGCTTATTTCCTCAAAAGATACGCTCACGATTATGACAAAAAGTCCCTAGCGTATGCCTTGATCCTCATTCCTTTGATCCTACTCTCGATGTCCTTCGTATTGTCTCTCGTGGAGGTGATCAGATGAAGAAAGCATTCGTTATATTGATGATATTCGCTATCCTTCTGACCTTGACCTTGAGCGCGGGCGCCACCGCCTCTGCGGAAGGGATGAGTCCATACGATAGGGCGGTCGCCTATACCCTTCTCCACGCACGCCGAGATATCCTTTCGGGCGGGGCGGCGGCAGCGGGGGCTACTCTCTCGACCCTTCTCGCGGGTTACGGCTACGACGTCTCCACCCCGCAGTTTTCCTATTACGGCGAGACGAGCACGGGGAGCAAGGTCTCATACGATTATAAACACGTCCTCGGCTACAAGGATAAGGGGAAGGGCAAATGCGTCCTGATCGGATGCTATTACGGCGGCTACGAGCCGCAGGACAGTTACGGCGTCGGCACAGGCGCCTCCGTCGCCCTCTCGGTGGGCACCCTCCTCTATATCGCGGAGCAACTCGCCCCTCTCTCCCTCGACTACGACGTCGCGATCGCCTTTTGGGGCGGCTTGGAGATCGGTGGCGACTTCAACGTCTCAAAATGCGGGATCGACCTGGATCGCATCGCGCTCTATATCGACCTCGACTGTATCGCGGCGGGGGATAACGATTATCTCTACGCAGACGACGTTCCCCGCGCACACGGCGAGTATTTCCGCTCTGTTATCGAGGAGTTCGGCGCGGAGATCCTAGAGCCACCCGTATTCAAAAGGCAGGCAGCTCTCTCCTTCGGAGAGAATGACCCCTATTCCTATACTCACCTCGGGCTGATCTCGGTCACTCGTTACTTTATGGGTGCGGAGATCCCCTCGTTGAATTTCGTGGGTGGCGCTTGGACTGCCGACTGCGGACTCTCGCGATATGCCTCTCGGGGCGACATCGAGGGGAGCTCTCTCGATACGATAGAGACCATCGACGGCTTGAACGGCGGCGCGGATAAGACGGCTGCTCGTCTCCTCACCGTCGCGAACGTGATCCTCGCGGGCGTCCAAGGAGAGGGACTTTCGGATGCTCTCACCGAGGCGGCGGGAGAGACCTCGAGCGCCTCTCTCGACAACGATCTCGCCTTCTACTTGGTCTCCATGATCGGCACGGCGATCTTGATCGGCGTCCTGATCTTCCTCTTTGTAAAGCAGGGTAAGGACCGCCGCGAAAGGGTGTGGGAGGTCCCGCACGCCGACGATCGCGATCCTTTCGAGGAGTTCGGAGGGAGGATCGAGGACGACAGGTCGGACGAAGGAGATCGTTCGGGATCGGATGACGATGTCTTCCGCTTTTGATCTCGCTTAGGAAATCTCGGATGAGCGGAACGAGTTTTTTACTCGTTTCGCTTTATTTTTCGGCGATTATATATTATACTTGTTTATAGTTTATAAAGAGGTGGCGCTTATGGACGGTTTGATGACGTATTTCGACGAGGGCGTTTTCGGCTGGCTCTCCCTGGTGGATGCCGTCGTGCTCTTGATTTTTTTGATCTCGGTCGCGGTCTTTTTCTTCCGCAAAAAGAATTTCCGTGTGGGCATTTTCTTTGTGCTCTACACCATTCTCTTCGTCGGCTTGGACGTCGTGATCGCTCTCTTCAAGCTCCGCTCGATCTACTTTACCCGCGAGATCATGCGCTTCCTCGCCATCATCTTTATCGCCGCGAGCGCGGTGGTCTATCAGTCCGACTTGAAGCTCCTCTTTGCGAAGTTCGGCGGGCAGACCGAGGAGAACGTCTATGCGAAACTGCACAATTCCCGCAACGAGGACGATCTCCGTTACGCTTCGGGCGAGATCGTGAAGGCGTGCCAGAACCTCTCCAAAAATAATATCGGCGCGCTGATCGTCGTCTGTCCCACCATCATCTCATCCAATATGCTGGATACCGGTATTCGCCTGAATGCCGCGTTGTCTGCTCCTCTCCTCGAGAGTATCTTTAATACCCACGCTCCTCTGCACGACGGCGCCGTCATCATCAAGAATAACGTCGTCCTCGCCGCAGGTTGCTTCCTGCCCCTCTCGCAGAATCCTTCCATCAGTAAGGATCTCGGCACCCGACATCGCGCCGCGATCGGCATCACCGAGGAGACCGACGTCTTGACCATCGTGGTCAGCGAGGAGACGGGGATCATCAGCTTGGTGCAGAATGGCGACATCAAGCGCTATATCACGGGCGAAAAACTGATGGACGCTCTGGACGCCGCTTTCGGTATCGCCGACCTCAGCCGCAGAAATTCGAGACAGTTCGGGAGGAATACCAGAAAATAATGAAGGACATCGTACGAGTACCTCGCGTGCTCCTGCCGAAGGAGGACGTGGATCTGATGAAATGGGCGGTCATCGCCTGCGACCAGTTCACCTCGCAGGGACGGTATTGGCAGCAGCTCAAAGATTACTGTGGAGAGACCTCCGCGCTCAATATCATCTTCCCCGAGTATTACCTCGACAAGGGGGATATGGAGGAGAGGATACATAGCATCAATTCCTATATGCGCCGCTATCTGACCGAGGGAGTTTTCCGCGAGGTCAACGGCGTGATTTTGACCGAGAGGGTCACTTCCTACGGACATAAGCGCACAGGCATTCTCCTCGCGCTCGACCTCGAGAAATACGATTTCACGACGGGATCTCTCCCCATTCGCGCGACCGAGGCGACGGTGAAGGAGCGCCTTCCCGTGCGTATCCGCATCCGTGAGAATGCGCCTCTCGAGCTTCCGCACGTCTTGATCCTGATCGACGACGAGGCAAAGTCCGTCATCGAGCCCGCTCGTGCGAGTGTCACCGAGGAGGATCTCCTCTATTCCACCGAGCTCAATATGAACGGCGGCTCCGTCAAGGGCTATCTCGTGAAGGATCCCGCCCCTCTCCTCGATCATCTCCTTGCCCTCGCGAGTGAGGATCGTATGCTTTCTCGCTATGGCAAGAAGGATCCCTTCCTCTTCGCCGTCGGCGACGGCAATCATTCCGTCGCTACCGCAAAGGTCTTGTGGGAGAGCATCAAGCCTTCCTTGACCGAGAGCGAGAGGGCGTATCACCCCGCCCGCTACGTCCTTGCCGAGGTCGTGAATCTCTACGAGGATGACCTCGTCTTTGAGGCGATCCACCGCGTGATCTTCGGCGCAGGTGAGGACTTTATCCGCGAGCTCACCGCGAGCCTCTCGGGAGAAGGGCACATCGCCCTCCTCTATCGTGACAAGATGTACGGCGTCTCCGTTCCCCGCGTCGCCGCGGAGGCGGTAAAGGCGGTGCAGGAGTTTATCGACAGCTATATCGCATCTCACGAGGGTGTCACTGTGGACTATATCCACGGGGATAAAAATCTCGCCGAGGTGGCGGCGGCTAAGGACGGCGTGGCGATCTTTATGCCCGTGATGAAAAAGTCCGATCTCTTCCCCTACGTCGTCAAGCACGGCTCTCTGCCGAGAAAGACCTTCTCGATGGGCGAGGCGGAGGAGAAGAGGTATTACTTAGAGTGTCGCAAGATCATTTGAGGGCGGTGCATCATAGAGCTCTGCGTTACTGACTTCGCGAGCAAATGATCACGTACAAGGAGTACGCTCACATCTGCTCCCTCGTCGAGCCTTGATCTCTATGCGCCTGCGCCCTCAAATTAAGTGTCGGCACGGCGGCGCGTCACGCATTTTGCACTCGTTACGAGGACTGAATAGATAGAAAAGCCACTTTGGGGCTGACATATAAAGGAGAACACTATGAAAGTATGTAAATTCGGCGGCAGTAGTATGGCGTCGGGTGAGACCGTCAAGAGGGTCGCGGAGATCATCCGTTCGGATGAGGAGAGGAAGTATATCGTCGTCTCCGCCCCCGGCAAGCGCTTCAAGGAGGATATCAAGATCACCGACAGCCTCCTGAACGCCTATCGCGAGAGCAGAAAGGGGACTCCCCTTGCAGGGCTCTTGCAACCCATCTTTGATCGCTTCGTGGGGATCGCCGCTGACCTCGGCATCTCCGACAAGGTCGATCTTCCCGCGATCTTCCATGAGATCGAGGAGGGGATCGCCGCTTCCCCCATTCCCGACTATGCGGCGGCGCAGGGCGAGAGGCTCTCGGCGATGCTCCTCGCGGCATATCTCGGCTATGAGTTTGTGGACGCGAGAGAGATCGTGCGCTTTGCGGAGGACGGACAGTTCAACGCGGAGTACACCAACGACATCGCTCGCAAGCGTCTCTCGGCGAATACTTCGGGCGTCGTGATCCCCGGCTTTTACGGCAGTACGTCGAGCGGTATGATCCGCACCTTCAGCCGTGGCGGCAGTGACGTCTCGGGCGCCATCGTAGCGCGCGCGATCAAGGCGGATATCTACGAGAATTGGACCGACGTGAATGGCTTTTTGACCGCCGATCCCCGCATTGTGGATAATCCCAAGCCCATCCCCGAGCTCTCCTATCGCGAGCTCAGAGAGCTCTCCTATATGGGAGCGAACGTCCTGCACCCCGAGAGCATCTTCCCGGTCAGGAAGGCGAATATCCCCATCAATATCAAAAATACCTTTGAGCCCGCAAATCCCGGCACGATGATCCTTCCCGGCGTCCTCCAGCACGACCGCCTGATCACGGGTATCGCAGGCAAGAAGGGCTTTGTCAGCGTCCTTATCGAAAAGTCGATGATGAATAACGAGATCGGCTTTACGAGAAAGCTTCTCTCTGTCCTCGAGAACCTGAATATGAGCTTTGAGCACCTCCCGAGCGGCATCGATACGATGACCCTGATCATCGCGGACACCGAGATCGGCGGCAAGATGCAGGATCTCGTCGGCGGCATTCGCGAGGCGGTCAGTCCCGACCGCTTGGAGATCCAGTCCGATCTCGCCTTGATCGCCACCGTGGGTCACGGTATGGCGTACAAACCGGGCACGGCGTCCCGCCTCTTTACGGCACTCTCCCGCGTCGGCGTCAATATCAAGATGATCGACCAGGGATCGAGCGAGCTCAATATCATCGTCGCAGTCTCGGGCGAAGACTACGAGAAGGCGATCAACGCAATCTATGAAGAATTTATCAACTAATGCAAAGGAGTCAAACAATATGATTTATGCAGCAGTAGACGTGGGAGGAATGAGCATCAAGTGCGCTCTCGCGACGGAGGATGGAAAGATCCTCGTGAAGGACAGCTTTGTTACAAAACAGGGACTCACTTGCGCCGAGATGGCGGAGTCGACTGCCAACTTTATCAAAGGACTCGCCGCAAAAGCGGGGATCGCGGAGAGCGATATCCTCTCCTTGGGCATGGGTATCCCCGGCACCGTGGACGGCAAGAAGGGCGAGATCGTTTACTCCAATAATATCAAGCTTGAGCACGCTCCCATCGTCAAGGAGATGAAAAAGTATCTCTCCTGTCCTATCTTTGTGGATAACGACGCGAATGCGGCTGCTCTCGGCGAAGCGGTCTTCGGCGCGGCAAAAGGTCTCTCCGACGTCGTGATGATCACCATCGGGACAGGCATCGGCACGGGCATCATCGTGGATGGCAAGATGATCACCGGCAGAGGCGGCGCAGGGGCGGAGGGCGGTCATGTGACGATCCGTATGAACGGCGAAAAATGCTCCTGCGGTAATCGCGGTTGCTTTGAGGCGTATGCCTCCGCTACGGCGCTCCTTCGTCAGACCGAGGCGATGGTCGCGCGCTATCCCGACAGTCTCCTCGCTAAGCTGTGGCAGGAGAAAGGGAGGAGCGGCATCGTGCCTTTTGACGCTGCAAAAGCCGGCGACAAGGCTGGTACCAAGGTGATACGCAATTACGTCAACTATGTTTCGGTAGGCCTTGCGGGACTTGTCAATATTTTCCGTCCCGACGTGGTCCTGATCGGCGGCGGCGTCAGCAATCAAGGTGACTATTTCATCGATAAAGTTTCTCGCCGCTTAAATCGTATCGTCTACGGCGCAGGTCTGAATCCGCGAGTGAAGGTAAAGGCGGCGGAGCTTAGGAGCGATGCGGGGCTATTAGGCGCACTGGCGCTAGCCGTGCGCGGCGCCCACGCATAAGGCGAGCACGTATAGCGGCGCATATACTGCGCTAACTACCTCGGCGCCGAGGGATCACGTACAAGGAGTACGCTCACCCTCGCCCCCTCGGAGAGCGCTTGTCTCTGCACCACTCTCCGCGCTCGCTGATTGAGGTGTGGTGGTGAGCCTCGTCTCTACCCCCTTCTTCGCGGGCACCATGTTGAAGGGTTGGAAGGGTTCTCACCCTAGCTGGTGGAGTAAGTACGCGCCTATCCGTCCCCTCGCGGAGCGTTTGTCTTCGCACCACTCTCCGCGCTCGCTGATTGAGGTGTGGTGGTGAGCCTCGTCTCTACCC
>CAMOTC010000041.1 GCA_946625545.1 uncultured Clostridia bacterium | reverse complement strand
TCAGGTTGTGGCTGCCGCTCGTATTGTTGCCCTCGAACTTGTAGTAGATCTTGGCGGGGGTGCCGAGCTTCTTTTCCAAGCAATAGGCACGGACGAGGGGAGAAGGGCGATACATCTTGTAGAAATCCTTGATCTCCTCGGGGATCTCGATATAGGGGGTGTCGTTGTCGAGCTCCTGCTTGACGAGCTCCTCGCAGAAGACGGGAGCGAGGTCAGCCGCAGTCACAGGCTTTCCCGTAGCGGGATTGACGAGGGGATCGGGCTTTTCCTTCATGTCGGCGCGGACGTTATACCACGCCTTAGGCATCTCGGACTCTTCGAGATAGATCTTGTAGGGGATCTCTTTTTCTATTTTACTCATGGTATATTCCTCCTTTTATTTTACGCCGATCGGGCGATTTTGGCTTTTCTTCGCTTTTGCGGGGGAAATAAAAATGCCCCGACAAAAGATATCGCTTTTGCCGGGACAGGAAATCCTGCGGTGCCACCCTGCTTGACGCGTTGATCAGCGCCCACTCTTAACGCACTTGCCATGCGCTCGACTTTGATAACGGAGATCGTGCTCCGGCTCACATACTCGGGGAAACCCCTTTCCGCTACGCCCTCGGAAGCCCATTCGTTCGTGCTTTCTCTGCCGCGATCTCACCGCCCGCGCGCTCTCTTTGAGTGAAGCTTACACGACTACTCTTCTTCCTCAACGGTTGAGTTTATTGTAGCACCGCGCTCGTGGAGTGTCAATCGTTTTTTGCAAAGTTTTTTCACACATTTTTGTCGGGAATAGCGAGAAAAATGATATTTATTTCGGCATATATGGAGGTGCGCGCGCATAACTTATCTATAAATAAAGATAGGGGGTAAACTATGGATCAATCCAACGTAAAAAAGCCGCATTCGCTTGTTATCAAGTCGGATACCACCGTGACGGGAGTCACGCAGGTCATCGAGATCGGGGAGAAAGAGGTCAAAGTCGAGGTGGGAGAGCGCACTCTCCTCCTCGTGGGGAGCCGCTTCAATGCGGAGAAACTCTCTCTCGAAGAGGGCATCCTCGTGCTCTCGGGAGAGGTCGCGCAGCTCAAGTACGCGGATAAAGCTGAGGCAAAGAGCTTTTTGAAGCGCCTTTTCAAGTGATACGATGATCAAGGCGGAGTGCTGGATCTTTCTCTCGATGCTCGCGGGCGGGGCGCTCGCAGGGGCGGTCGCGACGGCGCTATTCACCCTCGGCAGGGCGTCCAAAGTATCAAAGTGTACCTTTGACTTTTTGACTCCGCTTATCGTGGGTGCGATCTTTCTCGTGAGCAGTTATCTCGCGTCGGGCGGCGTCTTTCGTCTCTATGCGCTCCTCGCCTTTCTCCTCGGCGGATGGCTATTTAGTCTCCTGTACCGCCTGTTATTGCCCTATATAAAAAGAGTCATTTCGCGCCTGATAGTCCCTATAAAGTCCCTAGAAGACAGGATAAACGCCCGCCTCGAGCCTCTGCGCGAGAAAAAAAGAGCCCGCCGCGCGCTCCGCGCCGAAGAGAGAGAGGAAAGGAGACGTAGAAAAGAGGAGAAAAGGGCGAAAGAGAGGGCGGAGAAAGCCTTGAAATGCGAGAGCAAGCGGGCAAAAAGGGAGAAAAAGCGCCGTCTCGCTCGGGTGGAAAAGGCTCGATGCGCGGAAAGCAGGAGGAGAGAGCGCTCTGCGCTCCGCAGTTCTACGATCGAGCAAAGTCATTGACAACGCGCGCGAATCGCGCTACAATTACAGTAGAAAAGATATCAATGGAGATACTACCCGTGACGATAAAGTTTTTGACTCCGGTGCAGTTATGGCAGGACTACGATCCCGTCTCCGCACCGCTCGACATATCGATAGAGTACAATAAAGAGGTAGGCGACCTCTCTCTGAAGGGCGCCTATTTTACCGCATATTCCGAGGAGGGAGAGTCTGTCAGAGCGTTTGCCGAGATCAAGACCGCCACCCGCTCACCTAAGAAGGCGATCCTCTGCGTGATGAACAGCGCTGATCAAGCCGCGATGGCGGAGGGATTCGACGAGCTGATCAAGAGAGGCTTTGCCGTCATGACCCTCGACGTCAGCGGTCTCCCCGACGAGGAGGGGAGATGCGCGATCTACAGCGAGGGCTTGTCCTATGCTTCCTTCGCCGCGGGTACCCCTGACAGATTTTTGGCTTCGCCTTCGGCGAAAAATTCTCCCGTATTTCTCTGGACGAAGATCGCGAGAAGGGCGATCACCCTGCTCGAATACTTCTATCCCAAGGCTCGTCCCGCTGTGATGGGCGCCGAGACTGCGGCGGATATCGCCTGGCAGGTCGCGGCGTCGGACAGCCGCGTTGCCGCTCTTGTGGCGATGCTCGGCGACTACTCTGATCCTCCTGCCGAGGAGGACGATACCTCCAATGCGGACAGCTATACGATGGCTCTCAGTGCAAAGAGCGCCGCACGCCAACTGAAGTGCCCCTGCCTGATCGCTACGGCGGCGAACGCGCACGGAGGCGACGTGGAGAAGGTCAACGAAGTGGTTTGTCAGCTCCGCGAAGGGATCGCCTATACCCTCGTCGTGACTCCCCGCTTAAACGCGCAGATCGACTCTGCCGATCTCCTCATGACCTATAAGTGGCTGGATCGTGCGATCAAGGGGGAAGAGACGCCCGAACTGCACCTCCTCTCCGATCTCGCGAATGACAGACTCTCCTTTACTCTGACTTGCGAAGGGGTAAAGCAGCAGGGCGCGACCCTCTACTACGCCTATAACGATGCGGAGCCCGGCTGTCGCCATTGGCACGAGCTGCCGATGAAGAAGCGGGAGGACGGCGCCTTTGTCGCCGACGTCCCCGTCTGGGCGGGCGATCACGAGGTCTATGCCTACGCCGTATCGTCGATCGCGGGCGGCTTGTCCTGCGCGAGCAAGGGCTTTGGGACTCTCGTCACCTCTTCTACCGAGTATCTGACGAGTCATTTCCTCTTGGATACCGAGTCGGATCACGGCTTTTATGCGGATAATTCGGCAAAAACGTTCCTTTCTTTCAAGGATGACTTTGTTATCTCCGAGGCGCCCGACGGCGTCCCCGGCTTTTGCGGAAAGGGGGAGCTTCGCACGAATATCCTCTCCGAAAAGGGTCGCTACGAGCCCGCGACGGCGCTGCATCTCAGCGCCTATTCGGGGACGGAGTGCGAGATCCGCGTGATCCTTTTGAAGTCGGAGGAGGGCGCTCTCGTCAAGTACGTCGCGACTTGTCCTCTCGAGGCGGGCGAATGGACGCGCCTCTCTCTCGACGTGGACGACTTTAAGACGGAAGAGTTGATCCCGATGAAGGATTGGGAGGGACTATGCAGCATAATCCTGCCCGATACGGACGATAAATATTATAATAATTTCCTTTGGATGTGAGTGTATGGCGGAAGAGGAAAAGAAGTCAAACGTACTGAAAGTCATCATAGAGATCGTGCTGTGCTTGATGATCGCGATCGTGCTGGTCGGCGTCATCCAGCAGTTCTTTCTCGCGCCTGTCGCCGTCAGCGGCGTCTCGATGATGCCCACGATCAATTCGGCGGGAGATAAGGTCTTCGTGCAGAAAAAGTTTTTCTCCATCGAGCGAGACGACGTCGTGGTCTTTTATCGTCCGAATAGCGAGGACGTGACCACGGAGAACCCCGCAAACTCCATCTCGGTCGCGGACTTTTTCAATTCGCTGCCTTTTATCAATAAAATACCGAATTTGACGGAAGAATCCGACGTTTCCAACGATTATACCTGCGTGATAAAGAGGGTGATCGGCATCCCCGGAGATCATATCGAGATCCGTTACGTCTCCGCCTCACAGGCACAGCTCCTCCGCAACGGCGAGATTGTCAACGATTTCTTGATGTCGCCCAAGAGACTGGGCTACGGCGGGGTGAACGAGGTGGACGTCACGGTCGGCGATGGCGAGCTTTTCGTGCTCGGCGATAATAGAAACGAAAGCTTCGACAGCGAGGACTACGGCTGCATACAGTCGTCCTGGCTGATGGGCAAAGTGGTACTTGCAAAGATAAACGGCAAGTATCGTCGCAATCTCTGAGGTATCTGATGAAAAGGCTGCTTGCGCTGCTTTTATCCATCCTCCTGCTTCTCGCTCTATGTTCCTGCGGGGATAGAGGGTCCGAGGACATAACGGAGGAGGTTTTTTTTACCGTCACATTCGTCACTTCGACCCTCCCCTATGACGTGACGCCCCCCGAGAGCACCCTCGTCAAGGAGGGAGAGAGCGTCTCCCGTCCCATTCTCGACGCATCGCCCACCGCGGGCTACGTCGTGATCTGGACCAAGGATCGCGAGACAAAGGCGGCGTACGACTTTTCCTCCGCCGTGACGGAGAGCGTGACTCTCTATGCCGTGGAGATCCCGCGCACCTACACGGTGACCTATCTTATCCAAGAGGGGACAAATCATCCCGCGAATATCACCTCATTCACCAAGGAGACCGAGACCTTCATCCTGAAAGCGCCGAGCGTTCCCTTTGGCTATCGCTTTGTGAAATGGGCGTATGCGGACGATCCCGACAGCGTCGTCGAGTCCATCGCGAAGGGGACGGAGCACAATATCCTCCTGCGCGCCGTGGTCACTCCCGTCGAGTATATGATCACTTATTTCGTCCCGGGCGATACAAATCCGAATCCCGCGACCTACCTCTTCGGCGAGACGCTGACTCTCGAGGCGCCCTCGCGCGATGGATATGACTTTATCGGATATACGATCATGGGAGACAGCGCAAATACCCCCGTGACCACCATCACGAAGGAATTTATTCGCGCGTACGAAGATATCCTCTTTCGAGAGAACGGCACGATCGGATTAAAGGCAAATTGGGAGGCGAAATCATGAAATCTGTGATCACGGGAGCGAGCGGAGAGATCGGTGCTGCGATCGCGAGAGCCTTCGCAAAGAGGGGAGACGACCTCGTCCTCCTCTATCATTCCGATGAAAAGAGCGCGCTTGCTCTTTCCCGAGAGATCGCGGCGATGGGCGTGATGGTCATCGTCAAGAAGGTGGACCTTGCGGATGCGGCGGATACCGAGCGGGTGCTCGCCTCTCTCGAAAAGTCCTTCGGCGCCCCCGACGTCCTCGTGAATGCGGCGGGGATCAGCCTTGTCGCCCCCGTCTTTGACACCACGGCAGAGGGATGGGACAGAGTGTTTGCGGTCAATGCCCGCGCCGTCTTTCTCGCCTCCAAGTGGGCGGCAAAGAGTATGATCTACGGGGGAAAGATCGTCAGCATATCTTCGATATGGGGTTCTCGCCCCGCGTCCTGTGAGGCGGCGTATGCGGCGTCTAAGGCCGCCGTCGAGAGCTTCACGAAGTCCTTTGCAAAAGAGGTCGGTTCGCTCGGTATCACGGTGAATGCGATCTCGGCGGGGATGATCGATACCAAGATGAACGCACATCTCACCGCAGAGGAAAAGGAGGAGTTTATCTCCGATCTCGCGATCAAGCGCATCGGTACCCCCGAGGACGTGGCGAACGCCGCGCTTTTCCTGACGGGGGAGGGGGCGTCCTACATCACCGGCACAGTCCTTGCCGTAGACGGCGGACTATAAGCGTCTCCGTATAATACGGCATATACTTTGTTTCTGACTGCAAGGCGGCGAAATCGGAACGGATCAGTACGCTCATTCGCCGCCTTTTGTCTCGGGGTCCCTGAAAAATCAAAGATTTTGGGGGGTGGATCTGCCTCGTCTCTGCCACATTCTCCGAAGCCGCTTGGAGGGAGGATGTTGCGCCTCGTCTAAGCACCACTCTCCGCCGCCGTGCGCGCCGTCAATCCCGCTTTCAGCGGCGATCTAATGCGAAACTGCATTTTTATCTACGAGAAGATTTCCTTTTTTTATTTGACATTCCCTCGCGTGCGCACTACACTATAGTACGATCATTTTGAAAGGAGGGAATATAACGATGGATTTCTTGACGAGTTTGGCTCTTATCTTGCTCTCTTCCGTGATACTCGGGTCTGTTTTTCGCGCGATCAAGTTGCCCCCCCTTCTCGGGATGTTGCTCGTGGGGATCATCCTCGGTCCGCACCTTTTGAACCTCATCGCGGGACCCATCATCGAGGTCAGCTCCGACCTCCGCGAGATCGCACTCATCGTGATCCTGACGCGTGCGGGACTCTCCCTCAATATCAAGGATCTGAAGATCGTCGGCAGACCCGCGATCATGCTATGCATGGTCCCCGCGCTGACCGAGATCATCGGATATATACTTTTCGCCACCCTCTTTATCGGCACGAGTCTCCTCGAGAGCGCCATCATGGGCACCGTCATCGCGGCGGTCTCTCCCGCCGTCGTCGTTCCCCGCATGATCTCTCTGCAGGAGGAGAAATACGGCACTATGCACTCCGTCCCGCAGATGGTGAATGCAGGCTCCTCGATGGACGACATCTTCGTGATCGTCGCCTTTACCGCTCTCGTCGGTATGGCGAAGGGCGGCAGCTTTGACTTTGCGATCTTTTGGCAGGTCCCCGTCTCCATCGTTCTCGGTATCGGCGTGGGCGCGGGGATAGGCTATCTCCTCGTGCTCTTTTTCCGCCACGTGCATACCCGCGATACCATCAAGATCATCGTGATGATCTCCTTTGCTTTCCTCTTTGTGACTCTCGAGCACGCGATCGCCGACTACGTGCCTTTCTCCGCGATGCTCGCGGTGGTGACGGTCGGGGTAATGTATAACGCCCTCGATCCCCTGCGCTCCTCTCGTCTCTCCAAGAAGTACGAGAAGATCTGGGTGCTTGCCGAGATCATCCTCTTTGTGCTCGTGGGCGCCGAGGTGGATCTCGCCTACGTCGCGAAGAGCGGCGGCGTCGTGGTGGGGATCATCTTTCTCGCATTGCTTTTCCGTATGGGCGGCGTATTTTTCTCCCTTATCAAGACTCCGCTCTCCTTCAAGGAGAGACTCTTCTGCGCGATCGCCTATATTCCCAAAGCCACCGTGCAGGCGGCGCTCGGCGCGATCCCTCTCGCGATGGGTCTCGGATGCGGCCCCATCGTCTTGACCGCCGCCGTTCTCTCCATCATCATCACGGCGCCCCTCGGTGCATTCGCGATCGATCTCACGAGTCACAGACTTCTCGAGAAGGAAGTCCCCGCTCCCATTTCGCCCGAGCCGCCTTTGGAGGAGTCGGAGGGCTGAGTCCCCCCCCTTGTATTTCCTGCGGAAATATGGTATAATCTATTTACTGTTGATGGCGCAAAACCCCTCTCGCGGGAGCGCCTTTTTTATAAAGGAGATAGCATGTACGACGAATACTTGTGCAAAGAAAGCGATAACCCCGACGTCCTCGCCCTCTCCGGAGCTCTCCTCGAGCGCGGCATCTCGGATGGAGAGAGGTACTGTGTGGCGCAGAACGGCGCGGTGTTTTTCAGGATCAGCTGTCCTATCGAGGAGCAAGGGGAGGAATACCCTTGGTCTCTTTATATCGACGTGGAATCTGACGGAGAATATACGATGCAGACCTTCTTTATCCACGTGCATTTCGCGACGGCGGAAGAGGTCGCGGAGCAGGTGAAAATGATGATGGAGGGAAAGCTCGCCGAGGTCGGCTTGGCATTTCCGAAGATGGGCGTTCGCGCTTCTTTCTTTACGGAGAATACGGGCGATCCCGAAAAGAACGTCTCCGTCGTGGCTCAAAACGCGCAAGCGATATACGATCTGACGGCGTCTTTGTGCCCCGAGGCGTTCTACGGCTCTTTCCATCGCTATTACGAAAAGTCCACACCCCTGTCCAAGGATAGGAATATCCATATCATGATGATCAGCTCGCTCGAGTCGGAGTACGTCGGAGAGAACGACTCTCCCTATATGACTTCCTGCGTGGTCGGCGTCCTCCCCGAAGTGTACTTTATAGACTGAGAACAGGCGGCGTAAGTATAGGCGCGCCAAAGGCGAGGGACCTCGCGAAAGGGCGAGGCGTGAAAGAGGCCCCCGAAACGCGCGGCGATGATAGATCCGCTCTATAGGGGAAAAGGCGAGGACATTTTTAGCGCTAAAAAACTTTCGTTTTTTGCTTTCGCGTTGTATAATATAGCTCATAAAGACTATTTCTACTCTTAAGAGGAGGGAATTTGTATGGATAAGAAGACATTTTACATCACCACTCCCATCTATTATCCGAGCGGCACTTGGCATCTCGGTACCTGTTATACCACCGTCATCTGCGATGCGATCGCCCGCTTTAAGAGAAAGCAGGGCTACGACGTCTTTTATCTGACCGGCACCGACGAGCACGGCTTAAAGATCGAGCAGAAGGCGAAGGAAGCGGGAGTCACCCCCAAGGAGTTCGTGGACGTCAAGGTCGCGAACCTAAAGGCTCTGTGGGATCGCTTGAAGATCAGCTACGACAAGTTTATCCGTACGACGGACGACTATCACGAGGCGGCGGTCAAGAAGATTTTTGACAAGCTCTACGAGCAGGGCGATATCTATAAGGGCGAGTACGAGGGCTACTACTGCGTCCCCTGCGAGACCTATTGGACCAAGACCCAGCTCGTGGACGGCAAATGCCCCGACTGCGGCAGAGAGGTCAGCCTCGCGAAGGAGTCCTGCTACTTCTTCCGTCTCAGCAAATATCAGGATAAACTCATCAACCTCCTCGAGACCAACGAGGAGTTTCTCCTCCCGAAGTCTCGCCGCAACGAGATGATCAATAACTTCCTGAAGCCGGGTCTCAACGATCTCGCGGTGACTCGCTCCACCTTCTCGTGGGGCGTCCCCGTCAGCTTTGACCCCAAGCACGTGATCTACGTGTGGATCGACGCGCTGATGAACTACGTGACCGCCCTCGGCTACGCAGGAGAGGACGACACCCTCTACAAGAAGTTTTGGCCTGCGGACATCCATATGATGGGGAAGGAGATCGTGCGTTTCCACTCGATCATTTGGCCCGCTCTCCTGATGGCTCTCGATATCCCCCTCCCCAAGAAGGTGTACGGTCACGGCTGGCTCTTAATGGGACAGGACAAGATCAGCAAGAGCAAAGGCAACATCGTGGATCCCATCGAGCTCGCAGACCGCTACTCGGTGGACGCCGTGCGCTACTATCTCCTCCGTGAGATCCCCTTCGGACAGGACGGCGCCTATACGACGCGCGCCTTCCTCTCCCGCTTGAACGCTGACCTCGCGAATGACCTCGGCAACCTCGTCAAGCGTACCGTCGCGATGGTGAATAAGTACGAGGGAGGCAGTATCCCGAAGTGGAGCGGCAAGTATGAAAATACCGACGAGGAGATCATACGCCTTGCGGAGTCCACCCTCGGCGAAGTCACCAAAAATATGGACGAACTGCATATCCCCGAGGCGCTCGAGGCGATCTTCCGCTTGGTGCAGCGTGCAAATAAGTATATCGACGAGAACGCACCCTGGATCCTCGCGAAGGACGAGGCGAAGAAATCTCGCCTTTCGGACGTTCTCTACGTCCTCTTGGAGTGCATCCGCATCGCGGGCATCCTGATCGAGCCTTTCCTCCCCGATACCTCGGAGAAGGTGCTCTCCTCCTTTGCGGGACTCTCCGATGAGGAGAGAAGTTTTGACAGCGTCAAGAAGTTCGGCGCTCTCAAGGCGCCCTCCGTCATCGAGCGCGACGCGATCTTTATGAGAGTGGACGTCGAAAAGGAGATCCAAGAGATGGAGAGTAAGATCGAGGTCAAAGAGGAAAAGAAGGAGGAGGAAGTCCCCGACGCACCCCTCCCGCCCGAGATCACGATCGACGACTTTATGAAGGTCGGTCTGCGCGTAGGCAAGGTCCTGCAGGCGGAAAAGATGGAAAAGACCGATAAGCTCCTCGTAATGAAGGTGGAGGTGGGCAAGGAGGTCCGCACCATCGTCAGCGGTATCGCGAAATATTATACCCCCGAGGAAATGGTCGGGAAGCAGGTCGTCGTCGTGGCGAACCTCGCCCCCCACGCTTTCCGCGGCGTCGTCAGTCAAGGGATGTTGCTCTGCGCCGATGACGGCAAGGGCGGCGTCGTTTTGGTCAGCCCCGAAAAGATCGTTCGCTCGGGCAGCGAAGTAAGGTAATGCTCGTCGACGCGCACGCACATCTCGACGATCCCATTCTCGCTCCACGCGAGGAGGAGGTGATCGCAGCGGCGAAAGAAGCGGGTGTGGGGATCATCGTGAATGCGTCCTCCGATCTCCCCTCTTCCGAGGCGTCGCGCGCGCTCGCCGCACGGCATCGCGAAGTATATGCCGTCGTGGGCGTGCATCCGCACGAAGCGAAGACCTACTCTCCCGCGGTGGAAAAGAGACTCACGGAGCTCGCGGCGGATGATAAGGTCGTCGCCTTTGGAGAGATCGGGCTGGACTACCATTACGACCTCTCCCCCAGAGAGGATCAGAGGATCGTCCTGGAGCGTGAGATCGCCCTCGCGGATGAACTCGGACTCCCCATCGTTTTTCACGTGCGCGAAGCGTACGAAGACTTTAACGCCATCATCCAAAGGAATAAAAAGCATTTGACGCGCGGCGTCCTCCTGCACTGTTACGGCGGGAGCGCCGAGCTCGCGAGGTACTATCTCGGCGAGATGGACGCGCATTTCTCCTTTGGCGGCGTCTTGACCTTTGCAAAGCATAAGGACGTCGTCCTCGCAAATATCCCCGAGAAGCGTCTCCTCCTCGAGACCGACTGTCCGTATATGACGCCCGTCCCCTTTCGCGGCACTCCGAATGAGCCAAAGCATATCCCCCTTATTCGCGACAAGATGGCGGAACTCAAGGGGCTCTCAAGGGAGGACGTGGAGCGCATCACGACGGAGAACGCGCTCGCATTTTATAAAATAAAGCTATGATCATCAACGGCGAATTTTTCAATATAGACTTTCAAAAGAAATTCGGACAGAACTTTATCTTTGACCGAAATCTTCTCGACGCCATCGCGCAGGACGCGGGGGTGACGGCGGAGGACGTCGTCGTGGAGATCGGCGCGGGCGCAGGGACGCTGACCGCCGCTCTCGCGGATCGAGCGAAAGAGGTCATCTCCTACGAGATCGACGAAAATCTCCGCTCCGTCCTTGGCAGGACGCTCTCGGGAAAGAGCAACGTTCGCGTGATCTACGAGGATTTTCTAAAGAAAAGAGACGCGCTTCCACCGCGCTTTAAGGTCGTGGCGAATCTCCCGTACTACGTGACCACTCCCATCGTGATGCGCCTCCTCGAAGGAGAGGAGCGCCCCGAGAGCGTGACGGTGATGGTGCAGAAAGAGGTCGCCGAGAGGCTGACCGCCGCCCCCGGGAGCTCGGAGTACGGCGCGATCACCGCTTCGATGTCTCTCGTCGCAGACGCCTACGTCACGAGGATCGTCGGGAGACAGTGTTTCCTACCGCCACCGAAGGTGGACAGCGCCGTGGTGAGGATCGAGCTCAAGGATAAGGGCTATACCGAGAAGGAGATCACGATGGCGCGAAAGATCATCCGCGCCGCCTTCAATATGCGTCGCAAGACTCTCGTGAACGGACTGGCGCCCCTCTTTAACGGAAAGGACGCGGCAGGGGAGATCATCCGCGCCGCAGGTTTTCCCGCCACCGTGCGTGGAGAGACCCTCTCCGCCGCCGACTATATCTTACTTGCCCGCGCCGCTCTCCGCGGTCGTTGAGCCGAGATTTCTGCGGTAGGATAGCTCCGACGCGATGAGAGAGGAGACGGTCTGCAGCGTGATCTGCACCCGCGCGAGCTCCGCCATGGAGCACCCCTTTGTTAGGGCATCTGCGATCAAGTATGCTATTTTCAGCTCGACGTCCATATGGTAAAATATGAAATATTAAGAAATTTTGCTAATTTTAAGGCTGATTTAATGTTACAATAATACTATAGCTATAGCAAGATCGGCGTGACTGCGCCGAAAAGGAAGTGCGATATGAAGAAAAGATTAGTCATTTTAGTAGCGATCATGGCAGTGCTCGTCCTCGTCGGAGTGGCGGGTTGCTCCTACTTTGGCAGTACGACAGATCAGATCGCAAATACTACCAAGACAGCCACGACCTACACCAACGTCAGTCAGACCGAACTCGAAGAGGCACTGACCAAATATCGCGAGATCGC
>CAMOTC010000040.1 GCA_946625545.1 uncultured Clostridia bacterium | reverse complement strand
CCAGAGTTATCAGTGACGAATGTATCATGTGCGGCGCTTGCAGCGCTACCTGCCCCGTGAGTGCCATCGCGGAAGGCGACGGAAAGTACGTTGTGGATAAAGAGCAGTGCATTGACTGCGGCGCGTGTGAAGCAGGTTGCCCGGTCGGCGCGATCTCGGAGGAATAAGTCAAGACGCCGGCTCTTCGGGGCCGGCGGTTTTGTCACAGATGATCTCGGGTGGTGGGGCCCGACAAACAAGGAGTAATTATGCAGATCAATACTGCTTTATTCGACAGAGGCGACAAGATCGGCGTGGCGGTGTCCGGCGGCAGGGACAGTATGAGTCTCCTGCATTATCTCGTCGAGCACAAGAACGACCTTATGATCAACGTCATCGCGATCCACGTCGAGCACGGGATCCGCGGTGCGGAGAGCCTGAGCGATCAGGCATTCGTCCTCGACTATTGCTCGCAGAATGACATCCCCGTATGCTATACGACGGTGGACGTCCCCGGCTATGCCAAGGATCACCTGATCGGTGTGGAGCAGGCGGCGCGCGAGCTGAGATATCGCTATTTTGACGAGCTCTTGAAAAAGGGGGTCGTGGACAAGATCGCCACGGCGCACCAGCTCGACGACCAGTGCGAGACCGTCCTTATGCGCATCTTCCGCGGGACGGGCGTCAAGGGACTCGAAGGGATCCCGAGCGCGAGGAGCGGCAAGTATATCCGCCCGATGCTCTCTCTGTCCCGCCTCGATATCAGCGAGTATTGCGAAGCAAACAAAGTCCCGCACGTCGAGGACAGTACGAACTATAATCTCGAATATACGAGGAACTTTATTCGTCACGAGGTGCTCCCCGTGGTGGAGAAGATGTTCCCTCAGTACAGAAAGAGCATCGAGCGCCTGACAGGGGCGGCGAAGGAGATCATCGCCTTTATGGACAGCGTGTCGGTGCCCTACGAAGTGGACGAAAAGTCGAGGATCGTCTTCTCGGTGGAGGCATTGAATGCCGCTCATCCCGCCCTCGTCCGTCACAGCATACGCAAGGCGATGATCGAGCAGGGGATCGCACTCGACTTTGAGCAGGTGAACCTGATGGACGTCCTCTCTCTCCTCAATAAGGAGACGGGGAAAGAGGTCAGCTTATCGCAGGGACTCATCGCGATCAAGGCGCCCGAGCACCTGATGATCATGCGTGCGGCGGAGGTCGTCCCCTACGAGCTCCCCTTTAAGAAGGGAGAGACCGTCCTCCCGAACGGCGCGACGCTGACGATCGGCGACTATCGCGGCGTGGGACTGCGTTTCGATCCGAAAAAAATCCCCGAGGGGAGCGTGATCCGTAACCGCAGAGAGGGGGATATCTTTACCACTTTCGGCGGCTTTACCAAGACGCTCGGCAACTATCTGACCAATATCAAGTATCCGAGCCGCGACCGCGACGACATTCCCTTGATCGCTTGTGGCAAGGACGTTCTCGTGATCTGCGGCGTGGAGATCTCCGCCAAGGTCAAGGTGGACGAGTCCACGGAGGACGTATATACCGTCAAGATCACGAACTGAATATGACCTCTCTCGACAGACTGCAAGAGAGAATAGGTGCGCCTCTCTATCTCGTCGGCGGTGCGGTCAGGAATGAGATCCTCGGCCTCCCCGTATCCGACTACGATATCTGCGGCGACATTTCGCCCGAACGGCTCAAGGAAGAGTGCGTCGGGCTTTTTACCATTCGCGACATCAATCCGCGCATTGGCACGGTAAAGTTGGTGGGAGAAGGGGAAAGTTACGAGTACACCCGTTTCCGCCGAGACAGCTATCCGATGGACTCGGGAGAGCATACTCCCCTCGACGTGGAGTTTGTCTCCACCCCCGAGGAGGACGCCTTTCGCCGCGACTTTACCGTCAACGCCCTGTATAAGAGGCTGACGGACGGCGCGATCATCGACCCGACGGGGGGACTCGCCGATCTCGAGAAGAGGGTCCTCCGCACGACGCGCGCTCCCGAAAAGGTCTTTTCGGAGGACGGACTCAGGCTGCTCCGCCTCGCGCGATTCGGAGCCGAGCTCGGATTTGAGATCGAGGAGGAGACCTTCGCCGCGGCGAAAAGGTACGCCTCTCTCCTCGCCGATATCTCTCCCGAGAGGATCAGAGAGGAGCTGGATAGGATCCTCGCGGCGGACGACAAGTACGGCGTCAAAGGGGGCGCATATCGCGGACTGTGTCTCCTGCACGAGATCGGTCTATTTGCCTATTTCCTCCCCGAGATCGAGGAGGGAGTGGGGATGCAACAGCCCTCCAAATATCATAAGTACGACGTCTTTTACCACATCTTGCATACCGTGGACGCCGCGCCGACCCATCTCCGTCTCGCGGCGCTCCTGCACGATATCGCGAAGCCTTTATGCTATCGCGAAAACGGCAATTTTCATATGCATTCCGTCGAGAGTGCGGCGATGGCGGAGCGCATCATGCACCGTCTGCGCTATTCCAATGAAAAGATCGAGCGTACCGCAAGGCTCGTCAGATGGCATATGTTTGACTTTAACGGCGAGGCGTCCCTCAATAAGAAGCGGCGCTTCGTGCAGAAGGAATGGGAGGTCCTCGAGGATATCGTCGCCCTAAAGAGCGCGGACAGCGTGGGGACGGGATATTTCACGAGGAATGAATTTGCCGAGTCCCTCCTCAGCTTGAAGCAAGAGATGCGTGAAGAGGGCGTCCCGATCAAGGTCACCGATCTCCCCATCAAAGGGAGCGAGCTCGAAGGACTCGGGATCGAGCCTCCGCTGAGGAGCGCGGTGCTGAATACCCTCCTTGAGCGGCAGGCGGACGAAGGAGCGATACGAGAGGCAGATTGGATGCGTAAAGAGGCTGTCCGCATAGCGGAAGAACTACGGAGGAAATAATGGAAACGGTGATCATCATACTATTATCCATCCTTTTGATCGTGGCGGTGGTCATACTCTTTGCCGTACTCTCTCAAAAGAAGGGTTCGGGTATCACAAAGAGAGAGACCGAGGAGATCGTCAAGGGCGAGAGCGAGTACCAGACCCGCTCCTTGCAGAGCTCGATGAATGCGGCGAATACCACCCTTTTGAACGCGATCACGATGCATACCGATACGCAGGGAAAGAGCATGGATCGCTTTCTGACCGTCGTCGCGGGAAATCTCGAGAGACAGGAAAAGGCGCAACAGGAATTCGTAAAGACCGTCGAGACTCGCCTTGACGCGATGAAGGGTGGGCTGGATAAGACGCTCGGCGACGTCAGACGCGAAAATACCGAGCAGCTCGACAAGATGCGCCTCGTCGTAGAGGAAAAGATGCAGGAGACCTTAAATGCGCGTCTCAATCAGTCCTTCGAGCAGATCAATAAACAGCTCGACAGCCTGCGCGAAGGTCTCGGCGAGATGAAGGCTTTGACCGAGGGCGTCACCGATCTCAAGAAGGTGCTCGGCGGGGTAAAGACCCGCGGCGTGTGGGGAGAGATCTCCCTCGGCACCTTGATCGAGGAGATGCTGGTCGCGGAGCAGTACGAGACCAATGCGAAGATCGGCAAGAAAGGGGAGGTCGTGGAGTTCGCGATCCGTATGCCGGGCAGGGGGGACGAGCCCATTCTGCTCCCCATCGACGCAAAATTTCCTCTCGAAGACTATCAGCGCCTCGTGGATGCGAGCGAGAACGGGGACAGACCTGTGATCGAGGCGATGGGCGTCGCCTTGGAGCGCCGTATCAAGGAGGAGGCAAAGACCATCGCGGACAAGTATATCAAGCCGCCGCAGACCACCGATTTCGCCGTGATGTATCTCCCGATCGAGGGACTCTTTGCCGAGGTGGCGAAGCGGGCGGGACTCCTCGACTACGTGCAGTCCAAGTACCGCGTGATGGTGACGGGTCCGACCACCCTCGCCGCTCTCCTGAATAGCCTCCTCGTCGGCTTTAAGACCGTCGCGATCGAGAAACGCAGTCGCGAGATCTGGAAATTGCTCGCCGCTTTCCGCACCGAGTTCGTGCGTTTCTCCGAGATGCTGGATAAGACGCAGGGCTACGTGGATAAGGCGTCGGAGGGGATCCGCAACGCGACGAATAAGAGCAATCAGATCCGTACCAAACTTGCCAAGGTCGAGCTCATCGAGGGCGGCGATGAGGACGGTGGCGCCTCGGACGAAGGCTGAGGCGGGGCGCGGGGGACTTGCAATCCTCTCGCGCATTATGTTATAATAGAAAAATGAATATCAAAAAGAAACTCTTACTCACGAACGTGATCATATTTGCCGTGATGGTGGCACTCTCGATGGTGTACAGTTTCTTTGCCGACGCATTGAGGGATAAATTTCCCATTACGGGGCCCGACGAGCCGGAGTTTACGAATATCTCGACGATCCTGACTTCGGACGGAAAGAGCGACACGGAGAAGGCGGCGGCGATCGATCAGTACGGCTACAAGTACTCGGTCTATGACAATGAGTATAACGTGCTCTACAGCGCGGGAAATACGCTGGAAAACTACGAGTTCGACGTCAGCCTGATCGGTTCCGCCAACCCCATCGTGGTCGCCTACAGCGAAAAGATCTTGATCGGCGTGGCGCGCCACGGCCGTATCCTCGTCGCGGTCAAGACGATCACCCGTGACAACGCATTCTCCACGGCGAAGAATATCGCTCTCGTCGTGATGATCGTCTCCTGTGCGATCGTGGTCTTTCTCGCCTGTTACTATCAGATCTACACGATCTTTCCCCCGCTCACCGTCCTTCGAGGCGGCTTGAAGCAGGTCGCGGCGGGCAACTACGCCTATCAGCTGAAATCCGAGAAAAACGACGAGATCGGCGCCGTCATCGGCGAGTTTGAGATGATGCGCAGAAAGCTCGCCGAGCTGGATAAGCAAAAGCAGGAGTTCGACCGTCAGCGCGGCGAGATCATCGCGGGGATCAGCCACGATCTCAAGACCCCCTTGACCACCATTCAGGGCTATACCAAGGGACTCATGGACGGCGTCGCAAATACCCCCGAAAAGACCGCCCGCTACCTAAAGACCATCTACGAGACCGCTCTCACGATGAACGCTCTCGTCAATCAGTTGCACGACTTCTCCAAGATGGATATCGACACGATCGAGTACTCCTTTATGGAGCGCGACCTTGTCAAGCTCGTGCAGGACTTCGCGGCGATCAATATCCCGATCTACGCCACGAGAGGGCTCCACGTCGTGACCGATCTCGCGGATCAGCCCGTCGAGGCGGATATCGACAAGGATCAATTCCTGCGCGTGATCCGCAATATCCTCGATAACAGCGTGAAGTATAAGGACAAGGCTACGGGCGAGGCGAAGATCAAGGTATATTCGGACGGCAGTAACGCCGTACTCGAGATCTCGGATAACGGCCCCGGCGTCGCGGAGCACGAGATGGAGTATATCTTTGAGAGCTACTATCGCGGCGACCCCTCGAGGACAAATCCCACGACGGGCAGCGGCCTCGGGCTCTCCATCGTCAAGACCATCATCGCCGCCCACGAGGGTACGGTGGAGGCTGTGAATGACGGCGGATTGAAAATCATCATCAAAATTCCCCAAAGGAGGAAAAGAAATTGAAAAGGATCTTAATAGTTGAGGACGAAAAGAATATCGCGGAGATCGAGAGGGACTATCTCGAGCTGGACGGATTTGAGGTTATCATCGAGAATAACGGTGTAAACGGACTCAATCGCGCCATGAGTGAGGAGTTTGACCTCGCGATCCTCGATATCATGCTCCCCGATATGGACGGCTTCGAGATCTGTCGCGCTCTCCGCAAGGAGAAGGATATCCCCATCCTGATGGTCACGGCAAAGGTCTCGAGCATCGATAAGGTCAGAGGTCTCGGCATCGGCGCCGACGACTATATCGGCAAGCCCTTTGATCCCGCAGAGCTCGTCGCCCGCGTCAAGGCGCATATCGCGCGTTACGACCGCATCAAGGGCACCACGCAGGATAAGGGCGTGGATATCGAGTATCGCGACCTCGTGATCAGACCGCTGTCGAGGAGAGTCTTTTTCAAAAATAACGAGATCTTCCTCACCGCGAAGGAATTTGACCTTTTGTACTATCTCGCGAGCAATCCCAACGTCGTACATAGCAAGAAGGACATCTTCGATAAGGTATGGGGTATGGAGAGCCTCGGCGATGCGGGCGCGGGCACGGTGGTCGTGCACTTGACCCACATTCGTGAAAAGATCCCGATGGACTACATCGAGACGGTCAGAGGTGTGGGATACCGCTTCAGCATGCAGACCGAGCAGTAAGGGATGTTCCTCGGAGACTATCACACACATACGAATTACAGCGACGGCAGGGGGAGCGTGGAGGAGAATGCGCTCGCGGCGAAGGCTCTCGGACTCAGAGAGATCGCGGTGACCGATCACGCCTTTCACGTCTTGTCTCGCAAGGGGGAGAAATATCGCCGTTTCCTGTCGGAGTGCGCCGCGGCGAGTGATAAGACGGGCGTTCGGGTCATACCCGGCGTCGAAGCGGACATAATATCTCTCGAGGGCGATCTCGACGTCTCGGAGAGCGAGATGGGAGAGATCGAATACTTGATCGCGGGATTTCATAAGTTCGCACCCCCAAAGAGCGCGTCCGACTTTTTCAAAATGTATCTCGTGACCTACTTTAACGGATTGATCCCGACGAGCAGGAGAGCGAGAGAGAGAAATACCGCGGCGGTGATATCCGCGATAGAGCGCTACCCCATCAAGGTACTGACCCATCTCGGGCACTCCTTGAAGGTGGACGTCGGCGCCGTGGCGCGTGCCTGCGCCAAAAAGGGCGTCCTCGTGGAGATCAACGCCAAGCATTTAAGGGACTTTCAGGGAGCGTGGCGCGAGCTCGCCGAGAGCGGAGCGCGCTTTATCGTGAGTTCCGACGCGCACCGTCCTGCCGACGTGGGCAGGCTGGACGCCGCCCTGCAAAGGGCGCTCGAGGAGGGGATCCCTCCCGAAAATATCGTGAATTACAGCGGAGACTGATTATGCCGAGACACTTTGCACATTATTACTTTTCTCAAAAGCTACTGGAGGATGCGGGATACGCGATCTCTGCGATCGTGGATCTCTATCCCGACGCTTACCTTCTCGGGAGTCTCGGCGCTGATCTCTTTCACAGCGAGCACAGGGAGCGTCTCGACGTCGCCGACCCCGTGCAGATTTTCAGCGTGACCGCCCGCCATATCTTTATGAACGGCTCCAAGTGCCAGCTCTCCTATATGCTCGGCTTGGTCTCGCACTACGCGCTGGATCGCATCGCCAATCCCTTCGTGGAGTATTTCGCGCAGAACGGCGTGAGTCAGTACTTCGGCGGCAAGACCGAGACCGCCTCTCGCGAGGAGATCGAGATCGGCATCGATCGCCATATCATTCGCGACTACCTCGGCACCGAGCGCGCCCTCGGGATCGTCGGATCCCTAAAGACCCGCCCCATCGTCCTTGAAGAGATCACCGATCTGTATATGGACGTTCTGAACGATCTCTCCGACATCTATCTGAATACGCATAAGACCCGCGCGCTCCTCGAGAGCGTCTCTCCCGATATCCCGCTGTCGGAGGGGCTTGGCAGGCTGGACTATATGAACCGCGAGAACCACGAATGGCGCGATCTCGAAAAGAATAAATACGTGCAGTCGATGGACGAGATCTTATCGGGGGAGCGCGAGAACGCCTATCTCCTCCTCGAGGAATATATGTCGATGGCGAGGAGCAATAAGGATCCCGACCCCGACAAGTTTTCCCTGAACGCACTCGGCGGAAAAGCTTTTTGATCGGGTAGAGGGCGCGCAGATAATTCACTTCGCGCGGGGAATGGTACGCGCTAGGGGCGCGAAAGAGCGCTTATCCTGCGGCGCTGCGGAATGATTTTACTGTAATATGATATTTGGAATGAATGGTCGCTTCATTCCTTTTTTTTTGAAGGACAGGTCCCTTGCGCGCATAAAACGCATAAGCCCCGCGATCATGGATCGCAAGATGTATTTCTCCTCAAAAACTACTTTTTATCGTAAACTCTGACGTAATCGATGACCCAATCCACCGCTTCAAAGTCGGGATCGAGCTCGCCGACCCAGTCTCCCCATTCACCGTACTCGGTGGAGATCTTGAGATAGCCTTCCTCGTAGCAGATGCCCTCTCCCTTGGTCTCCCACACCTTCTTGCCGTCGATATAGAAGGTATAACCCTCCTCGTCGCGGTTCATGCCGAAAGTATGATATTCGCCGTCGGCGCAGTTTACGTTTTCAAAGCGCAAGTGATCGTTTTGGTGCGCTTCGTCGTAGCCGTCCCAGTGCAGGGCGCAGTTCACGGCGTCGCGGGCGGGGAGATATTCAAAGACGTCGATCTCGACGCCGTCCGTGCTCCCATTCTCTTCCGAGTACACGTCTCCGCACATCATCCAGAAGGCGTGCCATATCCCCTCCGTGGAAGGGAGCTTACAGCGGATCTCGTAGTAACCGAAGCCGTGGGTGTAGAGGTCGAGCGTTCTGACCGCTCCCGAGTACACTCCCTCGGGTCCCGTTACGAAGAGGGTATTCTTGCAGAAGCTCTCGTTGCGTATCGTGGCGCTCGTATAGTAGTCGCTGTTATAGTTCACCGCGCGGAGAAGGGCGGTGACGTCGTTGACCCATACAGATACCCGATAGCCGGCGTCTACGATGACGTAGGTCAGGACGATCTGCGACTCGTTGCGGAAGGCGACGGGGAAGATGAAGGTCTGATTCTGGGCACGGAAACATCCGTTTTCGATCGCCTCGTTCGTGACGGTGGCGGAGGGGCTCCCCATGCCGTAATTATAGTAGATCTCGGCGAGCTCGAGGGCGAGGAAATGCAGCTGAGCCTTGGTCTCGCACCCGAAGAGCTTTGCGACGGCGGTATGCAGGTCGATCTTGTAGGGATCGACGCTACCGAAGGTCATCGTGTAGCCGTAGGAGGCGTCGATGAGCGCGCTCCTCTCGATGGGGGTATCCACGCTCTTTGTCGCCTTTACGAAGGAGTAATAGGTGTAGAGCTCCATCGCAGTGTCGTAGAAGGCGCGATAGACGTGGAGATCCTCCTCCGTGATCGCGGGGGCGTACTGTTCTCTGTCGTAGGAGAGGATGGGGACGTCAAAGCGTTCCATAAAGGAGGCGTACGCCTTGCCGAGGCTTTCGAATTTATCGAGGATCACGTTGCCGACGAGGTCGTCGGTGTGGACGTGGAGATCGTTCAAGTCGCCGAACGAACTCATGCCGAAGAGATAGCAGTCGTCATAGGTCAGCGTGACGTTGCTCCCATTATATCCCGTGACGGTCTTTTCCAAGGTGTCGGAGCAGTAGCGGCTCCCTCTCCTTTCGGTGCGGAGGATCAGGTGACCGTCGCCATCGGTGTAGGCGAGATTTTTGGTCCAATAGCCGTCCCTTCTGGTCCCTTGGCGGGTGTCACCCCATATATCGCGGTTCAGTTCTCCCTCAAATTCATCTTCAAAGACGAGCTTGTACTTTGTCAGATCGATACTCTCGGTATAGTCCGAGGGGTCGTACGTCACCGAGTTTACGTTGCTGCTTTTACAAGCCGTGAAGGCGAAAAACATCGTCGCGACGAAAGATAGGATCAATACACATACGAGGGATCTCTTCATCTATTCTCTCCTTTATACGATCTTGACGGTGAGGTCGTCCCCGCCCGAAAAGGTGTATTCATCCGCCGCCAAGCCACCCGTCAGGAAAAAGATCGGGCGTTTCTCATAGGCGTTTTTCGTGATGACTCTCCCCGCTCCTCTCACGACAGGCAGGACAAAGCGGGCATTTCGCGGGAGATCCGCGACGCGTATCGTCACCCCGCTCTCGTCAAAGGTATAACTGAATGCGGCGACGTCGTTTCCCTCTCTCTCCCCGTTATCCACCGAGCGAAAGTGCGCCTTGACGATCACGATGATCTCGTCTCCCCCCTTGCTTTTGGAGATAAAGAGGATGGGATTTCTGTCAAGACAGGTCGCGTACTTGACGCCCTCTATTTCGTACTCCGCGCGCATCAGGAGGGTGGCGTGACTGATTTTCCCCGCGGGGGACTGCATATTATTGGGTTCGGTCAGCTTGTAGTCATAGACCGATCCTGCGACGAGGGGACCCGCCCCCTCTTTATAGAGGAGCGAGAGCGTTCCCCCTCCCGCGTGCGCCGCGCCGTTCGTGAAGTGGTGGGTGGCGTAGTCGTAGGCGGACAGGGTGGCGAGGTAGCTCCCGGCGTGGATCTTGTAACTATTGATCTCGGGATAATGCTTGTACCATACTCCCTTCTTTTCCATCGGGAGGCTCGTGCGCTCTTTCGGCTCCTCGATCCCTGCGTGGATGGCGTCCGCGAGGGCGGCGGCGTGACAGAAGGTGTGATGGATGCAGGGCTTTTGCCCCTCCGCATGGTAGTCGGGTCCGCCGTAGAGCACGCCGTTTGCGGTGCATTTTCTCAGGATCTCGTAGGTGCGCTCGGCGGCCTCTTGAAAGATCGGGTCGCGGTGCGCGAGCTGCGTGAAGGCGCCGATACAGCCGTCAGAAGTGCGGCTCCCGTAATAGGTCCATTTATTATTGCGCACCCCGAAAGAGTTGTCCCAGCCTCCGTCGGGGAGCATAAAGTCGAGGAGTTTTCGCGCGTGCTCGGTCAGAAGGGCGAGCGCCTTTTCCTCTTTTATGAGGGCGGCGGCGTGCACCAAACAGGGGAGGGACTCCTCCGCGATGTAGCCGACGTCGATGGGCAGGCACCCCTTGGGGGATCTGTCGTCGTGCGGCTTTCCTTCTCCCGCGAGTAGTCCGTTCTCGGTGAAAAGTCCCATACAGTAGGACAGTAGGTCACGCGCGCGCATCAGATACGAGGGATCGCGATAATAGGTATAGGACAGGGCGTTCACGAGGGACGCCGCGCAGTAATAGTTGATATAGGCGGGATAGCCGATCACCATGTGCTCATAGACCCAGCGTACCGAGTCCTTCGCATAGAGCTCTATCTCGCGTTTGAATCTTTTGGGGAGCCTCTCTCCGTAATAGAGGAGGGTCTTTAGGAGGCCGATCGCGGAGAAGGCGGTGATCCCCTCCCACGGCGAGGTAAAGTCATTCCACACGGCGCCCGACGGCTGCGTAAGTTTCGCTCGAAAGGGAAGGAGGCGCTCCGCCGCAGAGAGATACTTTTCCTCCTGCGTTAAAAAGTAGGCGGTAACGAGAGGATAGAGGGCGTTGTCCGCTCTCCCGTGTGTAGAGTCACAGCTCTCGCATCGAAAGCCGCCGTAACACGCGTCCTTTTCGTCGTTGATCTGGGCGCGCACGAGGGCGTCACACCAGAGGATCAGTAACTCGCCGTATTTATCCGTCATAGATCCATTATAGCATATCTATGTCGCATTTTATATATAAAATGACTTTTTTCTTGCCGCGGGGCAGGAAAGGGAGCAAAAGTATTGATATAAGCGCGCATAAGTGATAGAATGAGGAGGACGAAAACCATTTCGATCACAAAAGGAGATAATATCTATGCCCGCTGTTTTACCTGAGCTTTTCGGCGCATCCTGCATCCATAAGAGACCCGAGCCCATTATGAAGGCGTCCGATCTTCCCTATCCCTGTTCCCTCGTCTTCAATGCCGGCGTGATCAAGTACAAAGGCGAATACGTGATGATCTTCCGCAACGATTACGGCACCGATAAGGAGCGCTTCGAGAAGGAAGGGCGCGATTTCACCGGGACGAGCATCGGCATCGCCCGCAGTAAGAACGGCGTGGACGGCTGGCGCTTTGACCCTCTCCCCATCATCGACAGCAACGATCCGAATAAGGATCCCGAGCTTCGCCGTTACTACGATCCCCGCATCGTCGAGATTGAGGGCAAGCTCTATCTCTGTTTGGCTATGTCGACACAGCATGGTATCTGCGGCGCGATCGCGGAGCTTTCGCCCGATCTCAAGACCTGCCGCTTGATCAGCCACAGCGTCCCCGACAATCGTAATATGGTGCTTTTCCCCGAGAAGATCGGCGGTGAGTTTGTCCGCCTCGAGCGCCCGATGCCCGTCTATAGCCGCGGCAGAGATCGCTTCGACATCTGGCTATCCCGCTCTCCCGACCTCGTGTATTGGGGGAGAAACGCCTTTATCCTCGGCGTGGAGGACGTGCCTTGGGCGAATGATAAGATCGGACCCACGGCATCCCCGATCAAGACCGAGAAGGGCTGGCTCACCCTCTTCCACGCGGTGGACAGAGACGACGAGACGCGCGGCAAGAACGGCTGGGAAAAGAAATGGACCAAGCGTTACACCGCAGGCATGATGCTCCTCGACCTCGAGGATCCCTCCAAGATCGTAGCCATCTACGATAAGCCCCTCCTCGTCCCCGATATGCACGTCGAGACCGACGAAGGCTTCCG
>CAMOTC010000039.1 GCA_946625545.1 uncultured Clostridia bacterium | reverse complement strand
TTGATCACGAGTGCGGCGGTACGTTGCTGACCCTGCGAACCGAACTTGCGGAGGTCGATCCCCTTGCTCGTGATATTGAAGTCCTCGCGATGCACCCCCACGGTGGTGTAGCCGAGCTCGTAATCTTTTTCGTGAGATTCTTCGAGTCTTGCCTCGATATTTGCCTTGATCGTCTCCCTATCCTCTCCCTCGACGCAGGGCTCGTATATGAGGGTGATATCCTCCCCTTCCCCTGCGATGCGGCGATGATATTCGTCCGCGATCACACCGAGCTTCTCGATAAACTCTCGACGCTTGATGATGATATCCGCCGCCGCGTCCGCCATCTGCTTTTCCCATATAAAAGCGGTGGTGGAAAACTCGGCATAGTCCGTCGATTTCATCAATTTATTTCTTTGCGCCAAGAGATGATTGTACTTTGCGAGTGCGACGTAGTACGGCTTGCTCTCCTGAGAGAGAGACAGGTCGAGAAAGCGCCTTCTTTCCTGCGGAGCTTCCTTGATCATCTTGAGTTCGTCGGGTGAAAAATACACGACGGCGAGGAGACCGATCAATTCTCCGAGGCGGGTGATCTTCGCTTCGTCCACGACGATCTTTTTCCCTTCCGACTTATTGATCTCGACGTTTATCTTATGCGCGCGAAATTTTTTCTCGAGGGAGAGATGAATAAAGGCGCGATCCTCCCCCATACGGATCATTTCCTTCTCGTTCTTGGTGCGTGGGGAGCGGCCGATCGCAGCCACAAAAATACTTTCCATGAGGTTGGTCTTGCCGCTCGCATTCAAGCCGCAGATCACGTTTAACCCATCACGGAAAGTAATTTCTTGCGATTGATAATTTCTGAAATTTTCTAAAGCTACCTTTTCGACTTTCATTATCCCGCTACGCGCATCGGAAGTACGAGGAATAGGTAGTCGTCACGATCCACCTGCGTAAAGACACAGGGCGCGCTCGAAGCTTTGATATTCATCTTGATAAAGTCATCGTCGATGACGGCGAGGAAGTCCTGGAGGTATTTGCCGTTAAAGCAGATGATATTCTCCTTGCCTTCCACCTTTGCGGACAGAGACTCGTTCAAGTTACTGATCTCGCTATTGGACTCCACGTTGATATATCCCTCTTTGACCTCGATCTTGACGAGATTATTCTTGCTGATCCTCGAGACGAGGGAGGCTCTGTCGATATACTCGGAGAACTGACTCCTCGAGAGGGTCACGATGGAGGTGAAGTCACGATTGATAATATTCTTGTAATTGATAAAGTCGCCCTTGATAAGTCTGCTGATCAGGACGGTATTATCGATCTCGACGCGGAGCTTTTCCCCGTCAAAGGTCAAAATCAGATCATCCTCGTCGTTGACGATCATCTTACTTATCTCATTCAAGGAACGCGCGGGAATGATACAGCTGAAATGATCCTCAGTACTGGACACGAGATCCTGCTTGCACATAGCGAGGCGATAGCCGTCCAGAGCGACCATCGTCGCCTTCATCTCGTCCACCTCGAGTAAACAGCCCTTGAGCACCTGTCTATTGTCCTCGAGAGAAGCGCAGAAAACGGTCTTTCCGATCAAGGTCTTCATCCCCTTATTGCCGATCGTGATCTCATAGAGAGGAGAGACGTCGCCTACAGCGGGATAATCCTCCACGTTCAAGCACTTGATATAGCCGTAGCTCTCACCGTACTTGACCTCGAGATTGGTGCCGTTCGAGCATTCGAGCGTCAGAGTCTCCTCGTTTAAGGTACGAATAAAGTCGGAAAAGAACTTGCCGGGGACGAGAATATCGCCGTCGATCACGACGTCAGCCACGACCTTCTTCTCGATCGTGAGCTCCATATCCGTCGCCGTCAAAGTCAGCATAGAATCGTGCGCGGAAAGCTTGATGCACTCGAGTATGGGATTATTCTTCTTTGCGGAAATAGCCTTGATGACTTTATTGACCGCTTCCGACAGAGAAAGGGAATCAACCGTTAGTTTCATATGCGCTCCTTTTTATCTCTTTTAGTAGATAACAATAATACTCAATAATAAGGTCGGTGGATAAGTGGAAAAACCTCTTAAACCACAACATATAGTATATCATACCCCTCTTGAAAAGTAAATATTTTATTATTTGTTGTGAAAATCCGAGTAGAAAAGCGGTTGAATAAATGTGTGTTCGGTGGAATAACCGATCGTTATACACATTTCGCTCTTTTCCTGGATTTTTTTACTTATTTAAGACGAGGTTTTTAATGTCCTCCACCCTCTTTTTATAGATGGGATCGTCGAGGATCTTTTGCTGTATCTTATCTCTCGCGTGAATGACCGTCGTATGATCTCTCCCGCCGAAAAACTGTCCGATCGTGGCAAGGGGTACGTCGGGGAGAATGTAGGTCACGATATACATCGCGAGCTGACGGGGTTCCACGAGCTCCTTGGTCTTTTTCTTGCCGCAAATGTCCGCCTTCTTGATGCCGAAATACTCGCAGGTCACGTCCACGACTTTGGAGACGGTGATCTCGTTGGATTGATTATTTGCGCTGTCGCGGAGAGCCTCCATCACAAACTCGATACTGTCTGCGGAACGATTATTCAAAGAGGCAAAGTATCCTACCGTCTTCAGCATACCTTCCATCAAACGGATATTGTATTTTTCCTTCTCGGCGATATAGTTTATCACCTCGGGAGAGACGTTTATCTTATATTGATAGGCTTTCTTTTGCAGGATCGCCACTCTGGTCTCGAAGGAAGGGGGTTGGATATCCGCGATCACACCGCTTGCGAAGCGGCTGGTGAGCCTGTCCTCGATATGCGTGAGCTCTTTCGCGGGTCTGTCGCTCGAGAGAATGATCTGCTTTTCTTCAAGATAAAGATCGTTAAAGATATTGAATAGACTCTCCTGCGAACTTGTCTTTCCCGCGAGAAATTGGACGTCGTCGATCATCAGGACGTCGAGATTACGATACTTATCGCGAAACTGCTTTAAAAGCTCGGTATTATTGCTGTTTCTGAGCGAGTAAATGAGGTCGTTCGTGAAGTTTTCCGCCGTCGTATAGTACACTCTGAGATCGGGATTATTGCGCAGGATCTCGTTGCCGATCGCGTGCAAGATATGCGTCTTGCCGAGACCGGGCTTGCCGTATATAAAGAGAGGATTTAGGTTTGTACCGGGATGCTCCGCTACGGCGCGAGCCGCGGCGGCGGCATATTTATTACTGTCACCGATAACAAAGTTATCGAAGGTAAAGGACTTTTGAAAGGATATCTTTTTCATAGAAGGACTGAATTCTTCCTTCTTTTCCTCCTGTACGTCCTCTTCGAGATATTGCGAGGTCTCGCTTTCGAGGATGATATTTACTCCGTCGATCTTCTCCATACTCTCGCGCACAGCCATATTGAGGTGATCCATAAACGCCTTCTTGATCCCGCTCCTGATCGAGGGCATAGGCGCGGAAAGGATCAGTATGCCGTCCTTGACGGTAACTGCTTTCAGCTTACTGAAATAAATATCGTATCCTGCGCTGGAGACGTGCGTGGTCAAGCGGTCCAATACGGACGCCCATATCTTTTCACATTCTTTCATTTGTTGCTCCTTTTATTATACGGTAGCCTTTTTGAGCACCACGTAGCCTACACCGTCGTTCAAGGCGCCCGCGTCTTGATCGGCATTGAAGGGGGATATCGACTCGGAGTAGGTAAAGCTCTCGCCCGTCAGGTGATATTCGAGATCCGCCGGTATGCCGGATACGTTGAAGGCATCCATCTGCGTCTTGATCTTATCCGCAAGCTCCGCCGCGATATCGTTGATATCAAAGCTGGAGTTGTTGGTCTTGATGATATGCTCGAAGATCTCCATATCGGTGTAGTTCATATTATAGAGGAGACCTACACTGTTAGCGGGCGTGGCGATATCCATCAGTACGGTGAAGCAGAGGGTGTTGCCCGTCGGCAAGAGGTCCGCGTCGCCCGTACCGTATCCATCCAAGGAGACGACCACCGTGGCGATTATATAATTCTTGTTATATACGAAGGGATCGCTTGTCGTAAAGAATCTACCCGACCAGTTCGCCCTTTCGCCCGGGTCATCGAACTCTCCGATCGCAGAGAGGATGATGGTCTGCTTGAGTACATCGTTCATCAATATATCGCCGTTCAACGTCTGCGAAGAGAGCAGAGTATTGAGTTCAGAAGCGAGGTACTTATCGGAATAGATAATGATGGCGCCGTCCACGGATGCGGAGGTAAAGCCATCGCCGACGTCTACGTGATATGCACCCGCATCCTTTTCATTGGTGATGACCGCCGTGGAAGCGTCCGCCGCGTGCAAGGAGAGGAGCATATGTTGCAGTTTCGCCTCGGGATCGTCGTATTCGGGCCAGCCGCCATCCGCCTCGGGATAGAAGATATCGAGGAGGTAGGAGTAGATGGAGGGGAAGGAGATATATCCGTCGCCCGCCGTCGGGAGAATACATCCCTCGGGATACACCGTGGGAGCGAGAGCGGTCGAAGTCTGATAGACCGAGGAGATATCGCTTGCGGTGAAGCTGCCGAAACTTACGTTGGAGGGCAGATTATTAAAGGCGCTCTCGATCGCGTCGTTGATGGTATCGGTGATATCTTCCTTATTAAAGGAATCCGCATTGATACCCTTATTTTTAAGCGACTGAATGTTATAGAAGAGCTTGTCGGTATCCGTCGTCTCGAGATTATTCATCGTGAGAGTGGTGAAGAAACTGTAGACGCCGCCTCCCTCGTTGTGACGCACTGTCCGCGATATCACGAAGAAGTAGGCAGGCATCGAGTCGTAGTCCGCGCTGTGCTCGCCCGTCTGCGCAAAGGCGATCTTGACGCCACACTCGATCACAAGGTCGTCGCCTTCCGTAGTCAATTTCAAACTGATGATCTCGGGCGTCATGCCTGCGCCCGCGACGGCGCCGGCAAAACTGAGGTTAGCATCGGTTTTTTGTTTTTTCTTGATAATGGCGCCGAGCGCTTTATCCGAGATCTTAAGCAGCTTCTTTTCGCCGTCGTAGTAGAAGAGACCATTCTCGTCGTCCTTTAAGTTGAAGTCTCCAGTCTTGATCTCGCCGAACTGACTGTTGAAGGCGCCGTCGCCGTAGATATTGTTCAGCGACATATCGTTCTTCATGAAGTAGGCTTCCTTCATATTCTTATAGATATAGGCGTCCGAATCATTGGCGTCCTCTCCGTCGTCGGAATAGACGAAGGGATCGACGTTCGTGAGCCAGGTATAGACGCCTGCGTTATTGCTGTCGCCCGTCGCTTGCTGACCGAATCCGCGCAAACGGTTCGCAAGTTCTTGCGCGTCGGTATTGGGCGCCGCGGCATAGGCGGCTTTTACCTCGGGAGCTGCCTCTTCGGCGGGGAGAGGAAGGTCCTTCATATCGGTCTCTTTCACGAGGAAGGAGAAGACGTCGGAGATCAAGATGCACTCCTCGCCGTCCTTGTAGTAAGGTGTGCCGCCGAGCTCGGTATAGTAGAGGGGGATCGTGCCTTCGAGGGTATTGAAGGTGGTCGCGAGGGACTCGCTGATCCTGTCGCCGATGGCTTTCTCCGAGAGATCCTCGCCGCCGAGGGCGCGGAGCAGGATAAATGCTTTTTGCGAGGATTTATCGTTGATATCGATCAGCGTCGTATAGCGCGGTCTCGCCTCGGTGTAGGAGGGGGCGTGCAGGAGCACTCTTGCCGAGATCTTGACAAAAGAGGGGAAGGCGCCGCCGAACTGCAGCTCGGAGTCGTCCTCTTTCTTGACGAGTTTCAGATCAAAGATCAGGAAGGTCTCCTCGTCGATGGTCTCGAATTTCGCCCCGAGCACCTCGACCTTGCCGAAATCGGAGGCGATATCCTTGGGGATCATGCCGCTCTCCTCAACGAGCGCCGCGATCTGAGTGCCCGAGAGACGGACGCGGAGATCGGTGACTGAGCGAGTATCGCTGTAGAGGGCGCGCTTTACACTCTCCCAAAGGGCGGCTTCCTCCGAGTCGGGCTTGAAGTAGATGGAATCGGCGCCGATCTTAGAGGAGAGATCGGACGCGTTATCGCCGAAGAGATCGGAGACGGAGAGCGCGCTCGCCTTCTTGATATAATACTTATCGTTGATCTCGTCCATCAAGTCGTCCGCTTGCGCCGCTGCGTAATAGATCTCGTCCTCCACGTCGTCGAGATGGAAGATCTGCGCGATGACGCTCCTCGCGTCTTCGAGCTCAAAGGTCTCCTCCTCGCCCAGCTTGGGCTCCACGACGCTCTTTAAGAGCTCGTAAACGCTCGGGAGGGTCAGACCGCCGAGACTGCCCGACGCGTCGTCCTTTTGATAGAGGCGGAGATCCACCTTGAAATCGGCGTCCGTGAGGGAGTCAAAGATCTCGTTGACGGTATCCTCCATATCGCCGATGATGGAGTCGATATCGAATGTTTCACCCGCGAGGGTCTCCATAAAGACGTCGAGTGCGTCAAGGACACGCTCGGTATCGGCGTAGGAGAAATCGTTGATACGGACCTTGGAGAGATAGTGAGATGCTGCGCTGTCGTCGGGAGAGTCAATGTTCTTGCCGACTTTGTGCATGAGTTTACCGCTTTCGGCGTCCACGTATTCCGAGATATACATCATCGCGCATAAGTAGGCGTCGTTCTTGGGGAGCAGTTTTTGGGCGATGGTGGCTACTATGCCCTCCTCTTCGGGCAGGAGATTCTCGAGCATCGCGTTGAGGCCGATCAGGACGCCGAGCTCAAAGGAATAGATCGCGACGCCCCCCTCCTCCGATACTTTATCGATGGAGACGTCTGTGATCGTGAGATCGAGTTTCTCGAGGAGAGAAGACTCCTCCTCTGCGGCGGAGGTCGTATCGTCCTCGCCCGAGATAAAGTCCGCCATAAGGGCGGCGAGCGCCTTCGCGTCGAGATGCACGCGCATCGCTTCGTTGTCTTCCTTTAGTTCTATGCCGGCGAGATTGATATGATCCGCCATGCCCGAGAGATTGTCGGGATCGAGGATATTATTCTCGTCGAGATAGGTCTTATCCATGCCGTACTTCTCCGCCATTTCCTCCTTGAAGGCGTCCATCGACGTGTCGGTGTCGAGCTCGGTATGGAGCTCTTTCGCGATATACAAGCACTTCAGCATCGTCAGCATATCGTGATCGGAGAGTCTCCCTTCGTCGTCAAGGATAGAGAGGAGAGTCTGCCAGGTCATGATGCGCATCGCGGAGTAGGTATTGCCCTTCTCGTCCTTGAGGGGCTGGCCCTCTGCGTCCTTGGTGGGGACGAAATTGATCTTTACCGTCTCGTTGATAGAGGAGAATGCCTCTGCGACCTCGTCGTTGATGGTCCCAAAGAAGGTCCTCGAGGCGTCGTCGCCCTCGCCGAGGAGTGCGTTCAAGAGGATGGAGAGACGCTCGGTATTTTTCTCCGAGCCGTTATTCACGCTGAGGATGATCTCACGGCCGTCAGACGCGGGCGCGAGGGGATAGACCGTCACGTTCGCAGAGAAAAAGTGCGGGACGAGAGAGGGGATCAGGTCGATGGCGAAAGAGGGGACGCCCGCGAGCTCCGCTCTCAATTTCTCCGTCGCGAGCGCTGCTTTCACGACGTCGCGCAGGCGGATCGAGATCACGATGCCGAGCGCGGTATCTTTCTGATCGTAGATCGCTTCGCCGTCCTTCGTCGCGAGGGGGGTGTTCATGATGGTCACCGAGGAGACCGTCACGTAATCCGCGAGGGGGAGCTCCATCGGGAGATAGTCCTTGAGCATAGAGGTCAGCGGGCTGCCCTCCGCCGCAAGGAGATAGTCGATGACGTCGTTGATAAAGGCGGACGCCTGATTGCCGGTCACGGAGAAGGTGGTGAACTTCTCGTTCTGCGCGGCGGCGGCATCGTAAATGTCGTAGTTTTCGAGGGAGTCGAAATTGAATTCCAGAGAGGAGAGGGTCTTTTCGATCGCCTTGCCGTAGTCCATATCCTCGGCGGTAAAGTCCATCCCTTCCATCAGCGCGGCTGCGGAGAGACGGTACATCTTTAATCCGACCTTGTCCCTTGCGGCTTTTGCGCTGTCGGTCTTGGCGGCGAGTGCGGAATACTCCGCTAAGGTGAGGAGCTCGCGCGTCGAATCGGAGAGGAGCGCGTAGCGCTCGGCGGGGAGTTTTAAGCAGAATGCGTCATAGGCGGCGTCCTCGTCGTAGTCGCCGTCTTCCGCCGCGGCGGAGACTTCGCTCGACGTGGGCGCGAGAGCGGCGCGCCGATCCTCGGGGACGAGCTCATACTCCAGCTCGTTCTCCGTTTTATCCGCGAGGAAAAAGGCGTCGGATAACCCCGAATAGAAATCGTCGAGATCGTCCTCGGTGTAGGTGGTCTCCGCCTCCTTGCCCGAGAGGACGTTTGCGGCGAGCGCGATCGCGTCGTTGAGATCCAGCCCGCCGATGTGGGGACTGACGTACGACTTGAAGAGGATCGTGCCTCCGACGTACAGCGCGACGACAAATACTATGAGCAGAATAAAGCAAATGATCGAACAGGTCAGACAGCAGTTGCGCTTCTTGAGCCTACCTTCTCCATTCGTTCTGGACATATCCACCTCACGATCTATATACGGATTAACCATATATAACATAATAATATAGATTATACTACACGCACGCGCCTCGGCGCAAGAGAGAAAGGAGATTTTCCCGAGGAAAATGGTGGAAAAGGGGGTTTTTCAGGGTGAGAAGGCAAAAAAAGACGGGGGCGATGGGGCGAAAAGTCACGGAAATCTTGTCAACTTTATGCGTTTGTGGTAATATGATCGTATGAGATTGGACAAATTCTTAAAAGTCAGCAGATTGATCAAGAGGCGCACCGTGGCGGCAGACGCCGCGAGAGCGTCGCGCATCCTCTTGAACGGCAAGGAAGCAAAACCCGCCAAAGAGGTCAAGGTGGGTGACGTCATCGAGATCGTTTACGGCGCGGGGACTTTGAAGGTCAGAGTCACCGCCGTCGAGAGCGTCGCGAAGAAGGAAAACGCCGCCGAGCTGTACGAAGTTATAGACTAAAAATGCGGATATATCCGATAATAACGAGGAAATGAAAGGGATAGCGATCATCGCCGCGGCCGGGAAAGGCGAGAGAGTCGGCGCAGATAAAATATGGATGAAAACGGGAGATCGGACGATGCTCGAGAGAGCGGTCCGACCTTTTCTGTCGAGTCTCACGGTAGAGGAGATCTGTTTGGTCGTCGCTCCCGATCGGGTCGAGGAGGCGCGAGCTCTCTTTTCGGGGCGAGAAAAGCCCTGCCGCGTCGTCGCGGGCGGGGAGACCCGCACCCGGAGCGTCCGAAACGCCCTTTCGCTTTACGATAACGAGGGAGCCGACGTCGTAGTCGCCGTGCACGACGGTGCGCGCCCCTACGTGACGAGGGAGATGATCGACAGGCTGATGCTGCTCGCCGCAGAGCGCGGTAGCGCCGTCCCCGTCGTCCCCTGCATAGATTCCCTGCGCCGCGTGAACGGAGAGGGGAGCACCCCCCTTCCTCGCGGAGAGGTATATCGCGTGCAGACCCCCCAATGCTTCGCCCTGCCCTCCTTGCGCACGGCGTATTCTCACGGCGACGAAGCGACGGACGACGCCACTTTGTATGAGAGATACGTCGGGCCCGTCACCATCGCAGAGGGGGACGTTAATAATACAAAAATTACCTATTTATCCGACATTTCGAGAGATATTCATTCCCGCGTCGGCGTGGGGTTTGACGTGCATCCTTTGGTCACTTCTCGCGACCTTATCCTCGGCGGGGTAAAGATCCCGTTTGAGAAAGGTCTCGACGGACACAGCGACGCGGACGTCCTCGTCCACGCGGTCATGGACGCCCTGCTCACCGCGGCGCATCTCCCCGATATCGGACACTACTTTCCCCCGAGCGATCCCGCCTACAAGGGCGCGGACAGTATAGAGCTTCTCAAAAAGGTCGTATCTTACGTGCGCGAAGCGGGATATACGGTAGAGAATATCTCCGCGACCATCATCGCCGAAGCGCCCAAAATGGCGCCCTATCTTCCCGAGATGGAGTCAAACGTCGCGCGAGCGGTCGGCGTCGATCGTAGTGCGGTCAAGTTCGCCGCCACCACCACCGAAAAGCTCGGGATCGTCGGCGAAGGAAAGGGGATCGCCGCAGAGGCTGTGGCTCTCCTGTCGGGCGATCGTTGACTTTTCCCGCGCCCGCGTGTTACATTATAAACAGAGGTTTTAGATGAAATTGATCAAATCGAGTAAAATCCGCCCAATTCAGCGCCTGATGATCCGTCTCGCCCTATCGCGAGTCGCCAAGGCTCTGGTGCGTGCGTCAAAGGAGAGCCTTGTCGCGGGTGACGATATCCTGTATCGTCTGCCCGGCGTCTTCTCTTTCTCGATCGGATATAAGGGCAGCGAGGTGCGCCTCATCAAAGAGGCTAACGAGTTCCGTATCCTAAATAATGCGGAAAAATCCGAAGTTTTACTGTCCGCTACCTTTGAGGACGCCGCGGCGCTCGGCGATATCGCCGCGAGAGGGGCGACCTGGCATAAGGTCTATGCCGAAGGCAGGATCACCTTTGCGGGAAAGATGCGTTACGCCTCTCTCCTCCTGCGCGTAGCGGCTGAGGGAGATAAGGTCGACTTGACCGAAAAGGAATATCAAGAGCTATACGGAGAATGATATGCGAAAGTTTTTTGAGTTTCAAAATGCGGCAAAGATAAATTGCGGCGAGGCCGCCCTACAGACCATCGGGAAAGAGCTCTGCTATCTCGGGGCATCAAAGCCCCTCCTTCTCGTCTCGTCAAACGCGTCCAAGCTCGGCGTGGCGGAGAAGGTGCTGACCGCCTTAAAAAACGGCGGCGCGAAGGAGGTCGTCCTTGCCGACGTCGTCCCCGATACGGTCGATCTTGACTATGGCAGGTCGCAAAAAGATGCCTATATTTCCGCAGAATGCGACTCCATCGTGGCTGTCGGCGGAGACGTCGTTATGGACAGCGCGAAGGTCGTCAAGCTGCTCTTGACCGAGGGATGGGACGAGATCCTTCCCATCGCGGCGGAATGCTCCGTGAAGGGGAAAGATATTCCTTTGATCGCCATTCCGAGCGAAAACGGCTCAGGCAAAGAGGCAAACGGCTTTATCGAAGTCGGCGAGTATTATCTCTCCTCTCCAGACCTTGTCCCGAGCGTCGTGATCATCGATGAAGACGTCACGATGACCGCTCCGACGAGAGAGGTCGCCGCGTGCGGCGCCTATGCTCTCGCCAATGCGATCGAGGGCTATCTCGAGTCCGAAGAGACCGATATTACAGGCATTTATGCGGAAAAGGCGATCAGATTGCTTTCTTTGAACCTGAGATCTGCGGTAAAAGACGGCGATGATGCAGAGACTTGCCGCGCGACGGCGCTTGCCGCGACACTCGCAGGGATCGCCTATGGATCCAATCCTTACGGTGCGGCGCACGCGCTCGCTTCGGGTCTTAGTGAGGTGAGTGGGCTTCCTCTCGAGGAAATGTTCGCGATCTCCCTGCTTCCCGCGATGCGCAGGGCAAAGGAAAAGCGCGAAAAACGCGTAAAAACATTATATTTCCTGCTCGCCGGTGCCGACAAATATGCAGATACACCCGATTCGGAGCGCGCAGATAGGGCGATTTCTGCCGCTGAGGAGATCCTCTCCGAGCTTAGCGAAGTCTCGGGAATCCCTACAAAGATATCGCAGACCGATATCGACCGAGAGCTTTTCGGCAAGATCGCAGACGCCGCTACGGACAAGAGGGCGTCAATAACGGAGAGCGGTCCGATCGGGAAAGCCGAATTTATCGAGATGCTAAATCAAGCATATTGACGTTCCACGTGGAACATTATAAATTCAAGTTGGGACTGTTCCACGTGGAACGGTCCTTTTCTTTTGTATCTATTTCGTTTTGAAATGTGCGGATAATTCAAGAGATGTTTGGTTTTGTCATTGTCGCGAAAGTCTCGCCGTTTCCTTGAGCGATGGTGCGCGCTGTCACTTTTCTTTCTCGCAGAGGCGACGATGTTTGTCTTGTCCGTCGTCTTATATCGTTGGCGCTTGTTCCACGTAGAACAATTTGATATACCGCTTGCGCGACAGGTGCGCATTTGATATAATTGATATGGAGGCAGGTATGAATATCGGTTTTGTTGTTGCTATGGATTCAGAGTACGTCCCCTTTCTCGACAAGCTCGGCGAGCTTCTTGATACGCAGGTCGTGTCCGGGGTAGAGTTTTGTCGTTATGCTTATGCGGGAAAGAACGTTTTTCTCGCAAAATGCGGCATAGGCGAGATCGCGTCCGCTGCCGCGACCGCGCTTTTGATCGGAAAGTTTGAGTGTTCTTATATCATAAACTTCGGACTTGTCGGGACATTTCGTCCCGAGTATCGCGGCGCTCTCGTTGCGGTGAAGGACGTCGTCCATTATGATTTTGATTTAACCGCCTTTGGGCAAGTGCGAGGATGCCCTGCGGACTTTGATGATCCTTTCTTTGCCGCGAACGGGGAGGCGCTGACGCGTCTGTCGAGATATGATCTTCCGGTCGTTCGCCTCGCGAGCGCCGATCGCTTTGTCTCCGATCCCGATATTTCCGCAAAGATCGCCTCTGATTTCTCTGCCGATATCTGTGATATGGAGGGCGCGGGGATCGCGATTACTTGTGCGCGCGCGGGCGTAGGTTTTAATATGATAAAGCTGATTTCGGACGGCGCAGACTCCTCTGCTCTCGAAGATTTCGCCGAGAGTAAGAAAAGAACCTTTGGCCGCGCTTTTGAGATCGTTCTGTC
>CAMOTC010000038.1 GCA_946625545.1 uncultured Clostridia bacterium | reverse complement strand
AAATCAAACTTACTTGATCTCGATCTCGGCACCCGCAGCCTTGAGAGCCTCGGCAGCCTTGTCGCAATCTTCCTTGCTGACGTTCTCCTTGACAGCCTTGGGAGCGCCGTCAACGAGACCCTTCGCCTCGGCAAGACCGAGACCGGTGAGCTCACGCACAGCCTTGATGACCGCGATCTTGTTCGCGCCTGCAGCCTTCAGGATAACGGTGAACTCGGTCTTCTCCTCAGCAGCGGGAGCAGCAGCACCGGCCGCGGGAGCAGCAGCAGCCACAGCCACGGGAGCCGCAGCGGACACACCGAACTCTTCCTCAAGAGCCTTAACGAGTTTGCTGACCTCGAGAACGGTCATACCTTTGATTTCTTCAATAAGCTTTTCGATATCTGCCATTTTAGTATCCTCCAAATAAATATACTTGTTTTCTTTTTTTAAATATTGTTGATAGATTGGTGAATTGGTTTACTTCTCCGCGATCGCGTTCAAGACTCTCGCGAGTCCCGCTACGGTCTCATTAAGCACTCTGGCGAGCGAGCTGATCGGAGCCTCGAGGGTACCGAGCAACTTGGCGAGGAGCACCTCCTTGGGCGGGAGCGTTGCGAGCTCCTTGACCCCGTCCGTCGTGATGTAGGTGCCGTCCACCATACCGCACTTGACGGTGAGCTTCTTGGTGCTGTCCGCCTTCTCCAGAAGGATCTTTGCGGGAGCAACGGGATCACCATTTGCAAATGCGACGGCGGTAGGACCATTCAAAGCCTCGTCGAAATCGGTATAACCGAGCTCGTTAAAGGCCTTCTGCATCAGTCTGTTCTTGAGAACGCGATACTCGACGTTTGCGGCGCGGAGCGCTTTACGAAGCTCGGTATCTTCAAAGACGGAGAGACCCTTGTAGTCCACGATAACGATGGACTTCGCGGCGCCGATCTTCTCTTTGAGCTCTTCTACCAGCTTCTTTTTCTCTTCTAATGCTGCTGACACTGTGTCTACCTCCTTTTAAGAATCTTTTTTAGGGGGAACAAAAATGCTCCCACGGTCAAAAGACAATGAGAGCATAATTTCTACATATTCGAAATCACATCCTCGGCAAGCCCTTTCGGTTTACGGTCGCCCACTTGCTGTCTTAAGACGCTATTTATTTTACGAATGTTTTATAGCCTTGTCAAGCGATTTCGCGCACGAAATTACGCATTCGCCTTGGCGTAGCTGACCTTGATGCCGGGGCCCATCGTGGTGGAGATGGAGACGGAGCGGAGGTAGGTACCCTTCGCAGAGCTCGGCTTCGCCTTGATGATGGCGTCCATAACGGTAGCGAAGTTCTCGTGGAGCTTCTCCGCACCGAAACTGACCTTGCCCACTGCGACGTGGATGATATTGGTCTTGTCCAGTCTGTACTCGACCTTACCTGCCTTGACCTCTTTGACCGCCTTGGTGATGTCCATCGTGACGGTGCCGCTCTTCGGGTTCGGCATGAGACCCTTAGGACCGAGGAGACGAGCGATACGACCGACCATACCCATCATATCGGGAGTGGTGATACATACGTCGAAGTCAAACCAGTTGTCCTTCTGGATCTTTGCGATGATCTCTTCCGCGCCGACGACGTCCGCGCCCGCAGCCGTAGCTTCGTCCGCTTTCTCGCCCTTCGCGATAACGAGCACTTTCACGCTCTTACCGGTGCCGTTCGGGAGCACGACCACGCCACGAACCTGCTGATCCGCGTGCTTGCTGTCCACACCGAGCTTCACGTGGAGCTCGACGGACTCGTCAAACTTTGCGGTAGCGGTCTTGACCGCGAGAGCCATAGCCTCTACGCTGTCGTACACCTTATTTCTCTCGACCTGGGATGCAACCTCTTTAAATCTCTTGCTGACTTTCATCTTCGTTACCTCCTCAGTCTTCCACCGTGACGCCCATGCTGCGCGCCGTACCTGCGATCATGCTCATAGCCGCCTCGAGGCTTGCCGCGTTGAGGTCGGGCATCTTGAGCTCGGCGATCTCCTTGATCTGCGCCTTGGTGATCTTTGCGACCTTGTCCTTATTGGGCTTCGCGGAGCCGCTCTCGATGCCGCACGCCTTCTTGATGAGGACGGGAGCGGGAGGGGTCTTCGTGATGAAGCTGAAGGAACGGTCGTTATAGATCGTCATGACGACAGGGATAACGAGACCGATCTTATCCGCCGTCTTGTCGTTGAACTCCTTGACGAAGCTCGGAAGGTTGATTCCGTGCGGACCAAGGGTGGAGCCGACAGGCGGTCCCGGGGTGGCTTTACCCGCGGGGAGTTGTAATTTTACGATAGCTGTAACTTTCTTTGCCATAGTGATTACCTCCTTACTATGCAAATCGTGGTGCTAACGAGCGGCGCTCAAATATTTCACCGCTCTCCCATAATCAAACCTTTCTCGCGAAAGGATCAATTTTGACCTTTGTCCTTCTCGACCTGATTGAACTCGAGCTCGATCGGGGTGGGCTTTCCGAAGAGAAGCATCGTCACCTTCAAAACGCCGTGCTCGAGATCCATCTCGGACACCACGCCGGACTGCCCCTGGAAGGCGCCCGAAATGATATTGACGACATCATCGACCTGAATGCCGAGATCCTCTGCGTTGACCTTCTCGAGGCGATTTCTCCTGACCTCGTCCGGAGTGAGCGCCTCGGGCTTGCCGCCTGCGCCGACGAATCCCGTCACGCCGTGGATACGCGTAACCATATAATAATTGTGCGCGTTATTGATCATCTTGATGAAGACGTAGGTCGGGAATTTCTTGCGAAGGACGGTCTTGCGCTTGGTCTTGGTCTCCACGATCTCCTCTTCCTGCGGCACGACGACGTCGAAGATCTGATCCTGCAAGCCGGTATTTTCTACCATCTTGAGGATATTATCGCGTACGGCGAGCTCGTAAGTGGAATAGGTGTGGATGACGTACCACTTCGGTTCGGTTTCGCTCTTGACTTCCGTGATCTTTTCCATATTACTTCACCAACAACTTGAAGAGCCAGGAGAGTAAGCTGTCAAAGCCGAGAATCACGAGCAGGAAGAAGAGAACGACGACGAGAACGATACCCGTCTCCGCCATCACCTTCGCAAAAGTCGGCCAAGTGACCTTCTTCAGCTCGGAAACGATCTCCTTGATACCCTTGCCCATACGGCGAAAGATATTCTCTTTCTTGGTAGCGGTTTTTGCTGCTCCTTTCATACCTTCCCCCTATTACTTGCTTTCTCTGTGCAGGGTGTGCTTCTTGCAGAACGGACAATATTTATTCAGCTCGAGTCTGTCCGGAGTATTCTTCTTATTCTTGTAATCGTTATAATTGCGCTGTTTGCATTCGGTGCAAGCCAGAGTGATCTTCATACGATTCTCTTTTTTTGCTGCCATAACCTTTGACGCCTCCAAAAAAATTACACCCGTCTATCGAGGATGCTAACTAAGTTTACCACACGCAAAAAGGCGTGTCAATACATTTCACGCCCTATTTTGCCATTATTTTTACTTTTTTCGGGGAAGTGAGAAATAGATTTATTTATCGCGCAGATCGTAGACGTACGCACACGCGCCCTTGATGATCTCCTCGATGTCGCCGTTCCCAGAGAAGGTCTCGTCGATATATACGACGTACCAATGATACCCCTTCGCCTTGGGGAATGGGGAGATATCCGCCGTGGCGTGCTTTGCTTTCAGGGCGGCGAAATCCTCCTCCGAGAGGCGGAAGATCATCTTTGCCACGCCGTCCTTTTCGTACGCCATCAGGAAGGTCTTGCCCGCCACCTTAAAGGTATTCGGAGAGAGATCGCCCTCCCCCTTCGTGACCTTGACGGGATAGGCGGGAGCGAGCTTTTTGGCGTACTCGGTCATCTCCTTCTTGCCGTACAGGCGATAGGCGACGGCGCCGTCCATCGCGTCGGAAGCGACGATAAAGTCGCGGTCGGGGAGGTCCTTATAGCGCACGATCGACTCGTTGATCGCGTTCTCGTCGCGGTTCGCCATCTCGACGTTGATCTCTCCCGCCTTGTCGTAATTGCTCGAATAGGTGTACTCGTAGGCGGAGCGGATCGCCTCGGTCACTACGGCGAGGTCGGTGACCTCGGAGGAGAGGATCCACTTGTACCAGTCTCCCCCCTTGGGATATACCGCCGTGGTAAAGAGGGTGTATCTCTTCTCGAGCTCCGCCGCCTTTTCGGGATCGAGACGGAGCACCAATTTCACCATCCCCTTGCGCTCATACACGAGGAGGAAAGTGCAGATACCCACGCGACAGCTGTCGGGGAGATCGCCTCCGCGCTCGTAAACGTTCGCGGGGAGATGCTCTTCGAGGTCTCCCGCAAAGCCGAGGATCTCGGGCTTATTCAAAAGGGTGATATTCGTCCTGCGCTCGGGGATACGGGCGACCTTCGCCTCGCTCTCGTCACGTTGGAGACGATATTCTTCCGCTTCGCGCTTCTTGCGTTCGGCGTCCGCCTTTGCTTTCTCTGCGTCTTGCTTTGCCTTTTCCGCGTCGGTCTCCGCCTTTTCGCGTCCGATACGGGCGAGCTCAGCGTCGGTCTTTGCCTGCACGGTTTCGCGTTTTGCCGTCTCTGCGTCGCTACGCAGGATCGCGCTCTCCTGTCTGATCCTCTCCATCTCGGCGCGGAGCTCCTCAAGGGCTTTCTTGCTCTCCTCTCCCGCGGCGAGAGCGGCGTCGCGTTCTGCGATGATCGCCTCTTTCTCCTGTCTCTCACTCGCGGCAAGGGTTATGGCGGCATCCTTCTCCTTCTCGAGATTTGCGATCTTCTCTGCGCTCTCCGCTTGGGAGCGCTCCAAGGCGCCCGCGCTATTCTCCTCCGCCTTCTTCATCGCGATCCCCACGGCGTCCTTGATCCCCTTTTTCTTGCCCTTCTTCAGTCCCGAGCGGTAAAAGGCGAGTCCGCCGATCACCACGCCGAGCAGTACGGCAAAGAGGGCGACCACACCGATCGCGATCATTTGCATTTTGCTGAATTTTCCGACGAAATCCTGAATGGATCCCATCAAAAACAGAGTACTTGACGTCATAATCATCCTCCGAGTATCTCTTTATCCGCCCGCCTCTTCGCCTTGATCAGGACGAGCAATAATATCAGCGCCGCGAGAAGTATCCCGCCGCCGACCAGTACCAAAAACCAATCGGACAAAAAGTCCTTTACGGAGAAGGGTTTGGGCGCTTCGTAGGTGCTGATCGATAGGCTCAAGATCCCCGACGCCTCCCTCTCCTCCGTCGCCGCGAGCCTGACCTCGAGGGTATAGTTCGCGTCCTTCGTGAGCGCAGGAAGATCGCTATAAGCGATCCACTCCGTCAGATACTCTCCCGTCGCAGACAGGAGCCTGCATTCGAGCCCTTCGACCTCGCTGCTGAAATACAGCGTCTCGAGCTCTCTGTCGTACCTGTACGATATCTCGTCCTCCTCGATCGGTGCACGCAGAGTGCGGACGGTGATCGGGGTATCCACGCCCCGCGCATAGGCGTTCTTCGCACGGAAATAGAGGGTATAGTCACGGTCGGGCGTCAATTCTTTCGCGATCGCGCCCTCCTTCCACTCTCCCGACGCTCCCACGCGGTACTGGAGAGTATATCCATCTACGGCGTTCTCGATCGGCGCCGCGGTGACGGTGACGGTATCGTGCGTCTTCTCGAGGATGGTGAGAGAGAGCGCGGGATAGGGAACGGTGATCTCCTCCACCGTCCAGACGCTCGGGGCATTGTAATTCGCATTGTCGTTGGAACGCACGCGGACATAGTACAGAGCGCCGTAAGTCAGAGAGGTAAACGAGACGCTCCCGCTCGAAAAATCGGACGCCTTTTTCTCCGAAAAATCCGATGATAATGACAGTTCTGCCCTGCCTGCGGCGAGAGGGGATACCGAGAGCCTGATGGTAGCTCCCGAGACGGAGGAAGTGACCTTGGGAGGGGCGGGAGCATCCGCCTTCTCGACGGTAAACTGCGTGACCGCGCGATTTGCTCCTTTATCCCAATAGATCGCCACCCGGAGTTTATAATTCTCCATCAGCACCCCTTCAAAGTTAAAGTCGTATTTCCCCGCCGCGGCGTCCTTTCCTCCCCCCAAAGAGGTCAGAGAGGAGCCGAAAGGCATACTCTTATTGTACTCGGTGATCACCTTACTGCGATCGGCGGCTTTCTTGGTCGCGTCGAGTTCGTAGAGGGTGGTGAGCTGCACGTTATTGCTGTCGCCGAAGTCAAAGGTCTCGCCGTACACCTTGCTCGTCGTGATGAGGACAAAGTAGCCTGCGACGGGTCTCTTGTCTATCGTCAGCTTGATGCTCTTCTCCGCCGCTTGGTAGGTGTCGGAGTTCAAGGTGCAGTAGATCGTATATTTCCCCGCGTTGCGCGGCAGACCTTCGGTGCGAAGGTTGGATTGGTCGGGAGAATAGGCGTAGTTCAAGGTCTCGCTCTCCAGCTTCATCTCCCCCGCCTTCCCCTTATTCAGCCACAGCGCGGCGGGTACGTACGCGTCGCCGTAGACAACGGAGGAGCCCACGTTCGAGACGATGGTTACCCCCGTCGAGCGCTTGATCATCGTGACAGTCGCGGCGGAAAAGTCGAGAGTGACGTTTTCATCCGTCTGAGAGAGGGCGCTATCGTAGCAGAGTACGTCACCGACCTTTCTCCCCGAGAGGTCTGCGGTGAGGATAAAATCGTATCTCTTACCGTCAAAGGTGACCGAGACGGTCTTATTGAAGGTATCGCCCGAGGCGACCTCGGCGTCATCATTCTTCGCATAGGAGAGTGACCTTTTCAGGACGGTCAGCGACATCTCGCCCTCGGCGGTGATGGTCTCCATAACGTCTTTGCCGTAGTCCACGAGAGTCAGCGCGTATGATCCGCAGGGGATCGGCGCCTGCATGGGCAGAGCTTTGTAGGCGTCGTCCGCGCCGAAGTAAAGGTCGATCGACGCTCCGTGATAGAGGATCGTTGCCCAGTACTCCTGCAAGTGATCCAGCCCCCTGCGAACGGCGGCGTCGAGATAGTCGTAGGTCAGCGGGAGGTAGAAATAGGAGAGATCGTTCGGGTGCGCCGCGATGACTGCTTGATCCTGCGTGATCGTGAGGATCCCCTTCCCCGCGACGATATGATCGTTCTCAAGGAGGAATGTAGGGGCGTAATCGGAGGACTGATCGAGGGTGAAAGAGGTGGTCTCTCCCCCCGAGCTGACCTCGTAACGATAGGGCTCGACGTCGTAGCTTTCGCCGATGGTGAGCACTCCATTCACCGCCTCCTTGAAGCGGTAATAGGCGGTCAGCGTCTCGCCGTTCACCCCCTCCGCCTGTGCGGAGAGGACGCTCTCGCCGTCTGAGAGGAAATATCGGTTAAAGGGGCGCGTCGCGACCTCGGGGATCGAGAAGGAGATGGGAGCGGGGGTCACGCTGAAAAGCACCTCGCCCTCCCCCTCGTCGAGGGTCACGCTCGAAATATACAAGTCCGTCACGTCTTCCTCTCCCTTCATAATGGTGCTCACGGTGACGGGATACGACCCGACGGGCGCCGATGCGTCGAAGCCCGCGCAGGTAAAGAGGACGTCCGTGATATGCGGATCGTCGCACGACCAGGTGATCGTGTTTCTTTCCTCGCCGTACTCCTTGGTGAGAGAGGCGGACCCGATCGTGATGGGGAGATCGTTCTCACGCACCACCACGATGATGGTGCCGTAGAAGGTATTCGCGGAAAGGGGGTTGCCGTCCTTGTCGCATTGGATGGTATTATCCTGCACTTTGAGATCATACTCGCCGGGGAGCGCCGTAACGACGCCGTCCGTCACGAGAGAGGTCGGAACGTAATTCAGCTCAACGACGTACGAGGTGATCTTGAAGTAGTAGCCTGACTCCGGCTCCTGCAGGATATGCTCGCCGGGAGCGGCACCGTAATCGAGAGGCACGACGAGATCACCATTCCCCACGTAGTACGAAGTGGCATGCGCGGTTGACGTCGGGAGCGCGCAGAATAAGAGAGCCGCCGCAAGGGCGACGAGCAGGATGCAAAAGATAGCGGATACTCTGCGCGATGAACTCATATCTTGATTATATCATTTTTTCACCGATCAATCAATATGTATATTTTATAAAACACTTTTAACCGCGCCGCGTGCCCCGCCCGCGCGAATAAGGAGGATGAGAATGCCCGATAAAGACAGAGAGCAGGAGGGGAGTGACTTCAGCTATATGGAGGAACTCTCCCGCGCCTACCGCGAAGCGCTGACCCGTAGGATCCGGCCGCGCGAGAGCGAGCTGCCCGAGGAGAAAAGAGATCTCCTCGGCGCGATGCAGAGAGAGATCGTCGTGATCGCCCTGAGCGCCGTGAGAGAGGAGAGGCGAGAGGAGAGACGGGAGATCGCCCTGATGATCCGAGAGAGTGCCGAGGGGTGTCTCGCTGCCCTTTCACAGGGGACGGACATCGAGGAAGGGACGCCCCCGCCCTCGCTTGCTCGCGCCGTGCTCCTCGCAAATCGTTCACTGAACCTACTCGTCAGACACGCGAGAGAGGAGAGCAAGCTCACGATGCTCGTCCTCTCCGAGTTATCCTGTCTCTACGCCCTCGCCGCGATCAACTGAGAAGGATCTCACGGAGAGCGCATAGCGCCGAGCCCTGCGCGAAGTCCTCTTTCTCGGGATGGTAATAGACGAGATCGCCCTTCGTCCCCTCTTTGACGCGGGCAAAGAACGCCTCGGACAGATACTCTCCAAAGAGGAGGATGCGGGCGGGGGCGAGGAGGAGGCGTACGTTCTCCGAGAGAGAGGAGAGAGTAGATGCGAGAGCGCGCGAATAGTCCGCGATGTCGCGTATCTCACTGACGCGCCCCCCTTCGAGGAGCACTTTGCCGTGGTAACGCGAGGAGCGGAGCGTCTCCTCCACCACCGTCGCGGAGAGCGCGTCGCCGTAACTCCCATCCCCCGTGACGAGAGAGGGAGAGGGGAGGACGCCGATCTCAAAAGCGCGCCGATCCCGCCCGATCACGGCGCACTTGACGCGCGCGCCGATGCCGAGTGCCGCGATGGGGCCAGAGAATCCTCTCCACAGCGCGAGACAGGCGACCGCCTCGGTATTCGTTAGGGAGATCGTAGGGACTCCGTACTGCTCTTCGATCCCTTTCAGCACCCCTTCCCTCCCCTCGCAGTTCAGCGCGAGAGCGACGGCAGAGGGAGGAGGAGCTTTCTCACGAAGCGCACGGAGGACAGACTGCACGACGCAGGCGGGAGAGATCTCCTCGGGCGGCTCTTCCGCAAGGATCTCTCGGATCTCCCCTTTGAGATCGACGGCGACCCCTGTCAGCACCCCCGACTTATAGGACACGCCGTAGACCCGCCTCTCGGGGTGGACGTTGATGACGGAGCGCATCTTTCCGCCCCGCTCCCCCTTCACCTCCCGAAAGGTCACGAGCCCTCTCTTTACCAGCCCGTCCACCGAGGAGATCACCGTGGTCATACTGAGCCCCGTCCGCTCCTTGATCTCGAGCTTGGTCATATCCTTCCCCGCGCTGACGGTGTAGAGCACCTTTCCCGCGCAGGAAGCATTTGAAATAAAACTGCTATTCTCCTTCATATCCCCATTCTACCACCCGCCGCTCCCCCCGCGCAGACGAATATTGTCGAAATAAGAAAAGAGCCGACGAAATCGTCGGCTAAGGATAAAAACGGACGTTTATCCGCATTCCGCATTATTTTATCTCTTCCGGCGGCGCAGTGAAGGAATATTTGACGGCGCGAACGTCCTCCAAGCGGAAGGTCGTGAACCTGCCGTCCCCCGCCGTGTAAAGCATCGAAGGGCCCGTCGGATCGGCAAGGAGGGCACGCTGCGCCTCGAGGGAATTATCTTCCACCGCCGTTGCCGTCACGCGGAGCCAAGAACCGCCGTCGTACATCCCCGAGATCTCCACCTTAGGATGCGCGACGAGTTGCTTATACACTTCCTTGAAATTGCCGCAGCAGATATGCGGCTGACCCTTATACTCCGCCACGGAGGAGAAGGGTCTGACCCTTGCCTGATCCCCGTCAACGGTCGCGACGAAAAAGACGCCTAATTTCTTCATTTCTTCCACGATACGATTCATTCGTTATCTCCTCCTTTCAAGATAGGATTGACGTAGCGCCCGCGTTTGACGGTGCCCTTGCCGTGCTCGATGGCGCGGACGGGGCAGCGATTGATACAGGCGCCGCACTTCTCACAACGCTTCTTTATCCAGCGGGGCTTTCCTTCATTCATCTCGATCGCGCCGTCGGGGCAGTTTCTCGCGCAGAGACCGCACCCCACGCACTTGTCGGTGACGTAGAAGGGCTTGGTGCCGCAGAGGGCGTGGTAGAAGGGTCTCAGCCAACCCGAGGAGAGACCTTTCGCCCTTTTCTCCTTATGCTCGGATAGATCCGACTTGATCTCCTCGAGGCGGACAGTCGCCTTTCCCAAACGGTCGGCGTGGTGCGCGTCGCTCTTCGTATCATAGTAAAAGACCGCATTGTCGGGCATCAGGAGATCTGTCGCATAGGAGAGCGTGATCCCCTTCTTGCGAAGCTCCTTCCCGAGGAACGCCGCCGTTCCGCCGATCCCGCCGCCGCAGGTCACGACGGTGAAGGTATAGCTCGGGTGACGGTTCAAGGTGAGATTTCTCACAAAGTCCACGGGGACGTCCCCCATCGTGTAACAATAGACGGGAAAGACAAAGCCGACGCGTTCCCCCTCCGCGAGGTCGTAATTGTACGCGCCCGCCTTTCTCGCCGCCGCCATATCGACGAGGCGTTCACCCTCCTCGAGGAGAGCTTTGGCTGCCATCAAAGAATTGCCCGTTGCGGTAAAATAAAAAATCATACTATCCCTCCGTCACTATAGATTATACACGAAAAGCATAAAAAAAGGAAGAGCGGAACGCCCTTCCCCGAAAAAAAACTTTTTCTTATTTCGCCTGCATCTTTCGCGCGAAGGCGTAGATCGCCCCACCGATCACGACCACGGTATAGCCGAGGACGACCGCGAAGGGTACGAAAAAGTCCGTCGCATTCGTGAAGCCTACGAGGGCGCGCTGCATGAGCTCGGTCGCATTCTTGAAGGGGAGGCAGCGCATGATGGTGAGGATCGCGCCGTTCAAGCCCTCGGGCGGGAACCACATCCCGCTGAGCAGAGACTGTCCAGCGATCACGATGGAGGCGATGCCGCCGATGGACTTCTCGGTGCAGAGGGAGCCGAGCAAGATCCCCATTCCGACGTAGAAGAGCGCGGTCACGAGGGAGAGAAGGACGCACCACAGGACGCCGACAGACCAGATCGAGGGATCGATGATGCCGCCCACCACAAAGAAGAGGACGGACTGCACCGCCACGAGAGGGAGCAGAGAGAGGGCGTATCCGAAGATAAACTCGTGCGAGCGAGCGCGCGAGACGTACAGGCGGGTCAGAAAGGCGCTCGAGCGATCCTGCGCGATCAGGAGCCCCGCAAAGAGGGAGAGAAACGCCTGCGAAAAAACCACGATGCCGGGCGCGAGATACTTCATATCGAACTGCGCCGTCATCCCATGAAAGAGGAAGTAAAAGAGGATCTCCATCGCGAGGGGCATACCGAGGGTAAAGATCAGGGAGAGGGGATCACGCATGATCTCCTTGACGTTGCGCTTCGCGAGGACGTAGATACGATGGAGTGATTCACGCATTTTTCTTACCTCCCGAGACCATCTCGATAAAGGCGTCTTCGACGCTCGTCTTGCCGCTCGCGGCGTACAGCTCCTCCTTTGTCCCCACGAAGCGAAGGGAGCCCTTATCCATGATGCCGATGCGGTCGGACAGCGCCTCCGCCTCCTCCATGTAGTGGGTGGTCAGGATGATGGTCATCTTGCCCTTCAAGCCCGAAATCAAGCGCCACAGGTCGCGCCGCGCGAGGACGTCCAGCCCGAGAGTGGGCTCGTCGAGAAAGAGGACTTTGGGACGGGTCACGAGGGCGAGCGCGATGGATAGCTTTCTCTGCCACCCACCCGAGAGGGTGGACGCGCGCTGATCCTTTACTTCCGCCAAGCCGAAAGCCTCGTAGATCTCCCCTTTCGCCATAGATTTCTCCTCTTGCGTGAGTCCGTTCAAATCAGCATAAAAGTCGATATTTTCCTCCACCGTCAGTTTGCGCGCGACGGCAGTCTCCTGCATCGAGACGTCCACGAGCCCCTTGACCGCCTCGGGGTGAGTGGTGATGGAGTTGCCGTAAATCAAGGCGTCGCCCGAGGTCGGACGGGTCAACGTGGTCAGCATCTTGATACTCGTGGTCTTGCCCGCACCGTTGACGCCGAGCAGGGAGAAGAGCTCCCCTTCCTCGATGGTCAGCGTGAGATCCTTGACCGCGACGAGATCCTTATACTCCTTGCGGAGAGAGCGAATGTCTATAGCGTTCATTTTTTCTCCCCCATCAGATCGTAAAAGGCGTCCGCCTTCATAATGGCGATGCCTCCGCGCGAACGATCCCCCATCACCATCAGAGTGTCACCTTCCTTGATGTCAAACATCTTGCGTGCAAGTGCAGGGACGGTGATCTGCCCCTTGGGTCCCACCTTCACGCTGATGATAAACCTGTCTTCTTCTATTTTCTTCATAGGAACCTCCTACTTTTCTTACTTTTCTTACATTATACCGCGAAAGAAAAGGAGAGTCAAGCGCTCTCCTACATAGAAGGAGCAAGAAATCGCCATGATCGCGCGAGCGCAAGGATAACGCGTATCACCTTCTCTCAAATCGGCATAAAGACGAGGCGCAACATCTCCTCCCGAGCGGCTTCAGAGAATGCGGCAGAGACGAGGCACGATATCCTCTCCCCGGCGGCGGCGGAGAGCGGTGCGAAGACAAACGCTCATCAAAACGGCGAGTAGGCGCGTACTTGATCCGTACGTAACTACTCGCCGTTGAAGATGTAGAGCCGTATTCGTGCCGCTATCCGCC
>CAMOTC010000037.1 GCA_946625545.1 uncultured Clostridia bacterium | reverse complement strand
GGAGCTTGAGGTTTTCCTCCTTGATGCCGAGGCCGAGCAGCCAATTCTTGCAGAATTCCTTCCAATAAGCGAACCATTCGAGGTCTGTGCCCGGCTCGCAGAAGAACTCGAGCTCCATCTGCTCAAACTCCCTGACGCGGAAGATAAAGTTGCCCGGGGTGATCTCGTTACGGAAGGACTTGCCCACCTGTCCGATACCGAAAGGCACCTTCATTCTCGAGGTGCGCTGTACGTTCAGGAAATTGACAAAGATGCCCTGCGCCGTCTCGGGACGGAGATAGAGGGTGCTGACGCTGTCCTCGGTCACGCCCTGGAAGGTCTTGAACATCAGGTTGAACTGGCGGATCCCCGTAAAGTCCGACTTGCCGCACACGGGGCACTTGATCTCGTGATCCTTGATATACGCCTCCATCTCGGCGTGCGACCAAGCGGCGATATTCATCTCGATACCGTTTTTCTTATTATACTCCTCGATGAGGTTATCCGCACGGTGACGCGACTTACAGCTCTTGCAGTCCATCAGAGGATCGGAAAAGCCGCCCACGTGACCCGACGCCACCCATACGTTGGGGTTCATCAGGATCGCGCAGTCGAGACCGACGTTGAGATGATTTTCGGTCACAAACTTTTGCCACCAAGCCTTCTTGATATTATTCTTGAGCTCCACGCCGAGAGGACCGTAGTCCCAGGTATTCGCGAGGCCGCCGTAGATCTCGCTGCCGGGATATACAAAGCCGCGTCCCTTCGCGAGAGCGGTGAGCTTGTCCATAGTGAGTTTCGCCATAATGTGCCTCCTATTTATAGAGAGATTATATCCATAATAATGGCGCGCGTGAGAAAAGTCAAGCGCGCGAGTGTCAAAAAGCAAAATCCCTGCGTATGATGAAGTAGAGAAAATCCACATCGGAAATACAGGAGGTACATATATGAATAATTTCTGCTCTAACGATTGTTTATGGCTCCTTCTCCTCTTATTCTGCTGCGGCGGCAATAAGTGCGGAGGCGCAAGCATCGAGACGATCCTCTGGATCTACCTGCTCCTGAACTGCTGCGGCGGATGCGGCTGCGGGTGCAAGGACGCTCCGAACTTCGGCTTCGGCTGCAAGTAAGCAGGGAGAAAGAGAGTGCCGTCGCGGTCGCGACGGCACTTTTCCTCCATATTCTCCTTCGCCCTGCGCATAGACGCCTTTCTTCGGGCTCTGTGCGTCCTAAGGGTGTCATCATGGCTCCGCAGGACACCGCAACGCAAGTCCTTTGACTTGCTTCACGGCGAAGCCATTATCGCATCGCGAAGCAATATATCGCGCGGCTATTATCCTTCTACCTCGAGCGAGGCGGCAGGTGTGATCCCGCGGAGTTTCGCATATACTTCGGGGCCGATCGTATAGGTCTCGCCGGGCATGGTATTGAAGTTGCCCTTTGGGTCGCGGCAGACGATATGATAGGTCTCGTTCTCCGCGACGTCGATATTCAATAGTTTTGCCACGCCGAGCAAGCTCGACACCGAGGGCGCCGCCTCCGCGTTGACTCTGACCGCCATATAGTTCGCGGGATCGTAGTTGACGTTCAAGCCTTCGGGAGTAAAGGTCTCGGGGTTAAAGATAGGATTCATATTATCCCACAATCCGATCATCAGGAAGGAGAAGTTCAGATAAGAGTGCTTCTCCAAGTACTCCTTTTGGTCGATATACACGGTCAAGGCATTGAAGGCATCGACGTCTTCGACGTAGAGGTTCTCGAGATCGGACATATCGAAAGCCTCTTTGATGATGGTGCCGAGCTTCGCATTGACCTTATCCACGAGCAGATTTGCGTCGTCGCTCTCGAGTCCTCTCGGGAGGAGGCTCATCTGGACGTCCTCGAGACGCTTCCAATTATAGATATAGTTCGTTCCCTCGAGATTAAAGGAGCCGTACTGCGGATGGAGATCCTTCTTGCCGCCGCTGAAGCGGGCGAGCACGTCGTCGAAATTACCGCACGCGATGCCGACGGGGGCGATGGTATTGGAGAAGATGCAGTTTTTTACCGTCGCATTCGCCACGCCGTAACTCGACTGCTGGAGCACGATGGCGGAAGCGGAATTATTACGGAAGATACAGCCGTCGTACTCGGCGTCGCCGATCGCGGTATTGGTATGACCGTAAGCATACTGGAATAAGCACCCCTTCACGTAGAGCGAGAAGTGATTTGATGCCTTGGGATATGCGCCGAGCACGCCGATAGAGCCGCCGCCCTTCGCGCTGAGCTCCTCAAAGGCTTTCTGCGCGTCGTCGGAGGTGGGCTGCGTCGCCTGCATATTGAGATTGATGATCTTCACCTCGAGTGCCTCGGGCATATCGGGATAGGTCTCAAAGTCCCACAGGAGGAGCTTATCTCTCTCCTCGTTCGAGTTGATCAGATACTGACCGTCGAGCTTCTTGCCGTTCCCGTAGATGGAGGCGGAGAGATTCTTGACCGCATGACCGCCCTCCGCGAGGGGGAGGAAGTACACGTCGCTGTGCAGGACGATCGCCTTGACCTCGCGGTTGGAGGCGACGGCTTGGAGCTCCGTGTAGGGAGTAAAGTCGGGTTTTTCCCCTGCCGACGCGTCGAAGTGTTGCTCGGGGATATCGACGCCGATATTGACGCCGTTCACGAGGTGGAAGGTATAGGTACGCCTGACGGGCATGCCCTGCTGATTATAGGCGATGGCGATGATCTCGACCTCTTTGCCTTCGACGTCGGAGGCGAAAGAAATGACGCCGTTCTGATCCACCGTCGCGACAGAGGTGTCTCCGCTCTCAAAGGAGAAGGCGCTGAGACTCGCACCCAAGGGATAGGTGGATGCGATCTTGAAAGTATAGGTATTGGTGTACTGACCGTTCTTATAGGTCATATTGCCAAAGACTCTCTCCTGCAATAGACCCACTTCGTCACGGAAGACCGTCTCCGCAAGGCGGAAGTCCTCGACGGGACTCGTCACGTTCAGGACGATATGCTGCGCGACGTAGCCCTCTGCGGCGGGATAGACCTCCGCCTGACCGCTACCCACGGCATACACGCGATCGCCGCGGCAGACGATGACCTCCTCGTTCGTGGAGTGCCAGGTCACGTCGGGCTCCTTGCCGTCCGTCGCGATGGCGGAGAGACGGATATTGGAAGTACCGAGCGCGATAAAGTTCGAGAGAGCTCCCTCGCAGAGAGCGTAGTAATTCTGCACGACAAGCGCCTTCGCCTCGGGGATCCTGACGACGTACACCGTCTCGGTCTCCTCCCCCTTGCGGAAGGTGACCTCACGCGCACTGAACTCGGAGATCGCCGAGAGATCCACAACGTCTCCCCCTTCGATCACGACGTCGCCGCTCGTCTTATACGAGGCGAGGCTGAGGGTCGTATCCGAGGAATAGATAAAGGCTTCGCGGGATAGAGCGTCCCCTTCGACACGGACGGAAATGGTGGCGCTGACCGTCGTATCCTTTGCGGTGACCGTCGCAGTGACGGTGCTCGTGCCGTGATTTTTCGCGGTGATCACGCCGTTTTGATCCACGGTGAGGATACTCTCGTCGCCGCTCGTCCAATAGACCTTTTCCTCCCTGACGCTACGCGCGGGCGTGACGTTCGCTACGACGTTCTTGACGGCATAGCGAGGGAGCACGATCTCGGTGACCGCGTCGCTCTGATAGTCGCCGATCGTCATATATGCGGGGATCAGTCCGCCGATATAGAGAGTCGCGCGAGCGCTGATCGAGGAGTTTTTCTTTGACGTGCAGATGATATCCACACTGCCGTAATCGAGAAAAACGATATTGGCGGCGTCCTCCCTGTCGGGATCGGGAGTGACAGTCGCGATGCGGGGGTTACTGCTCTCCCAGATCATCTCGTCCGTCGCGATGCCCGGGAAGACCTCGCAGAAGACGGTGTACTTCTTGCCGCTGTCCTTGTACTCTTCGAGATAGATCTCGTCGCTGTCGAGCACCTCGCCGCCGTGCTTGATGACCACAGACTCCGCGGGGATATCCACGAGGGCGGAAGCGATGAGCTTACCGCTCGCCTCGATGGTCAGGATGACGAGGATCGGGATCAATAATAATAGACAAATAATGACTTTTTTCATCTTCGTTCACCTATCCTTTGCCTCACCGCGGCGATATCCGATCATACCGCTTGTCCAGTCCGATCATCAGCCAGAGGACGGCGGCGACAGCGAGCAGGAGAGAGACGCCCGCGAGAATGAGGAAGGTCTTGGTCAGCCCCCAAAGGAAGATACCGACCATACCGAATAGTCCGTACACGACCGAGATCGCGAAACCGACAAAGAGTACGACAAAGGTGGAGACGTTACCCACGCTGAGCTCTCCGTCGCCCCCCACCGCGAACTGGGGACGAGTGGTGTCGAGACGCACCGCGAATGCCGTCACGGCGATGGAGACGAGGAAGGCGATCCCCGCCGCGCTGAAGGAGTACGCCGCGCTGACCTGGTGCGAGAGATACATCACGAGCGCCGTCGCGAGGATGGACACCGTCGAGACCGTCATATAGAGCGCGATCTTGATGAGTACCTGTGTGCGGTAGCTGAGCGGGACGATCTTTGTCAGATAGAAATTATCCCCTTCGCGCGAAACGGATGACGCCGCAAAGGAGAGGATGATCGCGCAGAAGATCAGCATGACCATCAAGGCGAGAGCAGGCACGATGACCGCGCCGATCGTATTTTCACCCATCGTGGCGGCGAGCTTATTACAGCTATACACCATCACGGGCGCCGCGACAGCCATACAGAGATATTGAAAACTGTAATTGCTGCTGCGGAAGATCTCGAGAAACTCCCTACAGAAGGTCGTCCAAGCGGGACTGCGGCGCTTATTTTTCGTGACGAAGGTAAAGGTAGCGCCGTTCCCCTCGATATCGCGGAGAATGGTGGGGAGATAACATCTCTTATTCAGGAAGAAAGCCCCCGCGGCAAAGATCGCGACCACGAGAAGCGAGAGGAAGCTCGTCCCGATCCGCCACTCGCCGATCAGCATATAGGCGAACCAGTTGGCGGGATAGATATACTTCGCCGCCTCGGATACGATCCCCATCGTCTCCTTGCTGAAGAAGCCCATTGCCTCCTCCTTCATATAGTTCACGACGCTCTGAATGATATTCATATAGATATAGAATCCCGCCGCGACCAGTATGACCGAGATCAGGAGGGAGAGGGTGAACATATTTTTTGCGCGAGCACCGATCTGCATGACGGGGATCGCGAGAAGGTTTGCGACGGAGAGCGGGAGCACGATACAGAAGATCAGCACCACGGGCAGGAGCGCATAGTAGGTCCAACCCTGCCCCGTCGTCATGCCGAAGATGATAAAGACGGGGAGCTCGATAAAGAGGGTAAAGATGATCTGATATAGGATAAAGACCGAGATCTTACTCGCAAAGACCGCTTGCGGTGAGACGGGGAAGCGCATCAGGAGCTCGTTGTCGCCGCTTCGGAAGAGATTTTTGATGACCGAGCTTATGCCGAAGAGGGTCAATATCAGGAGTGACAATGCGATAAATAGGATCAGGAACTCGTTGCCCATCCCATAGAGATAGAACATCGAGACCAGCTGTTTTATCCCAAAGATATACGCCGCATACACCAGCCCGACGAGGACGAGAGCGACGAGAACCTTCAGGACGGTGAGGAAGGGCTTGCCCGTCCCTCGCGCGCCGAAGCGAGACTTCATCTCGAGGCGAAATAAGGTCAAAAACTCTTTCATGCCTTGTTCTCCGCCATCGTCAAACTGCGAAATACCTGTTCGAGACTTTCGCGCGCGCCCTCTTCGTGCAGGTCGATGAGTCTCTTCAGCTCGCCGTCGTGGATGATCGCCACGCGGTCGCAGAGCTTGGAGACGAGGTCGATATTGTGAGAGGAGAAAAAGACGGTATTGCCCGCCGCCGTGTGCGCTTTCATCTCGTCGATGATATCAAACATCGACTGGGGATCCAAGCCCACCATCGGCTCATCCAAGACCCACAGGCGGGGATTATGGATGAGAGCGGCGATGATACAGATCTTCTGCTTCATACCGTGGGAATAGCCCTTGATCTGACGATCCACTGCAAAGGAGATCTTGAACATCTTGAGGTAGCGATCCATACGCTCCGCCCTCTCCTCGAGGGGGACGCCGTAGAGATCGGCGATATAGTTGACGTACTCGCGACCCGTCAATTTCTCGTACACCGAGTGATTGTCGGGGACGTAGCCGATATTCATCTTTGCCGCGATGGAGTCGGTCTTCATATCGTGACCGCAGATCTTGATCTCTCCTTCGTCGTAGGGGTGGATGCCTGTGATGCACTTGATGGTCGTGGACTTACCCGCGCCGTTTTGTCCGAGAAAGCCAAAGATCTCGCCAGCTTTGAGTTCAAGGGTCAGATCGTTGATCGAATAGCGATTTGCATTGAGATACTTCTTCTTCAGATGATGGATCACGAGGAGGTTTTCTCTCTCAGGATTCTTTTCGATTTCTTCGTTCATAGTATTCTCCCTTTCCGCCTTTTTGCGGCTCTTTCGTAATAGTTATTCAATAATCACTGCCACGAGACTTCTCCGTCTTTACGGATATTGCCCCATCTGCCGTCCTTTTTCACTCTGCCGTAGCCCTCTCCCGTGAAAGGAGTCGCCGCGTCGTAGATAAAGGGGACCATCTCGCGCCCCGTCTTATCCACGTAGCCGCATTTCTCTCCGAGCGTGACGTTCGCCCACCCCTCGGAAAAGCTCCCCGCCGTGTCGTACTTGTAGGGGATCACGAGCACGTTCTCACGGTTGATATAGCCAAAGAGTCCGTTCATCTCCACCGCCGCCATATCCTCCTTGAAGGAGAGCGCCTCGGTATAGATGGGCGGGATCACCTCTTTGCCGTTTTGATCCTTAAAGCCCCACTTGCCCGCACGCTGAAATTTGGTAAAGATATCCTTCTCCGGCTCGATGCGAGGGGAATGCACGAGCTTTTCACGCGGGAATATCTTGGAGAAATCCACCGCGTTATTCTGCTTTCCGTTTTTATTATTTCCCTGCTTGTCGCCCTGCTTGTCGCGGCGGTCGTCACGGCGATCGTCTTCTCTGCGGTCGTCACGACGATCCTCTCTGCCCTGACGGCGTTCGTCGGAGGGTGCCTTCTCGTCGCGGCGGGACCTTTCGCGGTCACGATCCTCACGCGGCTTATTCTCCTGCATGCGATCGTCTTTTCTCCCCTCTTTGCGGCGCTCCCCGCCACGATTATCTCCGTCGCGGCGCTCGCCTGACCCTTTATTCTCACTGTTCTGACGGTCGTTACGCTCGTTGCCGTTTCTGCGCTCTCTCCCGTCCTCTTTCCCCTCCCCTGCGTTCTCGTCGGGACGGAAGTCCACGCCGAGGGGGGCGATCGCGTTCACGACCTCGAAAAGTCTCTTTTTATTGAAGTTCTGCACCTTATACATATCGTTCTTGCGACGCGAGACGATATGTCCGACGGTCGTGATGCCGCCCTTTTGCAGGATCTCCAAGGTCTCAGCGGAGAGATTCAGCCCTTCGACCGACATCGCGAGGACGTCCGCCGCATAGGGGGGCTGATAGTCCGATACCGGACGCTGCGGCTTTTTATGCCAATGTCTGTTATTCCTTCCCATAGTTTACTCCTTTTGTCTCCTCTTATGCTTCTTATTTGCGCGCAGGATCAGCACGGTCAGCACGCTGCCGACGACAGCCACCACCGAGAGCACGATCGCGAGGATCTGTCCTGCCGAGAGTCCGTTCTGCCCGACGTTCGCGGACAGGACGTAGCATATTTCTTCTTTATTGTCGATCTTGTAGAGTATCGCCGTAAATTCGCTTTCGGGATCGTAGGGGTCGATCACGCGGATCGTGCTCCCGTCCGTAAAGGTCCCGACTACCTCGCCGTCGAGGCTCGCCTCGCGGTAGATCGCGACGGTCTTACCGAGTCCGTCCGACTTAGCCTGCATATCGATCGTTTTGGGCATCGGCTCGCGATCGGCTTCTATCGATACTACGTCATAAAAGCTGACGTATCCCTCCTTGCCCTCGTAGGACACGAGGAGATAGTGCCATATATCCACCCCGTTCTCGTCCACCGCCACGTAGGCGATGACGTCAAAGATATCTTCCTTGCCGAGAGAGGCGAATAGGATCTCGCTCGTCTCGTCGGGCTCACTGTAGATATTGACTCCCTTTGGCTCGCCGAGCGCGGGGATCAAGCAGCGCGCCTTGCGGAAGGGGGGCTCCCCCGTCTCGTATCTCTTGGCGTCGCCGACGGCGAGATACACTTTGCCCTGCGTCGTCTTTGCGCGATAATACTCACTCCCACCGAAACTCACGCAGGCGTCGCACATCAAGAGCTCCCCTTTGCGGAGGACGGAGATCTCCTCGAAGTTGCCGGGAGAGACGTAGGCGATCGCCGTGTCCTTCACGACTTCGCAGATAAAGATCGGATGTTCCGCAGGGACGTCGTCCGTGAAGTCCCCCTCCTTGATACAGACGGAGAATGCCTCCTTGGGATAGATGAGGACGTTATGATCCGCGATCAGATACGCGTTGCCCACGCTGTCAAAGGCGAGATCGGAAAAGGACTCGTACTCCGCGGGGAGCGAGTATATCTCGGGAGTGCTCGCGTACTCGTTGAGTACCCGCTCGTAGCGATAGAGTTTATTCTCCGCGACGAGGTAGAGATTGCCGCGATAGTCCACCGCAAAGCCCTTGACCGCGAGGCTCGTCGTCAGCGAGGCGATCTTTACACCGTTTTCCACGTAGTAAGCGGAGATCGTCTCCCCCGTCATCAGATAGAGGGTATTTCCCCCGATCCCGACCGTCATGCCGCTGACCGTGCCGTCCGCGGCGATAGTCGAGAGGCTAAAGCTCGACACGTCCGCCTTTTTCTCATAGATACTGCGTCCCGAGGACGCGTACACCGTCCCCTTGGGCGAAGCCGCCACAAAGTAGCAGGATGAGGGGAAGGAATAGTCTTTCGGCGTCTGCGCACTGCCGTACTCGTAGAGGATGCCGTTGTCCGCGAGATATACGGCGGCGTCCGTCACCGCGATATCGCGAGGAGAGATCACCGATCTGCCGTTCAGCACTTGGACGCCTGTGCCCGTGTACTCGCTGCCGCGCAGGCTGTCCGCGACGTAGAGCGTATCCCCTTTTACCGTCAGAGCGACAGGGTCATTCAGCCTGCCGGGAGCGTCACCCGCCGCGCCGATCATTTTTTGATAAACGCCGTTCAATCCGTACACTTTGACGGCGTAGTTCTCACCGTCCAAAACAAAGATCTTATCCCCTACCGCAAAGTCGGTAACGAAAGAAAACGTGGCGTCATCGCTCACGTTCGTCTTGGGCAGGAGACGCGAAGAAGTCCCCCAAACGCAGATCTCGTCATCCTTTGCATAATACAGCTTTCCGCCCTGCGCACAGATACTGCCGACCGCACCGATCACCCCGATCGTGGTGGACTCATCGTTTTCGCGCTTGATGAGTTTATCATCCCATTTGCGGAAATAGCTCACTCCGCCGTCAACGGCGATATGGGTCGAGAAAGACATTCCCGATAGGTCAAAGCTCTCCGCTTCATTCCCATTCGAGGCATCATACCCGACGACGTGCGTGCCGGCGAGGGTATAGACCATACCGTTATTAAAGCAAATGTCCGATACGTTTGCCGCGGGCAGGACGTATCCCTTCGCGGCGCCGCTCCTGTCATAGGATAAGATGGCAGGTTGCTCCTCCTCCACCCCCGTCAAGAGATAGACCCCATCCGATGAAAGGAGGAGTTTATCGCAGCCTGTTATTTCGGCATCAAAAGAAGTGTGCGCCCCATTGTGAAAGAGGATGACCTTCCCCTCGTCAAAGACGGCGAAGTCCTCCCCGCACGCCGCGATACGTGTAGGCGCGTGAAAAGAAAAGTAGTCGGAGATCAATTCGCGGTAAGCGGGACTCTCCGCCGCCGCGACTCCGTCTACGACAAAAATGCATTGAAGAAAGATCAATGCAAACAGTATGACAAATAACGCAAAGGTTATCCTTTTATGCTCAGCTTTCCGCAGCCTCATTGAGCTTCTCGACGAGCTCGTCGACGTCTACGCCGTGCACGGCGGCGGCATCCGCGATGGTCTCGCCACGAGCAAGGGCACAGCCCAAGCAATGCATTCCCACACTCAAAAGGACCTCCGCGATCGCCTGCGAATTTCCTTGCCGAATGGCTTCGCCGATAAGCATATCTTTCGTGATGTTAGCCATAGTCAGCCTCCTTTTCCTTTACATAGTTTAGCACACTTGCGCGCGAATTACAACTATATTATTATCTTTGCTTGTCGCGCGCGAATAAGCACGAATACTGTCGAGAGAGGGGCTTTGTGAGGCTCTTTCTGTCCGAAAGGTCCCTCCGAGGCATAGATCGCGACGCCTGTCCATATACATAGATTATCAAAAAAATCCCAGCGAGGTATCTATGAAAAGCATCGTCGAGAGCATATCCAGAGAGATCGTCGCCGCCACGGACGGGCGGACGGCAGGCATCGTCACCAACGTCTTTGTGAGTGAAAAACTGGCGCGCGTGCGCGGCTACAAGGCGGCAAGCGACGAGAGCGAGGAGATCGGGCTGATCCCCCTTCGCAGGCTGATCGGAGAGGGTGACGCCCTCGTCGTGAGAAACCTCTCCGCGATCAAGGAGACCACCTTCCCCGAGTGTCCTCTCGGCGCGAAGGTGTACGATACCCTCGGCAAACTGCACGGCGTTTTGCGCGATCTTCTCTTTGACGAGAAAAGCGGCGCCGTGCTCTCCCTCGTCACCGACGAAGGGGAGATCACCCCCGAGCGGGTACTGAGTTTCGGTCAAAGGGTCGTCGTTCTCCGCGCCCCCGAACACGACAAAATGTTTTTCCGCAGATCCCCCGCCGCGAAGCCTCCTGTCAAAAAAGAGACCCCCGCGCTGCAGGACGTGATGAGCGAGCTCCCCGAGCCCTCGATCCCCCTTGCCCCGCCGGCGGGATCGGCACCCGAGATCATGGAAGGCGAGAGCTTTCTATTTCGTGACTACGCCTTTCTCCTCGGCAGAACGGTCGTCAAAAATCTCGTGAATGGGAGCGATCTTATCGCGATGGAAAATGACGTCGTCACTCCTGACATCATCGTCCGCGCTCATCGGAGCGGCAAGCTCGTCGAGCTCACCGTCAACAGCCGCAAGTAAATGAAGATCTGCGCCCTCGTAACCTCTCTACTCCTTCTCGCGTCTCTATGCGCGGGATGCGGCGCGGTGACTCTCCCCGAAGAGGACCCCGAAGGAGCGCCCCTCCTTCTCCCGACCGAGTACAAAATTCGCGCAGAGCTGAACGAGCGGGAGCATCTCCTCTCCGTAGAGACCGAGATCGAGTACTCCGTCCCCGCAGACGATCTCTCGGCGGTACAGTTCATGATTTACCCCAACGCTTACCGCGAAGGGCATAAAGTCGTGACGGAGGACAAACTGTCGCGGGCATATCCGAGCGCGCCGAATTACGGAGGGGCGGAGATCCTCTCCGCGAGTTGCGACGTACCCATCACGGGGCGAGACCTCTCCGAGGGGGATCTCCTGCTGACTCTCTCATTAGAGCGCCCGCTCAAAAAGGGAGAGAAACTGCACTTCAAAATCGCGGAGAATATCACCCTCGCGAATATCAAGCACCGCCTCGGATACTACGACGGATACTACTATCTTTCGGGCTTTTACCCCGTCGTCTGCCCCTTCGTCGGAGGCAAATATCTCAGCTACGAATACACCCCTTACGGCGATCCTTTCCGCATGGAGACCGCCTGCTTTTCACTCGAACTCACTCTCCCGATCGGGATGACCTCCGCCTCCTCCGCAGAGGAGCTACATAGGGAGGCGCAAGGGAACACAGAGTGTCACTACTATACTGCCGAAGCGGCGAGAGAGATCGCCGTCGTCGCCTCGGGGAGGCTGCGCGCCACACAGCTCGAGCACGGCGATACGAGCATTTTCTACTATGCGGCGGACGGCAGTGACAAAGAGCGGATCTTCTCGGTGATCGAGGACGCGATGGGATATTTCGAGGAGATCTACGGCGACTATCCTTACCCCACCTATTCCGTCGTCTCCGCTCCCTTTTTCGAGTCGGGCGTCGAGCATTCGGGCATGGCGGTGATCGCCCTCGATCTCACCTTTTCGCAAAAGAAAAGGACGATCCTGCACGAGACCGCCCATCAATGGTGGTATGGAAAGGTGGGTAACGACGAATACCTCTCCCCCTGGATCGACGAAGGGCTCGCCGAGTACTCCGTCGCCGCCTACTATCTCGCGAAAGGCTACCCCGCCGTCTATCGAGAGATCATTCGCGACGCCGAGGACGCCTACTCGATCCGCCTCGCGCTGAAGGGGAGCGAGGGGGTGCGCTTTGACCTGCCCCTGCCCGACCTCGCCGAAGGATACTATGATCGCGTGTATGCGGGCGGGCTTCTTCTCTTCTCCGCCCTGTCCGAGCTCGTCGGAAGCGACCCCTTTCACGCTGCCCTCCGCGACCTAGCGGAGAGCTACCAAGGGAGGATCTTGACGGAAGGAGAACTGATCGACTCACTCTCCCTCTCTCTCAACAAGGACTACTCCTCCCTCTTTCGCGCTTGGCTGACGGGGGTCGTCCCTTTGCAATAAAAAAAAGCCCCGACCGTACGCGGCGGGGCTGAACGTTTCTTGGTTATTTCAGGATGCGGGTAAAGAGCTTAATTTCGTCGCTGGACAGCGAATCGTTGCTCTGCATGATGCACATACCGAAGATACAGGCGGCTTCCTTCCCATTCTTTGAGAGGGCGTCGATCGCCATATCGATAAAATCCTCTCTCTCGTCGTCGTCACCGTTGTCCGCCATCGCCTTCTTAAACTCTTCAAAAGACATCGGACGATTCAAGACCTCCGTGACAAAGGAATAGTCCTCAAAGGTCACGACGCGATCGGCACGCACGAAGAGCTTGACGAGCGACCAGGTAAAAAGACCGTGATTTTCCTTCTCGATCTCCAGGATCTTCTCTGCTTCCTCGAGCACGACCAAGAGGTTTTTCCTCGCGAGTTCGACGCGATTTACCCCTTCGGTATTGACGACTCTATCCATCCAATAATTCAAATCCATATTTCACCTCTCGACATTATTTTACAGTATTAGCGGCAAAGTGTAAAC
>CAMOTC010000036.1 GCA_946625545.1 uncultured Clostridia bacterium | reverse complement strand
CCGCCTTGCCGGGAGTCTCGCAGGTAGCGGGCACGGCAGCAATCAGGTCGCCGTACTCGTGTACGTGCGCTACGGGCGCGGGAGTAAATTTGATTTCGGAGAGAGCGATGGATTTGCCATTCACCGAGAGGGAGAAGAAGAGGCTCTTCGGCTCGTCGAGGGTGAAGGTGTAGTGAGCGTCGGGATCCACTCCGTCCTTGCCGTACACTTTCCTGCCTTCGGCGTCCTTGACGAGGAGGGTATAGTACTCTCCCCTGCCGAGCTTAATCCCCTTGAGATCGATCGAGACAGTGCGATCCTCCATCGAGGCGGACATCTCTCCCCTCTCGATCGGCGTCGTCGCGGTAAAGAAGCTCTTCTCCACGAAGACCTTCTCGGAATTACGTATCGTGATGAGATACTCCGTTCCCGGCGTCAAGTCGTCAAAGGTGAGGAGCAACGTATCCTGTAGGACCTCTTGCTCTCGGCGAGTGCCGTCACTTGATGTCAGGATCGCCAGAATGGGATCCTCAAAGTCCTCCGCCTGCGCGCCCGTCATCTCGATAGAGAAGACGAGAGAGTGCATATCCGCCATAGCGAGGGAGAGATTGATCACGAGAGAGCTGACAAAGACGACGACCACCATAGCCACCGTCGCCACGCTGGATGCGACCATACCCGCCATCGCGCCGATACTGCTGCCGATAGAAGAAGCCGCCGACGCCGCGGTAGATGCCGCCGAAGACGCCGCAGTGGACGCCGACGAAGCGGTAGATGCCGCCGAGGAGGATGCGGAGGAAGAGGCAGAAGAAGTGGCAGAAGACGTATCACTGCCACTACTTGCATTCCTGTTGCCGACGGAACTCTCCTGTTTCGGAGCGCTATAAGACTCCTCCACGCGGAAGTTCTCGGCAGAATCGGACGACATACTTTCCTTGACGAAATTCGGCTTATCGTTGGAGAAGGAGAGCTTCCCCTCGTTATTGCAGAGCTTCTTTGAGGCGCCGTCCGCGTTTATGATTTTATAATCGTTCAGTTCTTTCACAGTCCTAAATCGTCTATGCTAAGAAAGCATCAGAAATCGTTGGAATCGGTATCCGCGATGCCCTTGCTGAGCTCTTTCTGCTCCTTGACGAACTCCTTGGCGTCCTTTTGCTGCTTCTTGGTAGCGTCCTCGAAGGAGGTGGGCTGATTGAGCACGATCTGCGGGAAGGGGATATTGATATTATTCTTGTCAAAGAGGAGCTTGAACTGACGGTTCATATCGCGCTCCACCTGGTATCTCGCGCCCTCTTCGCACATCGCGGCGAAGCGGATCACGACAGCGGAGTCACCGAGCTCGGATACGCCCTTATAGAAAGGACCTTCCTTGATGTCGGGGATCGCCGCCTTGATCGCGTCGAAGTTTGCCTTCAAGATCGCCTCCACCCTTTCGAGGGACTCGCCGTACTCGATACCGATATCGCAGATGGCGAGGGAGAGCTGATTGGTCATATTGACGATATTCTTGAGGTCGGAGTTATTGATGATCTTGACGTTGCCGCCCGTATCCACGATCTGGGTAGTACGGATGCCGATCTCCTTGACCGTACCGCGGAAGCCGTCAGCCACGATGATATCGCCCACGTCGAAGAGGTGCTCAAAGACGATAAAGAGTCCCGCGAGGATATCCGAGATCAGGGGCTGTGCGCCGAGACCGACGACCAATCCCAAGATTCCGATACCGGCGAGGATCGCCGTGGTATCCACTCCCAAAGTCTTCAGGATGAAGAAGAGGAGGACGATGATCGCAGCGTACTTGATCAAGCTGCAGAGCATCTCCACGATGGCTTTGCCCTTGCGAAGGGGCGTCGCGATCAGCCTCAGCACGGCGCGCACCAGCCAGCTGGCACCGAGCAGGAAGATCACGTAACTGATGATGCGTATCGCCGCGTTGAACTCGCCGGCATTGCCGAAGATATTCAAGCTGCGCCAGAAACCGTTCATCGGATCAAACATCAGGTTGCCGAACGCCATCAAGACGACGTATGCGATCAGCACGAGATATGCGCAGCATTTCAGCGCAAATCCGAAGGTGAACTTGAAGTTCTTAAAATAATTCTTGACCTTATCCGTTAAAGCACTCATACATTAACTCCTATGTGTATAGTCTATTTATTCCGAGCAGGCGCCCTGCCTGCAATTCGTCTTTTCCCCGCATACGCGGAAAAATACTATATAATTGTAACACGCGCGCAGGCGCAAAGCAATTATTTTGACGCATATTCGGCATTTTACCAAAATAATGCAAATGTGCTGTTGACATATTTCGACAAGTAATATAGTATAAAGAAGTTTTTTTCCAAAAGAAATAAGGAGGGATACCCCCCTCCTTATTTATATCGCTTTTAGCAGTTTTTGTCCCTATACAGTCCCTAAGATCACGTTCCCGCCTTGAAATTATAGATCGGGGTCAGACGCTTCTCGATGGAGCAGGTCGGGCGGATATTTTTAGTGATGTCGTGGATGCTCTTATACGCCATCGGGGACTCGTCGATGGTATTCATCCCCACCGAAGTCGTATAGATCCCCTCCATCGCCTTGGCGTATTCCTCGAGGGTGATGCGGTGGCGTGCTTCCGCTCTCGACATCAAGCGCCCCGCCCCGTGCGGCGCGGAACGATTCCAATCGTCGTTGCCTTTGCCGATGCAGATGAGACTGCCGTCTCGCATATTGATGGGGATCAAGATACGTTCCCCCTTCTCCGCCGAGATCGCTCCTTTGCGGAGGATCTTCGTCCGAACGTCGATATAGTTATGAATGGTATGGAAGGACTCGATCGGGCGCACCCCTACGGCATTTAGGAGGAAATTCGCGATGATCTCGCGGTTCAGCCGCGCGAAGCCGACGGTCAGATCGAGGTCGTAGAGATAGTCTTCGAGCGCCTGTCCGTAGAGGGTAGCTCGCTCGCGGTTGACAGCGTTCTTTCTCGTCTCCCATCCCGACAGGAGCCTACGGAGCGCCCCTTGGATCTCATTCTCTCGCCCGTCGCGCTTATAGGTATGCACGAGTTCGTCACGCTCTCTCTCGTATCCTTCGCGGTCTGCGGCGAGCTCGGCAGCTACGTCCATATAGTGCTCCGCGACCTGCGCGCCGAGATGGCGGCTGCCCGAGTGCACGACGAGATACTTCTCGCCCTCCTCGTCCACGTCGAGTTCGATAAAGTGATTGCCCCCGCCGAGGGTGCCGAGAGAGCACGCCGACGCCGAGATGCGCTTGATATCCTTATAGCACAGGAGCTGTGTAAAGTCGAAAGCTTCCCTCGCCTCGCTCCAGGTGCCGTGTCCGCTCGGGAGGATATGCGCCGCGCGGTCAAATTCCTTGAGGTCGATATCCACCTTGCCGAGAGAGAGGGTGTACATCCCACATCCGATATCCAAGCCGACGAGAGAGGGAGAGACCTTCTCCCCGACAGTCATCGTCGTGCCGATCGTACAGCCCTTCCCCGCGTGGACGTCGGGCATGATGCGGATCTTGCACCCCGCATAGACGGGATCGCTCGCCATACGGCGGATCTGTTCGCGCGCCTCGTACTCGATATCCTCGGTAAAGCAGAGGGCAGTATTGTGTTTTCCTTTGATAGTGATCATATTCCATCCTTTTCCCGAGGAACGGCTTTTACTTCAACGTGATCGTGATCTTGATATCGAGAGAGAGCCATCTCTGATTTGCCTCATCGGGATCGGTGACATAGAGCGCCTTATACCCTTCCGCGTCCTCGTCGGTATAGATCTTGCGGTAGTCCACGTCCTTGACGATGCGGCTCTCGGAGGCGTCGCCATAGGTCAAGCGGACGGTGTCGTCCGCGTCGAGATATCTCAGCGAATGGCAAAAGTCGGAGTTTTCGGGGACGATATAGACAAGGGGCTTCCCCGCTCGAAACTCGTCGTACTGCGCGCGGCTCTCCGCCGTCAGGTCGTAGGTCTCTGCGAGCTCCTCGCGGCGTGTTGCACCGGGATAGAGGACCTCCTCGCCACGATCAAAGGCTTGGAGGGTCTTATTGTACCTTTCCATTGCCATATCGAAGGGATCGGGTCCGTCGCAGTTATTTGCGATAAAGACATCCCAATCCTCGTCCGTCGGGGAGACGCCGGCGGGAGAAGGATAACTGCGCTCCTCTCTCGGAATGGAAAAGTTCTCGGTAAACAAGCTGTAATCGTACAGTCCGTATCTGCCGTTAGCATCCGCCATAATGCGTCCCCATCCGCGGCGCGAGGTCTCATACCTCGTGCCATCGTTAAAGACGGGTACGCAGGGATACTCTTCCTGATGATCCTCACCCGAAAAGAGATACCCTTCGCGCCTGATCTCCTCCACAAGGTAGTTCCTCTTTGCGAAGCTGAGTTCCCCTGCGGGGGGAAAGTTGTCGTATCCGCCGACCCAATCGATTATTTTGTATTTCAATTGTTTCCCTCCCATGCAGCGAGTGCCGCATCGATCTCCGCCGTGACGAGAGGGGCGATAGCCTCGTAGCCCTTCTCATTGAGATGCACGTCGTCCGCGGCGTACGCCTCGCAGAGCGCTCCCTCTTCGACGTCGTAAAGCACTCGAAAGATATCTACGTAACGATAGCCGTACTTCTCCGCGAGCGACTCGATTCGGACGTTATTCAGCGCAGCGAGCGCATTCTTCCCCTTATGATCCCCCCGCATCGCCGTCAAGGATACGAGGACGACCTCAGTCTCGGGGAGATTCCCTTGGAGTCCCTTGAGAATCTCCTCGTAGTCGTCAAACATCGTGTCGAGATTATTCCCACCGATCAGCACTACCGCGACCTTGGGTTTCGTGTCGTAGACCGAGACCTGCATCCGAGAAAGGAGGTCGTAGGTCCTGTCGCCGCCGATCCCTCGATTGAGCGCTTTATACTTGGGGTAGTAGGTCTCGATGGGACAACCGTCTGTCAGACTGTCTCCGAGAAAGACGACGTCAGTCTCATAGGGAGCGAGCGCCGCATTCTCCTCTGCGTAGCGCGCCCTCTTCTCCGCGCGATACTCCTCCACGAGGCGCATCCACTCCTCCCTCTCCCGCGTCGACCGGACGTGGAGATACCATACGAGGAGAAATGCCGTGACCGCAAGGACGAGCACGGCGGCTATCGCGATGATGATCTTGGTGCGTTTGGTCATATCAACAGTATACCATAAAGGCGATCTTTCTTCAATATAAATGCAAAAAAAGGCAGCGCTGACGCTGCCTTTTCGATCAACCGATATTTCTCACGCCTCGGCGTGCATACGGGGATTGGCTTCGTGCTTTGGGGTATTGTCCAAGATCTTGAAGCAGAGCGCCGCGAGGATCGCGCCGACAAAGGGACCCACCACAAAGATCCAGGACTGACGCAGAGCTTCGCCGCCCGCAAAGAAGGCGGGGAACAGCGAACGAGCGGGATTTACCGACGTCCCCGTTACACCGATGCCGAGCAGGTGCACGAGGGTCAAGGTCAAGCCGCAAACCACCCCGATAAAGCCCTTATTCTCGGTCTTTGCCGTCACACCGAGGAGTGACACGACAAAGACGAAGGTCATGATGATCTCCGCGACGATGGCGACCACGATAGCGACGGCGTCGGAGTGTACCGTGGTGATCGCAGGCTGTATCACGTTTGCGCCGTAGCCCTGATCCCTGCCGAAGATCAGCATCAGTTCGAGACAAGCGACCGTCGCCCCGATAAACTGCGCGACCATATAGCCGATGAGATCCTTGAAACTCAGCCTCTTATTGATAAAGAGAGCCAGCGAGACCGCAGGATTCAGGTGACACCCCGATACCTGCCCGATCACGAAGGACATCGCGATCAGCGAGAGTCCGAAGGCGAGCGAAGTCGCGACCAGGCTCGCTCCGGTATATACCGCCACACCGCATCCAAAGAGGACGAGGGTCATCGTACCGATCATCTCGGCAAAATACTTCTTAAACGAATTGCATTCTCTTTCCATATTACCTCCCGATTCGGCACTTCTCGCCGAACTCTTCGATAGTATGGACGGCTTTTTTGCCCGTCAAACCCCCTTTTGCGGTTTTTATAAAAAAGAAGGGACCTTTCGATCCCTCCCTTCATTGATTATTTACATTCTGTATCCGCTTACATTCTGTATCCGCTCTTTTGCATCGACATCACCTGCAGATTCAGCTGTTTGACGAGCTCTTCGTTATTGGCGGTCTTTTGCATCAGGGTGATGATGCCCTCCGCCGCCTCCTGGTTATCTCCCGAGGAGAGCAGTTTACGGATGAGGTAGGCGCCCTCGAGCTCCTTCTGCGTGAGGAGCAGCTCTTCCCTTCTCGTACCGCTGCGATTCAGATCGATCGCGGGGAAGATGCGCTTCTCGGTCAGGCGGCGGTCGAGATGGATCTCCATATTGCCCGTGCCCTTAAACTCTTCGTACACGACGTCGTCCATACGGCTGCCCGTATCCACGAGCGCAGTCGCGATGATCGTGAGGCTGCCGCCGTTCTCGATATTTCTCGCCGCGCCGAAAAATCTCTTCGGGAAGTAGAGAGCCACGGGGTCCACACCACCCGACAAGGTCTTGCCGCTCGAGGGAACGATCACGTTATTTGCTCTCGCCATACGCGTCAGGCTGTCGAGAAGGATCACGACGTCCTCGCCCTCTTCCACGAGTCTCTTCGCGTGGTTCAGGACGAGCTCCGCCACCTTGATATGGTTGTCGCTCTCCTCGTCAAAGGTGCTGTAGATGACCTCGCCCTTGATGCTGCGCTTCATATCGGTGACTTCCTCGGGACGTTCGTCGATGAGGAGCACGATGAGCTTGACCTCGGGGGAATTTTCCGAAATGGAATTCGCGATCATCTTGAGGAGGGTGGTCTTGCCTGCCTTAGGCGGCGATACCACCATCGCGCGCTGACCCTTACCGATCGGGGCGATGAGGTCGATCGCTCTCGCCGCGAGCTCATTTCTCCTGCCTGCGATCTCGAGTCTCAATCTCTGATTGGGGAAGATCGGAGTCAGATCGTCAAATCTCGGACGGGAGATCGCGCTCTCCACGCTCTTATGGTTGACCTCGATGACCGCCTCCACTGCGGGGGGCTTGCCCTCTGTCGTCGCGCGGCAGTATGCCGTCACGTAGTCGCCGGGACGCAGTCCGCTCCTCTTGATCTTTTGAGGATGGATATAGCTGTCTTTACTGCTATTGCGATATCCGTTCGCACGCAAAAAACCGTAGCCGTCGGGCAGGATCTCGAGGATACCCGAGCGCACCTCACAGCCGAGGAGATTGGCGGGGTCGTCGTTCTCCGCAAAGGTCTCGGTGGCGTTACTCTGTTTCCTCTCGAAACGATTGTCCCCATTCCCCTCGTAGCGGCGGCGGCCGTCACCCGTACGGCGCTGTTGCTGAGGGACGTAACTGCGGGTAAAGTTCGGCTTTACCTCCTCCTCTTTCTCGGCGGGAACCGCTTCGGGAGCGGGCTGACTCGCCGTCTTGGGCGGACGACCTGCCTTCTTGCCCATCTGGGGCTTCACCTTGCCGTCGCGGATATCGAGGATACCGTCGATGAGCTCCTGCTTTTTCAGCGAAGTGGGATGCTGTACACCCACAGAACGGGCGTATTCCCTGATATCGTGAATGCCGCACGCATCGAGATAGTCTCTGGTTACGTCTTGTAATTCAATCGTTATCGCCATAAAACCTCCGAAAACACGCAAAAAAATTGCAAAATAATGATATGGAATTATATTCCCGATCGGGCGAAAGTATTCGCCGCAAATCATTCGCGCCGCTCTCGCTACGCGATTTTAACCTGTGTAATAGCAGTATTGACTCAAAAAGTCACTCTTTTTCAAAACAAAGCACTTTCATCGAGTAATCGTCATCGAAGTCGGACCTGTCGAACTCGACCTTGCCCTCCTTCACGATCTCGATGTCGTCTTCGTCAAAATAATCGAGGAAGGAATCCACACCTTCGATGTCGAGCTCGACGTCGTCGGTCTTGAAATGCATGGGAATGATCACGTTTGGCATCAGGCGATCCACGTACTCCTTCGCGACCTCCGCGTCGATGGTGTAGGTGCCGCCGACGGGGATCAAGAGGATATCCACCGGTCCGATCGCCTCGATCATCATGGGTGAGGGACCGTGACCGACGTCGCCGAGATGGCAGATATTCACGCCGTCCATACGGATATTGAAGATAACGTTACTGCCCCGCTTCGCGCCGTTCAGCTCGTCGTGATAGGTATTCAGTCCGAAGATCTGCACTCCCTTGACGTCGTACATACCCGGCTTATTGATGACGAGCGGGTTGCCTGCGACGGCTTTGACGTTATCATGGTCATAGTGCGCGTGGCTCACGGTCACGACGTCTGCCGTGACGGGGGGAAGCGTGATGCCTATATCACTTGAGTATGGGTCGGTGATGACCGTGGTACCCGTGCTCTCCTCGAGGAGGAAGCAGGAATGCCCAAGCGGTGTAATGATCATAAATATCTCCTTATCGATTTTTATATTTCTCCACGAGCTCGACGATCTTATCGTGGGGATCCAAGAGTTTGCTCACGGAGCACTTCTGGTGGGTGGCGCTGATGATGTAGGCGCCGTACTTCGCCATATTCGCTTCGATAAACCAAGGCTCCTTTCTGAGCTCGTCGGGAACGTAGGTCAGGTTAGTCGTGATGACCGCGTCGAAAAGTCCTTTATTATACGCATCGCGGAACTTGTCAAGTCCCTCGGTAAAGAGACCGAAGGTCGCAGAGAGGAAGATGCGGTTCGCCCCCTTCTCCTTGAGGTGGGAGGCGAGATTGATCAAGCTGTCGCCCGTCGCGATGAGGTCGTCCGCGACAAAGACGTCCATACCCATCGGGGAGTCACCGATATATTCGTGCGCAATGATGGGGTTCCTGCCGTTGACGACGGTGGAATAGTCGCGCCTCTTATAGAACATACCGAGATCCAAGCCGAGAATGGATGCGTAGTAGGTATTTCTGTTCATCGCGCCCTCGTCCGGGCTGACGATCATGAAGTGATCCTTGTCAAGTCTCAAGTCGTCAAAATGCTTCAGGAGCGCCTTGATGATCTGATAGGAAGGCATAAAGTTGTCAAATCCCATCAAAGGAGTCGCATTCTGCACGCGGGGATCGTGAGCGTCAAAGGTGATGAGCTCGGTCACGCCGAGTGCTTCGAGCTCCTGCAGCATCATCGCGCAGTCCAGAGACTCACGCGCACTGCGCTTATGCTGTCTGCCGCCGTAGAGAATGGGCATCAGGACGGTGATGGAGTTCGCCTTGCCGCCGATCGCGGAGATGATCCTCTTGAGGTCGGCGTAGTGGTCGTCGGGGGACATCGGAACGCTCATACCGTACATATTGTAACGAATGCTGTAATTGCCGACGTCGCAGATGATAAAGATATCCATGCCGCGGACGGACTCCTTGATCAGCGCTTTCGCGTCACCGGAGGTAAAACGCAGGCAGCCGTGCTCGAGAAGGAAAGTTTTCTTCGTGAAGGACTTGCCGTGCTTTGCCGCCTCTTCATTATACCACTGCACGAGATAGTTGTCAATGCGCTCGCCGAGCTCCTGCGCTCCTGCCATCGCGATCAGACCCATCTCGGGGAAATGTGTTTCGAAATCAAACGCTTTTTCAAGAAATGATGTTGACATAAGTACCTCCGATTGATTTTACATATATAAGTTTGCATCCGGGAATTCCGGTTCGCAAGTAAGGTTGATCCCGAGACGCTTAAAGAGCCTTTCGTCCGCTTCGCTCAGGATACAGGTAGAGTGCGCCTCGCAGCCCTTCAAAAGTTTCAGGTGCTGGACGGCGAGCTCCGCCGCGTGGTTATTGGTCTGACTGACGACGAGCGCCATCAGGACCTCGGAAGGATTGAGCTGGTAGTGGATCTCCTTGTAGGTCTTCTTTTTCAGCGAGACCATCGGGCGGATGACCGCCGGCGCGATCAGTTTGATGGGATCGGCGATGCCCGCGAGCACTTTGATACCGTTCAGGAGAGCGCTGGAAGCCGCCTCGAGATCGTCCGTCGTCTTACCCGTCACGACCTGCCCGTCGGGGAGCTCGAGGGAGACGACCTGCTTGCCGCACTTCTTCGCCTTTGCGAGAGCGGGAGCGACCACCTTTCTGTCTGCGGTGGAGATGCCGAGCTCACTCATCAGGATCTCGAGTCTCTTGATGGTATCGGTATCGGCAAGACCCTGCTTATAGTAGCAGAGGGTCTGATAATATCTGCGGATGATCTCCTGCTTCGCCGCCTGCTGACAGACCTCGTCGTTCACGATGCCGAAGCCCGCCATATTGACGCCCATATCGGTGGGAGACTGGTATCTGCACTCGCCGAGAATGCGGGTGAGGATCGCTTTCACGACGGGGAAAACCTCGATATCGCGGTTATAGTTCACCGTCTTGACCCCATAAGCCTCGAGGTGGAAGTGGTCGATCATATTGACGTCCTTTAAGTCTGCGGTCGCAGCCTCGTAAGCGACGTTCACGGGATGCTTCAAGGGGATATTCCAGATGGGGAAAGTCTCAAACTTCGCATAGCCTGCCTTGACCCCTCTCTTGCTCTCGTGATAGAGCTGACAGAGGCAGGTAGCCATCTTGCCGCTGCCGGGACCGGGTGCGGTCACCACGATCAGCGGGCGCTCGGTCTCGATATAAGGATTTTGACCGTAGCCCTCGTCCGAGACGATGGTATTGACGTCGGTGGGATAACCCTTCGTGCGGGTATGGATATACACCTTCTCGCCGCGAAGCTCGAGCTTCTTCTTGAAGAGGTCGGCAGCGGGCTGACCCTCGTACTGCGTGATCACGATACTGCCGACAAAGATGCCGAGAGCACGGATATTGTCGATGGTACGCATGACGTCGTGACCGTAGTCGATGCCCATATCGGCACGGATCTTATTCTTTTGCAGATCGGAGGCGTTGACCGCCATGATGAGCTCCGCCTTGTCCTTGAGCTTCTGGAGGAGCTTCACCTTCGCATTGACGTCGAATCCGGGCAAAACACGCGAAGCGTGATAGTCGTCGAAAAGCTTGCCGCCGAACTCGAGATACAGCTTCCCTCCAAAGCTGTTGATGCGTTCGATGATTGCCTGAGATTGTTTCTTTACGTACAGTGCATTATCAAAACCGATCTTCATAAGTATTACCTGCGAAAGAATGGAAATAGCGGATCAAGCGCAAGCACTTCTCGCACTCGCTCACGCGTAAGAGTATATCATCCGTACAATTTTTTTGTCAAGCAATATCGACTATCCTTATGCGTAAAAATATGGATATTATATTATACGCGCGAGATCAGAATACCACAAAGTTGCCCGTATCCACAAATAGCGCCGTGACGACGGCGAGGATCAGCATATTCGCCACCTGGTGCACGATCACGATGAGCAAGGTGTGCTTGCCCACGAAACGGAACGGCTTATTCCAGCCTCCGTCCAAGCGCGGCAAGAGCGACTTTCCTCCGCCGTAAAAGAGGGTGATGACAGCCGCCCCCGCGAAAGCGTATCCGAGATAGGGGATCAGCGGGAAATAGTCCCCGCCCATCCACGAAACGCGCGCAAAGCTCCTATGAAGAAACATCAGTCCGATATCCTCTGTGACGCCCGCATTCTTGATCAAATGATCGGCGAGAAAGACGAGTCCCGCAAGGAGTGCGGAGGCGATCACAAAGACGAGGTCTCCCCTCTCCTTGAAAAGGCGAGAGAGAGCATACACCGCAGAGACGATCAACGTCGCAAAGGACAGCATATGTAAGACGCCGAAGGTGATGATATCCGACTCCGAGATGATGTCGAGCCGCGCCGCGAGAAAGGTGCCGATCGTGATAACGGAGGCGGCGAGGAGAGTCTTCATCGCGCGGGTGAGATTATCCCTGCTGAAGATCGTGCTCCCACCGCACAGTCCGAAAAAGACGCATAGTGCGATGACCTGAATGATATCTCTCGTCTCCCCCACCCAGCTCGCGCCGTGATCCCACCACATACGGGCAAAACGTGCGACCGAGGCGGCGGCGCCGCCCTGCGCGATCCAGGTCTTTGCAAACATCTGCGAGAGATCGAACATGAAGTGATCGAGACACATCAAGATGATCATGAAACCGCGGAGGAAATCCAGCTCCCAGATGCGCCCGCCCTTCTTTATATCCAAGCGGGGATAATTGGTGACAAATTCTCTGGACTCTCCCTGAAAAAACATACTATTCGTCCTTGTACTCCGTGCCGATATAGCGGCGGGTACCGTCCGACTCATCGTAGAGCTCGAAGCGATCGGAATACTCCTTCACGAGGATGCCGGGACGACGCTTGCTGTAATAGATGAGCGGACGCTCGGGAGCGGGGACAAATCCCGCGTTATTTGCAGGAGGATAGCTCTGCGGATAGGGAGAAGGGGCGGGACGGACGGCATTCTCCTGCTGCGCAGGAGTACCGCCGAGGTAAGGGGGATAGTCGTTCCCCTGCTCGCCGAAAGGAGGATAGCCTCCCTGTCCGTAATAGGGCTGACGCGGAGCACTCTCGGTGTGACCCGCATAGTCGTAAGGCTGACGCGGAGCGTAGGACTGATAGGGGTACGGCTGAGCGTTCTGCGGGTACTGCGGAGGATAGGGAGAAGGATACTGCGGGGGATAAGGCTGCCCATTGTAGGGGGGATAGCCGCCCTGCCCGTAATAGGATTCGACAGGCTGCGCCTCGGTTTTTTCCCTTTCGCCATCCTTATTCTTGTCAAACTTTTCCCTCTCTTTCTTGACCGCATCGCGATACTCGAGGAAGGGAGCAAAGATCGAGGAGAAGGGTCTGACGATCAGATTTCGTATCGAAATGATGACAGACGCCACGCCGCACAGACCGAGACCGATATAGTATAATATCTGATCCGTCCCCACGACGCCGAGAGTAAAGTCCGTCGTCGCAAGGAGCACGATGCCGAATACGGCGTAAAAGAGGGGGATATAGAGTCCGAAGAAGAGGAAGAGAGTCGCCAAGATCTTGACGATGACCCACAATAGCTTAAAGAACAGCTTGATAACCGTCCAAACTATGAGTAAGATGGTAAAAATGATGCCGTCTTTCACTGTCTACCCCTATCGAATTTTGATCGCCCCGAAGGGTCGCATATACGAGATATTGCTTATGCAATAGTAAATTATACCATACTTTGCCAAAATAGTAAATATTTTTCAAAAATTGTAGCGGCGAAATCGCGTGCCTTCTCAGCTCCGCCCTTCTCTCCGCAAGAGCTCCTCACAGCAGGAGGCGATCTCGTTATAGACTCGTTCAAAGTTCCCCGTGTACCAGGGATCCTCGATCTCCCCTCCCCCGAGACCGTACTCGCCGAGAAGATGCGCTTTAGGGACTCCCAAGGGAGAGATCTGCGCGAGACGACGGAGATTTGACTCATCCATACACAGGAGAAGGTCAGCGTCCTCGATCTCCCGCGCGGTCACCCGATGAGCGGCGCGAGGGGGGCAAGGGATCGCGTGCGCGGCGAGACATCTCTTTGCGGGAGGATAGACGTCGTTCCCGATCTCCTCATTCGTCACGGCGGCGGAGGAGATCTCGTACAAGTGCTCCTTCCCTGTCCTCTTTACGAGATCGGCAAAGACGTACTCCGCCATCGGCGAGCGACAGATATTCCCATGACAGATAAAGATGATTTTCATACCCTCTCCTTCTAAGTGCAACGCTATGAAACGATTATACCATATCCCCACCACAGCCGCAAGAATGAATGGGCAAGAAAATATTTACGAAATTATCCGTTTTCACTTGCATTCTCCTCGAGGATATACTATAATTCTATAGTCGTTTCGTACAGCACGCCCCCTCGCCGCACGGCACGACGTCACATCTGAATATGTGAATTGGAGAGTTGGCTGAGTGGTCGAAGGCGCACGATTGGAAATCGTGTTTACCCCAC
>CAMOTC010000035.1 GCA_946625545.1 uncultured Clostridia bacterium | reverse complement strand
AATTTGTAGCCGGACAAGAAAAAACTCCCGAGAAATCGGGAGTTTTTGGCGCGCCATAGGGGGTTCGAACCTCTAGCCTTCGGTTCCGTAGACCGACGCTCTATCCAGTTGGGCTAATGGCGCAAAAGGTATTTTTGCTGATTTATCGGGCAAAAGCACGATTTATCATCGATGATAATTATAGCGTTGGAGACGGGGTTTGTCAACAGAAAACGGGGGATATTTCTTTATAATTCTTGCGAAATATCGTCGAATACCGTTATCCGCTCGGTATGGAGCAGGGCGAGGGGATGGGCGAGGGCAGCCACCGTGACGGCTCAGTCCTCTTTCAGCTTCTCCACGAGGTCGTAGATGCGCTGGAGATCGTCTGCCGTGTAGTAATCGATCACGATCTTTCCTTTCTTGTCGTTGCCCGTCGCTCTGACCTTGGTGCCGAAAACGCGTTGCATATCGGAGAGCAGGGCTTTGAACTCGGGGGAGATGGTCTTGACTCTCTCGGCAGGCGTCTTCTTTTCGCGTTGGAGCTCGGCGATCCTCTCCTCGAGGTCGCGCACCGAGAGCTTTTTCTCCACGACTTCATTCGCGAGAGAGATCTGTACCTCGGCGGGCTTGACGGAGACGAGCACTTTGGCGTGTCCGGTGGATAAGCTGAGCTCGCGCACCATCGCTTGCACTACGACGGGGAGGGTCAAAAGACGCAGGGAATTCGCCACGGCAGGGCGGCTCTTGCCGATCGCATGAGCGAGCGCTTCCTGCGTGAGATTATTCTCGGTGAGTAGGGTGTAGAGAGCTTCGCTCTCTTCCATCGGATTGAGGTCTTCGCGCTGGAGATTCTCCACGAGGGCGATCTCACGGACCTCCTTCTCGGAGAGATCCTTGATGATCACGGGGACCTTTTCGAGTCCTGCTTTCTTCGCCGCGCGGAAACGTCTCTCGCCCGCGACGATGCGATAGTAGTCACCCATCTTGGTGACGACGAGGGGTTGCAATATGCCGTGCGTCTTGATGGACTCGGCGAGCTCGCTCAGGGACTCTTCGTTAAAGGTCTTTCTGGGCTGATTGGGGTTCGCGTGGACGAGGTCGATCGAGAGCTCGTTGACCCCTTGGTTCAGCTTTCCCTTCTCGTCATAAGTGGCGATCTCGGGGGTGTCGATCTCGCGCATATCCGAGATCAGCGCTGCAAATCCTCTGCCTAATCTACTATTTGCCATATTTACTTCCTCTTGCTTTCTCTCGCGAGCAACTCTTCGGTCGCGCGGATATACGCCGCGGCGCCGATGGAGCGCTTGTCGTAGGTGATGATGGGCTTGCCGAAGCTCGGCGCCTCCGCGAGGCGAACGCTCTGCGGGATGCGGGTGTCGAGGAGCTTCTTGCCAAAGTATTTCTCTATCTCCTCCGCGACCTGGCGGTGGAGCTTATATCTGCCGCTGTACATCGTCAAGAGGACGTGATAGACGGTCAGTTTCGGATTTAAGAACTTACGGATAATGTCGATGCTGTCGAGGAGATGAGCGAGACCCTCCATCGCATAAAACTCGCATTGGACGGGGATCAGGATACTCGTCGCCGCCACCATGCTGTTGATGGTGATCAGGGACATCGAGGGCGGGCAGTCGAGCAGGATAAAGTCATAGACACCCATCAGAGGCTCGATCGCCTTCACGAGGACCTTCTCGCGGTTGGGATAGTCGTTCATTTCCATCTCGATCGCCGAGAGGTCGATGGAGGAGGGGATGAGATCCAGCCCCGCCACCTCGGTGTGTACGATGAGCTCCTCGTTGGTGACGTCGGTGCCGCCCGAGAGTACGGTGTAGATATTGAGAACGGGGCGGACGTCCTTCTTGCCGAGCTCGTTGATGAACTCCACGTGCTTCTTGACGCCGAGACCCGTCGTGGCGTTCCCCTGCGGGTCCATGTCGATGATGAGGACCTTCTTGCCCATCTTTGCCATCACGGCGCCGATATTGATACAAGAGGTCGTCTTTCCGACGCCGCCTTTTTGATTGATGATCGCGATCACTTTGGTTTTCATTGGTTTTCCTTATGGCTTCCCGCCTTGAGGGAGGAGAGCCGCCCCGAGTCGTCGCGCAGGCGAAAGGGCTATACGCTTTCATTCTATCATATAATGATATAGTCTTTCAATAGAAAAGAGTAGATTTGTGGAAATCTATCCGCGCAGGGCGATCTCCTTGATGCGGAGATAGTTCTCCGCACAGACCTCGGTGTCTTTGAGCGCTCTGTGCGCTCCCGTCGTGTCGATGCCGAAGTGCTCCGCCACGGTGACCTGCTTGTGATTTATGAGATTCGGGAGATAGATGCGGGAGAGTTTCAGTACGTCCACAAAGTCGTTTTTGAGATCGTATCCGAGATGCAGGGCGAGCTCGTCGTAGAGAAAGTTTACGTCAAAATTGACGTTATGTCCGATGATGATATCATCACCCACAAAGTCCTTAAAGTCCCTTAGCACTCCCTTGCGCTCGGGGGCGTCCGCTACCATCTCGTCGGTGATCCCCGTCAGCATCGTGATGAAATAGGGGATATAGGTCGAAGGCTTTACGAGGGAAGAAAAAGCCGCTACGAACTTGTCGTCTCGGTACCTGAGCGCAGAGATCTCGATGATCTCGGCTACTGCGGCGGATCCTCCCGTGCTCTCGATATCCACGACGGTAAAGTCGGAGGGGAAGGAGAGGAGCATCTTGCCTTTATGCGGTCTGACAGCGGATTTCTCTTTCATACCGAAAAGTATAACATCTTCGCTCGCCCAAGTAAAGCTCCTTGCGACAAATGTCGATTTTTCGGAGTTCATCTGCCGTCACGTAGAAAAAACACTCCCTCCGAGCTCGGAAGGAGTGCTTTTGGTTCTTATCCGTGATGCGATCTCCGCAAAGATCGTGTCTCGAGGTGCCGTAGCGCCTCTTATTCCCACTCGATCGTGCCCGTGGGCTTCGGGGTCAGGTCGAAGGCGACGCGGTTGACGCCCGCGACTTCGTGGGTGATACGGTCGGTGATGTGGGAGAGCAGGGCGAAGGGGATCTCCGCCACGGTGGCGGTCATCGCGTCGCGGGTATTGATGGCGCGGAGCACGACGAGGTAGCCCTCCGTTCTCTTGCCTTCCGCATTCACGCCCACGCTCTTGAAGTCGGGAACGATGGTGAAGTACTGCCATACCTTGCCCTGGAGACCGTTCTTTGCAAACTCCTCGCGGAGGATGGCGTCCGCCTCGCGCACGACCTCGAGCCTCTCGCGGGTGATGGCGCCGACGCATCTGACGCCGAGACCGGGACCGGGGAAGGGCTGACGATAGACCATATTGTCGGGGAGACCGAGCGCCTTGCCCACGACGCGGACTTCGTCTTTAAAGAGCAGTTTGACCGGCTCGACGAGGGCGAACTTCAGATCCTCGGGGAGACCGCCCACGTTGTGGTGCGCCTTGACGCCGTCCTTGCTCTCGAGGATGTCGGGATAGATGGTGCCCTGCGCGAGGAAGGCGATGTCCTTGATCTTTCTTGCCTCTTCCTCAAATACGCGGATAAACTCCGCACCGATGATCTTTCTCTTGGTCTCGGGGTCCTTGACGCCTGCGAGCTTATCGAGGAAGCGATCTACCGCGTCCACGTAGACGAGGTTCGCATCCATCTCATCGCGGAAGACCTTGATGACCTGCTCGGGCTCACCCTTTCTGAGGAGCCCGTGATTGACGTGCACGCAAACGAGGTTTTTGCCGATCGCCTTGATGAGGAGCGCGGCGACGACAGAGCTATCCACACCGCCGGAGAGGGCGAGGAGTACTTTCTTATCTCCGACCTGCGCCTTGATAGCGGCTACCTGCTCGGCAATGAACTTCTCCGCAAGAGCGGGAGTGGTGATTCTTTCCATACTTTCGGGACGAACGTTGGGATCCATAAATGTACCTCCATAAAAGATATCGTCATTATATCACTCACTTAAAAGTGAGGTCAAGGATCGCGATGGATTTTTCGAGAAAACAATTCTTTTGTTTTCGACGTATTTGTAGTATAATATCCTTATGAACGAGATCATCAGGACGAAACTGAAGGAGCTCCCTACCGACAGCGGGGTGTACTCCATGAAGGACGAGGGCGGGAATATCATCTACGTCGGCAAGGCGAAGAATCTCAAAAACCGCGTGCGTTCCTATTTCAATAGTTCTCCGAAGGCGGAGAAGGTGCTCGCGATGGTATCTAAGGTCGCGGATTTTGAGTATCTGATCACCCGCACCGAGGAGGAGGCTCTCGTTCTCGAAAACACCCTGATCAAATTGCATAAGCCTTTCTATAATATCCTACTAAAAGACGATAAACTCTACCCCTTCCTGCGTATCGACACAACGGAGGACTTTCCCCGTGTGGAGATCATCAGGCGCCTAAAGCACGATCACGCGCGTTATTTCGGTCCCTATATGGTGGGGATCTCGGCGGCGGAGATGCTGCGGCTCATTCATTCCGCCTTTCCGATCCGCGAGTGCAGGCTGAATATGAATAAGATCCCGCGCACCCATCGCCCCTGCCTGAACGCGCATATCGGGCGTTGTCTCGCGCCGTGCAGTGGGGGAGTGACCCGCGAAGAGTATCACGAGGTCATTCGAGAAGTCATCTCTTTCTTAAAAGGGAACGATAAGACGATACGCGAAAATCTCGAGCGCAGGATGCAGGAAGCGTCCGAGGCGATGCAGTACGAACAGGCTATGCGCTGTCGTGACGCGCTCGCTTCCCTCGACAAGATGATCCGCCGTCAGATCGCCGCTCTCCCGAAGGACTACAACCTCGACGTCTTCGGAGTGGCTTCGGGCGGGGACGGTCTCGCCGTCGCCACCGTGATCGTTCGAGGAGGCAAGATGGTGGGCGGGGAAAAATTCGCGATCCGCGACGCAGGTCTCGATCTCGCGGATACACTCTCGAGCTTTATCAATCGCTACTATGACAGCGGCGTCGTGGCGGAGGAAGTGGTCAGCGCGGTGGAGCTCCCCGACGCGGAGGCTCTCTCCCGTCTCCTCACGGAGAAGAAGGGGGAGAAGGTAACCGTCTCCACGCCCAAGGCGGGAGTCAGGAAACAGCTGACCGATATCGCGATGAAGAACGCGATGGAATATCTCTCTCGCTCCACTGCCGAGCTCTCGAGAAAGGATCGTATGACGACGGGCGCCTGCCGCCAGCTCGCCGATATCCTCTCCCTAGACAGTCCCTTGGATCGTATCGAATGCTACGATATCAGCCATATCAGCGGCACGGATAAGGTCAGCTCGATGGTAGTCTTTACGAAAGGGGAGAAGGACGGCAAAATGTATCGCACCTTCCGTATCAAGACGGTGGAAGGGAATAACGACTTTGCCTGTATGAAGGAGACCTTGTCTCGCCGATTCGGGCGGCTTCGGGAGGGGACGGACGCGTCCTTTTCCGCTCGTCCCGACCTCCTCGTGATCGACGGCGGTATCGGACAGGTAAAGTATGCGATGGAAGCGATGAAAGAGGCGGGAGAGGATATCCCGATGATCGGTCTCGCCGAGCGGGAGGAGATCATCGTGCTCCCGTCGGGAGAGGAGATCATCCTCCCCAAAGCGTCTTTTGCGCTCCGACTCTTGATGCGTATTCGTGACGAAGCGCACCGCTTTGCGATCACTTTCCATAGGAAACTCCGCGCCAAGCGAAGCGTGAAGAGTATGCTCCTCGACATCGAGGGAATGGGGGAGAAGCGCGTCAGTGCACTCTATAAGGCTTTCGGCTCTCTCGAAGCGCTCGCCGACGCCTCTGTGGATGAGATCGCCGCAGTCAAAGGCATACCGCATCCCCTCGCCGAGAATATCGCGGCATTTTTCCGTGATCGGAAGGCTGATTCTTGATTTTTAATTTGTGGATTTTTTCTGCCTTTTTGCCTTGAAAAGTATCTATAAAATAAGATACAATATATATTAGACACTTATATCGAGGACGGACATGAAGTATAAATTGATCGCAAGTGACTTTGACAATACGATCCACGACGGACGGGAGGTCTCTCCCCGCGTCCTTCGGGCGATCTCCGACTACCGCCGCGCAGGGGGACATTTCGTGATCGCCACGGGACGTATCTTTGAGTCTATTCGCAAGAAAATGCCCCTTTTGGATGCTGACGACGAGGTCATCGCCTGTCAGGGCGCCGCGCTGTATAGCTATAAGACAGGCGAAGTGCTCGAGCGCTTTCCTCTCGCCTTTGACCTCGCAAAGAAGGTCGTGGACTTTTACGAGTCCAAGGGGGACGTCTGTCACGCCTACGCCGACCGCGAGTTTTTTGTGGCGCGGGAAAACGACTTCAGCAAGGTCTATGCGGCGTACTGCGAGGTCACGCCACACTATCTCGGTTATCCTCTGAGCGAGCACCTGCCGAATATGCCCGCCATCAATAAGGTCATCGCCATTCTCCCCGAGGATATCATCGATACCCGTCTCGCGGAGGTCTCGGAGCTCCTCGGCGACAGGGCGGAAGTGACCAAGAGCGCCCCGATGTTCCTCGAGGTCACCTCGATACGCGCAGGAAAAGGGAACTGTCTCCGCACTCTCGCAAATCGGCTCGGGATCCCCATCGAGGAGACCGTCGCCGTGGGGGATAATCTGAATGATCTCTCGATGGTGCGCGCCGCAGGTCTCGGCGTCGCCGTCGGGAATGCCGTTCCCGCGCTGAAGGACGCCGCCGATCTCGTGGTGCCGCCCGTCACGGAGGGCGGTGTCGCCGACCTCATAGCGCGCATTATGGAGGAGTAGTTACAGCTATACTCCGTGTAGCTCTGCCCGTCGAGAGTCGCAAAGGTTGCGCCGAGACGGTGTAAGAGGCGGGGAATACATATTCGTCGCTTGCGGCAATGCTTTTTGATGCTGATAACGCATCTTGCGACTACGATCGTGCCGCAGACGAATCATATCACACGGTCACTATAAGGAGACGGTATGCTGGGAAAATACAATAGAGCAAAAGAAGAAGGTGTCGCCAGCGCGGTGCTCGCGGCGGACTTTGCCTCGACCCTCGGGCTGACGCCTGTCGTTATGAAGGAGGGTGAGGAACTGCACTTCACGACCTCGGCGGTCTGTCGCCCGGGGCTCTTTCTCGCGGGATACGAAAAGTTTTTTGCGGCGAGCCGCGTGATCGTCTTCGGCAGTGCGGAGATGAGCTTTGCGATGAGCCTCGAAAAGGCGGTGCTTACAGAGCGTCTCGAGAGAATGTGCGCGCTCGGCGTCCCCTGTATCGTGATCGCGCGCGGCATACAGCCGACGGCGGAGTTTATCGCCGCGGCGGAGAAGCACGCCGTTCCCCTCTTTACTACCCGTGAGATCACCGGGAAGGTGGGCACCGATATCACGAATTTCATCACCGACGCCCTCGCGGAGGAGATCACGATGCACGCCGTCCTCGTGGACGTCGCGGGTATGGGCGTGCTCTTGACGGGGGTCAGCGGCATCGGTAAGAGCGAGGTCGCGCTGGAACTCGTGCATCGCGGTCACAGACTCGTCGCCGACGACAGCGTGATCATCAAGAGAAAGGGAAACATCCTCGTGGGGCGCGCTCCCGATATGATCCGTCATATGCTCGAGATCCGCGGCGTGGGCATCATCAACGTGGAGAGGATGTTCGGCTCTGTCGCCGTACGTGTGAATAAGTCGGTGGATGCCGTCTTTGAGCTCGTGACCTGGGAGGAAGGAAAGACCTACGAGAGGCTCGGCTCGGAGACCTTGACCGAGGACATCCTCGGCGTGACCCTTCCCAAGCTCGAGATCCCGGTGAAGGCAGGCAGAAACCTCTTCGTCGTGATCGAGGCGGCAGTCGCCTCTCTGCGTTTGAAGGAGATGGGATACAGCGCCCCCAATGAACTCGAGGAGCGCTTGAAGTCAAATAAGTAATCACTTCGCCATATATTATATCGTTATAAAGGCGGTATGATATGGACGATTGGTCGGAAGGATTGAAGGATGCGGGCGTCATCGTCACGCATGGTGTGTCGGGCGCTCTCCTGACTACTTTTGGGAGCGGCGGCAGGGTGGACCTTCTCACGCCGAGTGACGTTGTGGGGGTACAAGCCTCGCTGAGGGCGCTTTCCCGCGCGAAAATCCACTATCGAGTGATCGGAGGGGGCAGTAATCTCCTCCTTCCCGACGAAGGTTATCGCGGCGTACTGCTCTCCCTCTCACGCCTCTCGAGTCTCGCTTTCGCGGGGGATATCGTGACGGTCGATGCGGGCGTCAGGCTCCCTCTCCTTGCAAAGAGGGCGGCGGAGCACTCTCTCGCGGGGCTGGAATTTGCCTGCGGGATCCCCGCCGAGGTGGGCGGTGCGATCAAGTCCAATGCGGGCGCGTTCGGAGATATGATGTCGGACGTTTTGAAAAGCGTCATTCTCATCAATGCGGCGGGCGAGGTCGAAGTGCTCGGCGTGGAGGAGATCTCCGCGGGCTACCACGTCTCCCATATCCCCGAGGGAAGCGTGATCCTATCCGCAGTCTTTCATCTCCGCAGGGGAGATCGCGCCGAGATAGAAGGGAAGATGCGCTCTATGCGCGCTCGTCGGCGTCAGACACAACCGACGGAGCGGTCGGCGGGGAGCGTCTTTCGACGCGTAGGGGATACTCCCGCCGCGCTGTATATCGAGAGGACGGGGCTGAAAGGATATCGCGTCGGCGGCGCGGAGCTATCGACCGTGCATTGTAATTTTATCGTAAATAAGGGCGGTGCGACCACGGAGGAGTATTTCGCCGTGGCGGAGCGCGTGAGAGACAGAGTGGAGAAACAGTCGGGCGTTAGGCTCGAGTACGAGGTGGAAAGGATATGCTCACCGAGAAGCAACTGAAAGAAGAAGTGCACGCACTGTGCGGGGCAGGGGTACGAGACGCATTCGTCTCGGCGATCTTGACCTTCGGCGGCACTCTCTCCAAGGACGAGAAGGGATACTATCTCTCCTATACTTCTCCCGACTATCTGCTCGCCTGGGAGTTCGGCGCTTACATGAACGAGCGCTACGGGTACCACTCCGAGATCGCCTTTCACGAACCGGGGGACAAGCGCCGCAGTCGCACCTATATCGTCGTGATCCGTGGGAAGTACGCTCTCGAACTATTGTCGAATATCGGCAAGATCACCTTGACGGATGGCGAGATCGACTCTCTCGACCTCGGGGTGAAGAGCAAGATCACCCCCGCAAAGGAGATCGCCGACTACGCACGTGGTGTCTTTCTCTCTGTCGGCAGTTTGACGCGCGCGGCGGAGGGACTGCGCCTCGAGCTCACATTTGAGATCGAGGGAGACGCCAAGGCGTTCTGCTCGCTCCTAAAGAAAAATCATATCAATCTCAACCTCTCGGGAAAGGGGGAAAAGTACTCTCTCTCCACCCGAAAGATACAGACCATCGCGGACTTCTGCGCGCTGATGGGAGCAAATAAAGGGGATCTCGCCCTCCAGGATATGATGCTGCAAAAGATCGTGGAAGGAAATAGCGCGCGGGCAGGGAATCTCCTCCTCGCGAATACCGAAAAGTCTGTCACGGCGGCGGTGCGTCAATACAATGACGCGGTGACGATCCGTGATGGCTCGGGGGGCTTCGTGGGCGTCCCGAAGGAGATCGCCGACGTCGCCAAAGCGAGGATCGAGAACCCCGACGTCTCGCTCGAACAGCTCGCGAGTATTCTGCCCGGAAAGATCACGAAGAGCGGACTCTATCACCGCTTGCAGAAGATGCGCGAGATGGCGGAAAATTATAGGGAGGACAAGCCATGAGAAGCAAGATAAAGGCGTCGAAAGATCTGTCTCTCGCCGTAGCGAAGACAGTTGCCGAGACGGCGGCGAAGCATCACGCCGAGATCAGACTGCTCTATCGCGATAAGGTCGCGAATGCAAAGAGCTTGATGGGTGTCGTCGCTCTCTCGTACAAGAAGGGCGCGGAGCTCATTCTCGTCGCGGAAGGCAAGGACGCTACCCGTGCGACGGACGATGTGAAAGCGCTCTTATGATCGGAGGAACCAATGAGAAATTTCGTACACTTACACCTGCATACCGAGTATAGCCTCTTGGACGGAGCGGCGAGGATAAATCGCCTCTTTGATAAAGCACGCTCTCTCGGCATGCGCGCCATCGCGATCACCGACCACGGCAATATGTACGGCGCGGTGGACTTTTACAATGCGGCGCAAGCCGACTTTGAAAATCAAGTCAAGGAGAGGCTCCTCGAGGAGCGCAAGGCGGAGAATCTCGAGATCAGCTTGGACGATATCGTCCCCACCGAGGAGGACTTTACTCGTTTTGCCGATCTCAGGATCAAGCCTATCATCGGTTGCGAGTTTTATATGACCGAGGACTTGAAGGTAAAGGAGAGGACGAGCCAGACCTATCACTTGATCCTCCTCGCGAAGAACGACGTCGGCTACTATAACCTCTGCAAGCTCAATACCATCGCTTGGGTGGACGGCTTCTATATGCACCCGAGGATCGACTTTGAGACCCTGAAGGCGCACTCCGAAGGTCTGATCTGTCTCTCCGCCTGTATCGCGGGTATCGTCCCGCGTGCCATCCGCGCCGACGACTACGACCGTGCGCGTGAGCTCGCCCTGTGGTTCAAAGACGTCTTTGGCGAGGACTACTACTTGGAAGTGCAAAATCACGATATCCCCGACGAAAAGAAGGTGGTCGTGAATCTCATTAAGCTGGGGCGTGAGCTCGGCATCAAGCTCGTCGCCACCAACGACGTCCACTACGTCGAGAAGGAGGACGACGAGATGCAGGACGTCTTGATCTGCATCGGCACCGCCCACTATATCGACGACGAGATGCGCATGCGCATGAACGGACCCTACTATTATTTCAAGAGCGGAGACGAGATGGAGGAGCTCTTCCCGAATCTCCCCGAGGCGCTGGACACCACCCTCGAGATCGCAGAGAAGTGCAATGTCACGATCAAGTTCAAGATGCCCCTCTTCCCTCCCTATAAGCCCCCTACGGATGAGACCCCGGGCGACTACTTGCGAAGGCTCGCCTACGAGGGGATCGTGAAGCGCTATCCCGTCATCACCGACGAGATCAAGGAGAGGATGGAGTACGAGCTCTCCGTCATCATAAAGATGGGCTTCGCCGAGTACTACCTGATCGTGTGGGACTTTATCGACTATGCTCGCCGTCACGATATCCCCGTCGGTGCGGGGCGTGGTAGCGGCGTGGGCAGTATCATCGCCTATGCGATCGGTATCACGAACGTCGACCCGCTGCGTTACAGCTTGATCTTTGAGCGCTTTTTGAACGTGGAGCGCGTCTCCAACCCCGACTTTGATATCGACTTCTGCATGGAAGGCAGAGAAGAGGTCATCCAGTACGTGCGCGATAAGTACGGCGCCGACCGCGTCACGAGGATCATCACCTTTGGTACCCTCGCGGCAAAGCAGGCGATCAAGGACGTCGCCCGCGTCTATCGCGTACCCTATGCGGACGTGGACAAGCTCGTTAAGATGATCCCCGACTCCACGGGCAAGACCTCGATAAAAGGTATCCTCGGCAGAGACACCAAGCACCCCGAACAGCGCAGTTCGGACGTGATCCAGCTCTATGAGAGCGATCCCATGATCCGCAAGGTGCTGGATATGGCGCTCAAGGTCGAGGGTATGCCGAGGAATACGGGTATGCACGCCGCAGGCGTCGTGATCTGTAAAGAGGTCGTGGGCGACTTCGTTCCCCTCCAGCGGAACGGCGACGTCGTCACGACGCAGTATCCCAAGGATCAGGTCGAAGCGCTCGGTATGCTCAAGATGGACTTCCTCGGGCTCGTCACCTTGACCGACGTGCATAAGGCGAAACTGTATATCAAACAAAATCACGGCGTGGATGTGGATTTCCACGAACTCGGATACGAAGACCCCGAAGTGTACAAGCTGATCTCGTCGGGCGATACCGACTCGGTATTCCAGCTCGAAAACGGCGGCATGAAAGCTTTTATGATGCAACTCAAGCCCTCTTCGCTCGAAGATATCATAGCAGGTATCTCGCTGTATCGTCCCGGTCCGATGAGCAGTATCCCGAAGTATATCAAGAATAAGAATAATCCCGAGGAGATCGTCTATCCCGACGAGCGCCTGCGTCCCATCCTCGAGATGACCTACGGCTGTTTGGTCTATCAGGAGCAGGTCATGCAGATCGCTCGTGAGATCGCGGGCTACAGCTACGGCCGCGCCGATATTCTCCGCCGTATCATGAGTAAAAAGAAGGCGAAGCTGATGGAGGAGCAAAAAAAGATCTTCTTCGAGGGCTCTCCCGCAAATCCGAAGAAGGGGCTCACCGCCGTGGAGGGCGCGCTCGCTCGCGGCGCCACGCAGGAGGTCGCCACCAAGCTCTTTGACGATATGGCGGACTTCGCAAAGTACGCCTTCAATAAGTCGCACGCGGCGGCGTATGCCGTGCTCTCCTATGAGACCGCTTTCTTAAAGAGATACTATACGCCCGAGTTTATCACCGCCGTTATCAACGACCGTATCACCAATCAAAAGGAGGTCTCGAAGTACGTCAATTACCTCCGCAATAAGGGTGTCTCCGTTCTGAAACCCGATATCAACGAGGGTGACGTCTTCTTTACCACGGACGGCGAAAAGGTGCGCTTCGGTCTCGTCGCGGTCAAGGCTGTCGGCGAGGAAGCCGCTCGTCACGTCGTGGAGGAGAGAAAGAGGGGCGGTCCGTATAAAAATCTCTCCGATTTCTTCCGTCGTCAGACCGCCATGCCGAACCGCGCGATGGTCGAGAACCTGATCAAGGCGGGCGCCTTTGACTGTCTCGGTGAGAATAGGGCGACTCTCCTCGCGAATTATCCCCTCGCGATGAACGCCACCTCGGAGGAGAATAAGCGCAGAAATTCGGGGCAGTTCTCCCTCTTCGACGAGATCGACGAGCTAAACGCCGATATCGACATCGTCAAGATGAAGGAGCTCCCGCGCAGTCAGATCCTCGAGAATGAATACGAGGTCTTTTCCCTTTATCTCTCCGGTCACCCTCTCGAGGATTACAAGAAAGCCTACGAGAGCATCCCCTTCACGACGGCGAAGGTCACCGAGATCGAGGAAGCCACCAAGGCGGCGGAGGAGAACGAGGAAGCCGTTGCTTCCATTCCCTCTCTCGACGGTGCGTCCGTTACCGCGGCGGGTATGCTCCTCGACGTCACCAAGAAGGTGGGCAAGACGGGCAACGAGATGGTGGTCTTTAAGTTGCAGGACCTCGACGGCACGATCGAGTGTATCGCTTTCGGCAATACCTATACCCGATACAAGGATTTCTTTAAGACGGGAAATATCGCCATCGTGGACGGCGTCCTCAAGGATAAGGACGGGATCTACAGTCTGAACGTCAGAGGGATGCGTACCTGGCATAAAGAGGTCGCCGAGGAGGACGCCGCTCCGCAGAGAAACGTCGTCTTTGTCGTCAAGTTCCCGCACGACTACACCGCGGTCTATCCGCGGGTAAAGGAGATCTGCTCCGCCTATAAGGGCGGGGTGGAAGTGTACTTCCTGATCGACGGCAAGTACTACCGCCACGATACGACCGTCGCAGACAGCGACAGCCTGATCGCCGAGCTGTACGGCGTCGTGGGTGTAGAGAACGTCGAGGTGAAGGAGCGTAAGCGCTGATCCCTCTAAAAAAGACACTTCCTCGCATTCCCGCCGATTTTCCAAATATTTACTCGAAAAAGCTCCCATAGGGGGTTTTTTTGTTGCACTTCTGTTGCGCTCCGTTTGTTATAATAACTTTGTTTATTTTTTATAGAGGGAAAACCTCTTAAAAAAGGAGAAAAAATTATGCTGCAAACGAAACGGAAATTAAGTGTGATCGCAGTGGCGCTGATCTTGAGCTTGTCGCTCCTTCTCGGCGTGATGGCGTTCATCGCCGCACCTTCTGCCGAAACGGCGCACGCGACTTGGGACGGCTTGGGCGACGGAACGACAGCGTCCCCCTATAAGATCGGGACGGCGGCGGAGCTGAAAAAGTTCCGCGATATCGTCAACGGAACGAACGGCGAAAAAAAGAACGTTCGCGCCTGTGCCGAACTCACCGCCGATATCGACCTCGCTTGCAGTGAGGAAGATCAAT